>DVDZ01000194.1 GCA_015296025.1 Thermosynechococcus sp. M46_R2017_013
AGCTAAAACCAGCAAGAGCAAAACCGTGTCCATCGATAGTCTAAAGCAGGATTTGCCGCCCTTACGTATTCTTGTTGCTGAGGATAACAAGGTGAATCAAATGGTGGCATTACGCATTTTGGAAAAATTAGGCTATCGTGGTGATATTGCCGCCAATGGGTTAGAGGTGCTAGATGCTGTGCAGCGGCAACCCTACGATGTGATTTTGATGGATATGCAAATGCCAGAAATGGATGGGTTGACGGCCACGCGAGAGGTGATTGACCTGTTTCAACGGCTGAACCAACCCCGCCCACGCATTATTGCGATGACAGCCAATGCCATGGAGAGCGATCGCCAGCTGTGTCGCAATGCCGGTATGGATGACTATGTAAGCAAGCCCATTAACCTTGAAGACTTGGTGCGCGCCCTCCGCCGGTGTCAACCCCTCCAGACTTCGACAACTGAACATTTGGAGAACATTTAGACATTTAGCGATAGACTAAAGGAGATAGATTCACTGGTTCTTGATTCCAGTCATTAATAAATGATTATCTATGGTTACCCCTGAACAACTGACCACCTTAATTCAATCCAGCTTGCCTGATGCTTTTGTTCAAGTGCAGGATTTGACCGGGGGTGGGGATCATTACGAAGCTGTAGTGGTTTCTGCCGCCTTTGAGGGTAAGCCACTGGTGCAGCAGCACCAATTGGTCTATGGCAGCCTCAAGGAGCTGATGGCCAGCAATGAACTCCATGCCCTTGCCCTCAAGACCTATACCCCGCAACAATGGGCACAACTTCAATAGCCGACAATTCAATCCATTGCTTTTAATTGTTCAATTTCAGAAGGAGAACCAACAATGACACCCGAACTCCACGCCAAAATTGATCACCTTGTCAAGAGCAACAAGATCATTGTCTTTATGAAGGGTAGTAAGCTGATGCCCCAATGTGGGTTTTCTAACAACGCAGTGCAAATTTTGAACGCCCTCGGTGTTCCCTATGAAACGGTGGATGTCCTTGAGGATTTTGAAATTCGCCAAGGAATTAAGGAGTATTCCAACTGGCCAACGATTCCCCAAGTGTTCATCAATGGGGAGTTTATCGGTGGTTCAGATATTCTCATTGAACTATACCAAAGTGGCGAATTGCAGCAACTGGTGGAAGTGGCTTTAGCTTCATAGTTTTCTTTGACATTTACACTCAAAAATAAATCCCCCATTGCTGGGGGATCTTTACCGGTTTGATAACCTTGAGGTTCGGCCTCGACAGCGGCGGACTAGCCAAGGTTCACCTTGACAACGCGGTTTTTCTCTTCTTCTGCTTTCGGCAGGGTCAGGTGCAGGATGCCATCTTTGTATTCGGCTTTGACGTCGGTGTTTTGAATCCGCACTGGCAGAGGAATGACCCGTTGGAATTTACCGTAGCGGAATTCGGTGCGTTTGATACCGTTGCTTTCGCTTTTACTTTCAGATTTGCGTTCGCCACTGACAGAGACCGCATCCGCCGTGACTTGAATATCTAAGTCTTTGGCATCCATGCCGGGCAGTTCAATTTTTAGAAGTAAAGCATCGGGAGTTTCTTCTAGTTCCGCTGCCGGCAGGAAGCTAAGATCACTGCGGCGTTCGGTCAAGGGAATCAATTCATCAAATAGACGGTTCATTTGGCGTTGTATCGCATCGATTTCGCGGAACGGTTCCCAACGAACGAGTGCCATACGCTTATCCTCCTGTGTTCCTTAAGGTTTTAGATTGCCCATGGGATGGTTTACAGAGAGAACAACTCCAACAACTAACCTTGTTTTTTTCCTTGGTATTCCTTGGGCTTGTTCCCTCTGCCCACCTTTACTATAGAGGATGCAAGTCTTGATACAAGTGAGGCTTAACGATCTCTCTAAGTTCCTTTTTCCGAACCTGTATTACCCTCATGGAAAAATTAAGAAAACATTAAACCTTGTTAACCAAAAGGTTATCAACAGAGAGTTCCTGCAAAACGGCTTGGGCATTGGCGATCGCTAGGCTCCCCCGCAGAAAACCAATATTCGCTCCCGGACACAAATAACTCAAGGACTTCTGCCGACAGAAGGCTTTTAAGGCTTCAACGCTGCGCAGTTGCCGAGGCCAGTGGAAGGTGGTGGCCGTTTTAATCGGTGCCAGTTCTCCCGTAGGCGTGGGTAGCAAATGGCGGCCGGTAAAGAGAACGCCCCCTTGAGGATACCAATAGACACAGGCACTGCCGGGGGAATGGCCGGGTGTCCAGAGAATTTCGAGGGTTTCACCGATGGCTAGATGGTGGTTAAACGAGGTTACCGTCACTTGGGGCAAAAGATAGGCCTCCTGAGCATGGATGATTACTTCACAGTTAAAGGTGCGTTGAATCTCCCTGACACGGGCGATCGCCCCCCGATGGGTCAGGATGAGGCGCTTAAGGCCACCCTGTTCCCTGAGCCAGGCTTGACTGCTATCGGTCCAAGGGGGGGAATCAATAAGGGTATTGCCATCATTTTCTACAATGAGATAAGCAGTGCCTCCCAGCGTCTCGCGGTTTGGTGGAAACCCATAGACCATGGGCAATACAAGGCGGGGCGGTTTCTGTTGTTGAGCCACAGGTATCGAAATCATGACATGGATTTCCCTTATTGTATTGGGTTTGATCTTAGTCTTTATTGTCCGCCAGAGTGCTGCCCGTGTCAGTCAAACTCCTTGGTGGCTCCTGTGGCTGGTGCTGATGCTGCCAGCATTTTTTATTGGGGGTTGGCTGCTGCTGCTAGGGAATACCCCTGTGCCGTCAGGATGGTTGATCTTTGTTTTTGTGACCAGTTCTGTGCTGTACCTTGTGCTTTTGCGCCGAGGCCAGCCCCCCCTACCCGCGGCACCACCGACAGCGCCGCCTTTGACACCCCCACTGACGGAAAATGGCAAGCTCCTCAGTCAGGATGAAGAAACGCAATTGCAGAGCTGTTTCCCTTGGGGCATGTATTACTTGCAACAAATTGAGTATCGTCCGCAGGCAGTGATCTGCCGAGGGCAAATGCGCGGTGATGCCAGCCAAGTCTATGAAACAGTGGAGCGCAATATTGCCCAACGGTTTGGCGATCGCTTTTTGGTCATGTTTCAAGTGGGTCTAAGTAATAAGCCCTTTTTTGCCTTGATTCCCCGCGATCGCCTGCCCCAGCCCCAACAGCTTTTTCGTCCCGCCCTGAGCCTTGGCCTACTTGCTTTCACATTTCTCACCACCACTGTTGCCGGGTTGGCACTTGCTGCACCTGACCTGACGGCGAAAGAATTGCGGCTCAATCCAAGTTTGCTCTGGCAGGGGTTGCCTTACAGCGTCAGCCTGCTCTTGATTTTGGGCATCCATGAACTAGGACACTTTGCTACGGCTTGGTATTACGGTGTCAAGGCAACGCTGCCCTACTTTATTCCTCTACCTTTTGCGATGGGCACACTAGGTGCCTTTATCCAAATGCGATCGCCCGTTCCCCATCGCCGCGCCCTTTTTGACATCAGTATTGCAGGTCCAATTGCTGGGTTGCTGGTCACCCTACCGATTTTGGTTTGGGGGTTACAACAGTCTGAGGTGGTGCAACTGCCCGCCAATGCTGCAGAGCAGGCCCTCAATCCTCAGGTGTTTAGCCCACGCATTTCGATTCTGTTTGCCCTCATTGCCAAAGCAATTTTTGGCGCTGCCCTCAAGGATGACAGTGCGCTGCACCTCCATCCAATGGCAGTGGCTGGGGTGCTGGGCTTGGTGGTAACAGCTTTGAACCTCATGCCAGTGGGGCAGTTGGATGGGGGTCACATTGTTCATGCCATGTATGGCCATCGGCTGGGGGCGATCATTGGCCAAGTGAGCCGTTTACTCGTGCTGATTCTCTCGTTTACTCAACCATGGCTTTTTGTCTGGGCACTGATTTTATTCTTTATGCCCGCCTTTGATGAACCTGCCCTCAATGATGTCAGTGAATTGGATAACTGGCGCGATGCCCTCGGCTTGATGGCACTGGTGTTGCTGCTGCTGATTGTTTTTCCGGTGCCGGCGCCCTTGGCAGCTCTGCTACTGCCGACATACCCAATGCCATAGAGGATGACGTTTCCCCTGTTGACGAATGCGCAGCACTTGTTTTTCTAGACGTTGTTGCCACTGGCGAGGTCTGCCCCAGAAAATGTTGCGGGTCTGCCAGTAAAGAACACTCAGGGTCATGCCAATACACAGGGCTAGGCCAATTGCCGGTAGCCGATTGAAGAGAATGCCATAGCGCAACGCTGCCCACGTAAAATGCTCTCGCATGAGGCTGATTTCATAGCGAAAGCCCCAGAGACTCACGGTGCCCACAGTCAACCAAAGAAAGAGCACCACACTCCAGCGCATAAGAACGGTAAGGCGATGCAGGCGGTCCACCTGCTGTCGAAATTCTGATTCAAGGCCTTGGGGCATTCGCAATCGCTTGTTAGCAGACATCTCCCTATCTCTATCGTATGTTTACTGTATCTTTTTGCAGCTTTTTCATCATCTAATGTTAGTTTCAGGGGGCATTAGACGGGGGTTAAAAAAGCTTGGATTTTATCTTTGTGGCACACTGTGGAGAAAAGATGCCAATGGAGAGAAGCCTCCTATGCCAAGCGTAAGTTTACTGCGGGCAACATCCTACGACCCTGACCATCTTAGGGCGTCCCTTGAACAACTCTTAGCCCCCTTAGGGGGAATGGCGGCGATGGTTAAACCGGGCGATCGCGTGCTGCTCAAGCCAAATTTACTCACGGGCGCACGGCCAAAACACGAATGTGTTACCCGTCCAGAGCTGGTCTATTGTGTGGCCAAGATGGTGCAGGCAGTTGGTGGACAACCCTTCCTAGGGGATGGGCCTGCCTTTGGCTCCGCCTTGGGGGTCGCCCGCAACAATGGTTATTTGCCTTTTATTCAGGAATTGAATCTACCGGTCATTGAGTTCCATGGCGATCGCTACCCCACCGATAACCCTGAGTTTGCCCATCTGCGCCTTAGCAAGGAGGCCATGGCTGCCGATGTGGTCATTAACCTGCCCAAGGTGAAATCCCACGTGCAACTGACGTTGACCCTTGGGGTGAAAAATCTCTTTGGCTGTGTCCCCGGCAAAATGAAGGCCTGGTGGCACATGGAAGCCGGTAAGGATGCCGATCGCTTTGGCCGCATGCTTGTGGAAACCGCACGGGCGATCGCCCCAGACTTAACCATTGTAGATGGCATTATCGGCCATGAAGGCAATGGCCCCAGTGGCGGGACACCGCGGCCCCTCAACGTTTTGGGGGCCAGTCAGGATGTTTTTGCCCTTGATCGCGCCCTTGTGGCCATTCTCAACGTGGCTCCTGAGCGTATTCCCACCCAACGCGCCGCCACAGCCCTTGGCTACAACTACGACCTCAGTGAAATTGACTTTCCCCTGGCACAGCCCCATGAATTAGCCATTCGGGATTGGCAACTGCCTCAGCAAATGATGCCCATTGACTTTGGCGCCCCCCGCGTCCTCAAATCCACCTTCAAGCATCTCTATATTCGCTGGATCAAAGAACCCCTAACTGCCTATAGCCAAAAGGCCTAAGTTCTCACTGGGAACAGCCTTTGATAAGCTAAGGGAATACCGTTGGGGAGAAGCGGCCTTGAGCTTTGACTATGATTTGGTGATTATTGGTGCGGGTGTGGGGGGGCATGGGGCTGCCCTACATGCCGTTAGTGTGGGTCTAAAAACGGCCATTGTCGAAGCCGCAGAAATGGGCGGCACCTGTGTCAATCGCGGCTGTATTCCTTCCAAGGCGCTCCTTGCGGCAGCTGGGCGCGTGCGGGAACTGCGCCAAGCCAGCCATTGGCAAGCCCTTGGGATTCAACTGGGGCAAGTGAATGTAGATCGGGCTGGCGTTGCTGCCCATGCCGCCAATCTGGTGCAGAAAATCCGCAGTGATCTCACCAATAGTCTTAAGCGTCTTGGCGTGGATACGCTCATTGGCCGTGGTAGAGTGGCCGGTTCCCAAAAGGTAAGTATTGCCACGGCTACGGGCGAAAAAACCGTAACAGCCAAAGACATTATCATTGCCACTGGCTCAGTGCCCTGGGTACCCCCCGGCATTGAGGTGGATGGCAAAACCGTTTATACCAGTGACGATGCCATTAAGTTGGATTGGTTGCCCCAGTGGGTGGCCATTATTGGCAGTGGCTATATTGGTCTAGAATTCGCCGATATTTACACCGCCCTTGGCAGTGAAGTGACCATGATTGAAGCACTGGATCAACTGATGCCCACGTTTGATCCAGATATTGCCAAGCAGGCGCAGCGCGTGTTGATTGCCCCTCGCGACATTGAAACCTACAGTGGTACCCTAGCCAAGCGCGTCATTCCCGGCAGTCCGGTGGTCATTGAGTTGGCGGATGCAAAAACAAAAGAACTGGTGGATGTTCTAGAGGTGGATGCCTGCCTTGTCGCCACCGGTCGCATTCCTGCCACCCAAGACCTGGGTTTAGAGAGTGTGGGCGTGAGTACCGACAAGCGCGGCTTTATTCCCGTGGATGAGTATCTGGCGGTAACTAAAGAGGGTGAACCCGTTCCCCATTTGTGGGCTATTGGCGATGCCACGGGGAAAATGATGCTGGCACATGCCGCTTCAGCGCAAGGAATTGCTGTTGTTGAAACTATTGTCGGGCGGCCTCACCAAGTGGATTATCGCAGTATTCCTGCAGCGGCCTTTACTCATCCTGAGATAAGCTTCGTCGGCTTGACGGAACCCCAAGCCCGTGAGCTTGGAGAAAAAGAAGGTTTTGAGGTACAGGTGGTGCGCACCTACTTCAAGGGCAACTCCAAAGCACTGGCGGAAACAGAAACCGATGGCCTAGCCAAGGTGATTTTCCGCGCCGATACGGGTGAGCTACTGGGGGCACATATTTTTGGCCTCCACGCTTCGGATTTAATTCAAGAGGCGGCCAATGCTATTCGCGATCGCCAGAGCGTGAGCCACTTGGCCTTTAATGTTCACACCCATCCCACTCTCTCTGAGGTGCTCGATGAAGCCTTTAAGCGTGCCCATGAGATGGTGAGCCACCGCTGAACTTGCTACGATAAAGTTTAAAGTCTTTCAGGAGTGGGTAATGACACAGGCCACACAACCCGCCAAGGGAATTATGATGACTGAGGCTGCCCTCAAGCACGTGCTCGAACTCCGCAATCAGCACGGCAAAGACCTGTGTTTGCGGGTAGGGGTCAAAGGGGGCGGCTGTTCGGGGATGTCCTACACGATGGACTTTGAAGACCCCGCCAACATCCGTCCTGAGGATCAAGTCTTTGACTATGATGGCTTCAAGGTGGTCTCAGATCCCAAGAGTATGCTCTATATCTATGGCTTGGTTCTCGACTACAGCAATGCCCTCATTGGCGGCGGCTTTAAGTTTATCAATCCCAATGCCACCCAAACCTGTGGCTGTGGTACGTCGTTTTCTGCTTAAGGAGACTTGCCATTGACCACCTCTCAGACAATTAGTGAAGTCGAACGTCAATTTGAGGCAGCGATCGCCCGTTACAAGGAGGGGGCACCTGCCTCAGAGCTTATTCCCACTTTTAAAGAAATTTGCCAGCGTGCCCAAAAAAGCAGTTCTGCTTGGACGTGCCTAGCATGGCTCTACCTCCTTGATGACAAACCCCAATCTGCGCTGAAGGCCGCCCAAAAAGCGGTTAAACTCAACCCTGAGGATCCCCAAGCCCGCATTAACCTTGCCGTGGCGATGCTCGAAACAGGGCAAAAGGGTGTGCGCCCCCATATTGAACTGGCACAAACGGTTATTGCTGCCGTTGCTGAATTGCGTCAAGAGGTCATAGATAACTTTGCCGATGGCCTGCAACGCAAACCTGATTGGGAGAGCCTTGCCCGTGTTAAACAGTGGGTACTGGGAGAATAGCCATGGCACGGGTGCAGGAAGTGCTCAATTGGCTTTTGGTAGCGGATACTTTCTTTGTCCTTGCCAGTTTTGGCTGGTTTGTGATTGCGCTTGTTGGGCGCTCTTTTGCCCTGCCGTTGGGGTTCGATCTCTGGCTGAGTCTCTGGCAGCCCCTTTTTATGCCGGCCATTGGCATCTTAATGGTAGCCGCACTAATTAGCGGCGCCCTTAACTATGTACAAAACCGCTGGCTGTTGCGTTCCGTTGGCAGTGACTTGCGATCGCGGGACTAATTGCTAAACGTGCTCTGCTTCTGCATCTACAGTGGGGGTAACATGGGGCGATCGCTTTTGTTTCACCCGCTCCACCAGCAATTGCGTTAGCTCACTGGCCAGGATTACGATGACAGTTACATCATCCAACTGGCCGACGATCGGCAGCATATCCGGTGAAATATCCAAGGGACTAAGCAAATAAATCAAACTGGCGGCAATAATTAACCAGCGATATTTAGGATGCCGCAGGACATTTCGGTACCAGTGGTAAAAGCCGCCCATGGCGTGTCAACCTTGAACCCTGTCCCTATTTTGGCATAGGGATTTAATCGCCCTAGGTGAGGAAAACCGCCCCGGCTAATCAAAGTAAAAGAGTGTAACCACCTTATGCTGTTCTTCTGCCAGTTGACAGGTTTGCAGCAGTGTGTGGCTATCGTGGAAGGCAAAACAAATTAATTGCTGGCAGCGGGAAATAATTTCCTGATTACAGAGGGAGCTGGCCTCTGCAAGGGGCAGGTGATCGTTTTCTGGTTTTTCCACTAAGTGCATCACCTTGTCCAGTTGTTGCCGGGATTCCCGAGGTTGGCGCTCTAGACTCTGGGGCAAGATCACCGTCAGCAAATTGGGGTTTGCCCGCATTGCTCCCCGAATCGCCGCCGCATTGGTGCCAACGGCACCTGACGTCATCAAGCGGTTACCCGCCAGCACGAGGGCATAGCTCATCATTTCAATAAGGTGCTGATGGGTGATCGGGACGTGACGCGAGCCAAGGAGCGCAATCCGCTTAGGACCAGAGTCTTGGATTGTCGCTAATTCTTGCAAAAATTCATCAATTTGGGGGGAATCAATGCCCGGAAGATTAGTCGCCTGCGTCAAGAGAGTGTCTCATGTGCTACGGAACGACGATATTTTAACATTTTGCCCTTCAATGCTAGTAGATCAGGATACCACCCCCACCCTCATCATCCCTAAGCTATACAGCACAAAACCAATGCCCGAGAACAGGAACGCTTACAGAGGCTCTACCGGCTGTTGTTCATG
>DVDZ01000014.1 GCA_015296025.1 Thermosynechococcus sp. M46_R2017_013
CCAGCGATGGGCTAACTCTCCCTTGGGATCACAGCGGGGACGGACAATCCACAACTGCTGTAATCCCATATTTTTCATCACACGGGCAATGCTGCCGACATTGATTTCCCCTTGGGGTTCAACGAGGACAATGCGCACCGACGGGAGGGTATCCACGCTTGTCTGCTGAGTCAAAACAAAAAAATAATTAACCTTTTCTAGATAATTTTAGAAGACTTTGCGGCTTCTTCTCAAGCCTTGAGAATTAGAGACTTTGCCGCACTTCCTTAAATTTTTAACAATGTTTTAGCAAATGTAACATTGGCAGCACAATTCTTGGCGCCATTATTAGAATTATTTAGAGTTAATTTTTGAGTAATAACCCCTACTGCCCTCCCCTAGGAAGTTCACGGCAGATTTCCTTGGGAGAGGTGCCCACAATACTTTTTCTTGGAGACTGCGACAAATTTAATCGTGTTCCCTCTTGATGAAAAAGGGTAGGGGGTCTGGTTTGATGGCGTGGCTTTGAAAGTGAGGAGTCAACCCATGTGGCGTTTTATAAGCTTGCATTGGCCAAAACTAGGTGTTGTCGGTCTGTTGTACTGTGGTTTAGCCGTCGGTATAGGTTATCTTACGAACCTACAACTGGAGGAAATGCACAATCAAGCAAAACAGCAGGCAATTCCTGTGCAATTGTCCCATCGCTTGAATGATCTCAATCCCTGAGTTAAGAGGCTTTGGCTGCGAGGGGAGGATCCTCCGTCAGGCCAATTTCCCGCTTCAGTAGTTCGACTGACTGCGGATCAATGTAGCTTTCACAACAAATGAGACGGGGAATGCGAATCAAATCATGGCGGGCTGCCGCAATGGCTGCTTTGACCCGTTCGCCACTGGCGCGATCGCTAATGATTGTGTGAGCACGATGGACAAGGGCATTGAGCTTATAGCTATCGTTGGCTTGAGCCGTCACCAAGAGAAGTTCATCCCCTCGCAAACTGTGGATCATGACCTCAGCAACACCAAGGGTACCGGAACTCAGGCTGACCAACCCCAAGCAGGAGCCTTTCGGCAATTGCTGTATCACTTCCAGTTCCCGCTGGTAGTTGTAGATGTCGATGAAAAATACCCGCACGTCCTTATCGCGGGTGATGGCTTCCGTCATGCTGGCAAAATACCGCACGGTAACGACGGTTGCAGAGGTATCCCCCTCTAGGACGGTTTCCAAGTCTTCAAGAAAGATCAGTTCTACAGGAATCGGCAACAGTTGTTGCAGTTCTTGAACAATCAGTTCGCCAGCCCCTTGATCGTGGCGGGGCACCGTTACCAAGATCCTCACCCCAGCTTTGTGGCGGGCGTCGATCTCCGCAAGGAATAACTCCCGAATTTGACTCAGGGAATAGCCCATTTCAAGAAGGGTATCGACACTTTCTTGGACAACGCGGTGTACAGACACAACTGCGGGTCGGCGTTGGCGGGGACGGGTTTCCTCTTGGCCGAGGGCGCGCACATAGATGCCAGACCCCACTTGGGGCACGACTAAACCGGCGGCTTCAAGGCGTTCGTAAACTTTGCTAATGGTGTTGCGGTGCAGCCCGGTTTGCATGGCAAGCTGCCGCGTACTGGGCAAGCGATAACCCGGTGGAAACTGTCGTGCAGCGATCGCAAAACTAATTTGATTAAAGAGCTGAGTTGAAGCAGGAATTTCGCTATCTGGTTGGATGTGGAATTGAACCATAGGTTTCCTTTTGCCAATCAGAGACTGTCCTTAGGGGATACGCCCTCCTTAATGTGGCTATGCCAGATGCAAAACCTACCCCCAATCGCTGCATAAATCGTTACAGTTAGTGAGTAATTTTACCGCACTGGTTCGCTATTGTCCTGTGCTTAATAATAGGGCACTGTCACAGGGTCACCACCAAGTTGTCGCGATGGACAATTGTATCGGCACCCGCATAACCGAGGATGTTGGCCAATTCTGTGGACTGTTGCCCCTGCACGCGGCGGATTTCTTCGCTGCTGTAGTTGACGAGGCCACGGGCAATTTCAGTTCCTGTGGGATCACAGAGCTTGACGGCATCTTGGGCTTGAAACTCCCCTTCAACACGGGTAATGCCAGCAGCCAAAAGAGATTTGCCGCCAATGGTAATGGCTTTTACAGCGCCATCATCTAGCCACAACTCGCCTTTGGGAATCAGGCGCGGGCAATCCAGCGTTTGCGGGCATTGAGGGTTTTGGGACGGGGTTCAAAGTGGGTACCCAAGGTTCACCCGCAAGAATTTTGAGAAGGTTAATGGGCGATCGCCCATCGGTAATGACAGTGCGCACCCCCGCTTCTGTGGCAATCTCTGCAGCTCGAATTTTTGTCGTCATGCCCCCTGTACCCCAAGGGGAGCCAGCAGCACCGATTTGAATTGTTTGCGCTAACTCTGCCAAGGAGACCACCCGCTCAATGGGAACGGCTGTCTTATCAATGCGCGGATCTGCTGAGTACAGGCGATCGACATCCGTAAGTAAAAAGAGCCAGTCCGCCTCCACAAGGCTAGCCACAAGGCTGAGAGGGTATCATTATCGCCAAACTTGAGTTCATCCACCGCCACGGTATCGTTTTCATTGACAATGGGGATGACGCCCAGTTCAAACAGGGCTTGGAACGTGTTGTAGATATTCAAATAGCTCTGGCGATCAACAAAATTTTGCCGTGTGACGAGGATTTGGGCAATGGGCTGGCGGAGCACCGAAAAGAGGTCGTCATACATGCGCATCAAGTGTCCTTGACCTACGGCTGCTACCGCCTGTTTTCGGGCTAATTGTTGGGGACGCTCGCTCAGACCCAAGCGCACGGCACCCACACCTACGGCCCCGGAGGAGACGAGAACCACGCGATCGCCCCGCCGTTGACAATGACACAAAACCTCCACTAATTGGGCAATGGTGGCCAAGGCCAGATTCCCTTCTTTGCCCCCCGTTAAGCTCGATGTGCCAATTTTGACGACCAGTGTTTGTGCCATGGGAAGTGGGGACGAAGATTGCCTCTTGGGTATAGGATCAGGGGCGACGTGCTCATTGTATCGCGGTGGGAGACAGCCAATGAACTCAGGGTTTTGGTCTGAGGTGCTGGAAACCTGTCAACAGATTCAGGAGGTGGTTGCCCCCCGTTTGCTGGAGTGGGCAGGGCAGTCCCCCAGCGATCGCAAAGCCGATGGCAGCCTTGTCACCCGCGCCGACCTTTGGGCTGATCAGAAAATCACCGAGATGCTGCAAAAGCGCTTTCCCCACCACGGCTGTCTGAGTGAAGAGGGCAACCATACCTATGGTGGTGAACAGTGGTGTTGGATCATTGATCCGATTGATGGCACGACTAACTATAGTCATGGTCTGCCCATTTGGTGTATTGCCTTAAGTCTGCTCTACCAAGGCACACCCGTATTTAGCTATGTGCACGTTCCCGGCTTTCAGCAAACATTTCATGGCTTCTATCAAGCACCGGCTCATGCCAATGGTGCCTATTTGAATGAGAAACCCATTCGCGCCAAAGTCGGTGAGCCAAATTCACAAACGTTCTTTAGCCTCTGCGCCCGCAGCACCGATGTGCTCAAGCGTTCCTTTCCCTGCAAAATTCGCATGTTAGGATCTGCCAGTTACAATTTGCTGACCGTTGCTGCTGGCTATACCCTCGGTGCCGTAGAGCGCACACCTCACATTTGGGATGTCGCCCCCGCTTGGCCGATTGTCCATGCCGCCGGTGCCCACTGGCAATGGCTAGATCCGCCGCAACCTTGGCAAAGACTGTTTCCCATGCAGCCGGGTCAGGAAGCTGGGAGTCGTATTTTCCATACACTGGTGAGTGCCAGTCCCAGCTTGGGGCAATTTTTTGCCGCGTACATTCTCTAAAATGCAGCTTGAGGAGATCGGCCAATAAAAAATCATGCAAGGCAGTCTTTATGAAAGCGATTTTTACGCCTGAACCCTAGAGCAGGTAAAGTTACTGAAGGCAAGAGACTTTACCCACCTTGATATTGCCCATCCCGTGGAGGAAATTGAAGCCTTGGGCAGGCAGGAGCGTCGGGAGCTAGAGAATTGCCTAGGAGTCTTGATTGGGCATCTCCTGAAGTGGGACGATCAGCCGCAAAAACGGCGTAAAAGTTGCGAGCAGTCATTCGCAAACAACGGCAAGCTGTGGCGAAGCGCATCAATCACCCTCCCGCCTTCAGCCTTACTTACTACCGGCGATCGCTGAGGCCGATGGATTTAGGGATTCGTGAGACCCCCTTGAACGACTTGGCTCCCCCTGAAACCTGTCCTTACCCGTTAAAGGCAGTTCTTGACCTCCAACTAGAGACAAACTTCAGCTTTTTGACATCCTCCCCGGCTAGAAGGCCAAAGATTCCTACAGCGCTCAAGCCGATGATCTTAGGTTGCTGCGGTGGGTTCTTAAGCCGAGTGCGTATCCACTACTCCTATCTCCACAGGTGTCACTTCCGGCATGCCCTGCCGTAGGTCAGTGTGGTTGGGGCCGACAGTAAAATAACAGAACGGCTCCGCTGTTTGCGCTATCCTTCTCCACCCTGAATGGCGGGGCTTGCTGGGTATCTGGTCAGCAAGACTTCTTTATCCTGTACTGTACCTTAATAAACACAGTGGCTTCCAACTCCAAGGATTCTCAAAGCAGTCGCTGCATTGATATAGTGGTGTTCTACATGTTTCTAAATGTTAACGAGGAAGATGATGGGGTTGTTGGGGATTCGCTTTACCGTAGGGGCTGGTAACTTTGTCCCCTTTTATGGGGTGTTATTGCTGGGGCTTGTGGCTGCTGTGAGCATTGGCCTTGTTGCATGGTACAACTCGAAGCGTCCCCCCGGTTGGGAAAGTGCTGATCGCCCCAGTTTTATCCCCAAGTTAAATCTCGAAGAGTCCGAGGCCAACCCCACCCCTGATGAGACGACAGAGTCGTGAAGCTCTTTCAGATTTTATTACAGACGGCTTGGCCGACGATTCTTGCAGCAGCGATCGCTGGACTTCTCAACGGTGGCAGCACGGCTGCCCTCATTGCCCTGATTAATGCTGCTTTACAGAAAACCCCTGCCCTACAACAGCTCTTGCCTTGGGGATTTATTCTCCTCGGCACATTTCTACTGCTTACTCACTTTAGCTCCCAGGTTCTGCTAGTGCGGGCTGCCCAACAGGCGGTTTATGAAATGCGTCTCCTCCTCAGTCGCCGGATTCTCGCTTCACCCCTACGCCAGTTAGAAGCCATTGGTCATCCCCAACTCCTTGCTACGCTGACAGAAGACGTAGACGCCGTCTCCCGTTCCTTTTCTGTCCTGCCCAATCTTTTTAACGCCATTGCCATTGTCATTGGCTGTCTGATTTACATGGGTTGGTTGTCGCCGCCCCTCTTTTTTGCCCTTGTTGCCTTGATTGCCATTGGTACTGGCAGCTACTTGTTTCTAGCGGGCAGAGCACGAAAATTCCTAGAGCGGGCACGGCAGCAACAGGATCACCTCTTTCAACACTTTCGGACACTGACTGAAGGCAACAAAGAACTCAAGCTCAACCGGCAACGGCGCTTGGCCTTCTTTTATCAAGAGCTAGAACCCACTGCCCAGAAAACACGGCAACAAAACGAACTAGGGTACATGGTCTTTGCCATTGCTGCCAGTTGGGGACAGTTGCTATTGTTTGTAACGATTGGCTTCTTTCTCTTCACGCTGCCCCACTTGCTAGGAGCCACACCAACGGTTCTCTCAGGCTATGTCCTGACGATTATTTATCTGATGCTGCCGATGCAACAGGTGATTGATGCTATTCCTGTTTTTAGTCGTGCCAGCGTTGCCTTAAAAAAAGTGGAATCCCTACAACTAAGTCTTGGAGATCCACGCCAAGACATTGAGGTTCGTGGAGAACTCCCCCCCTTGGGCTGGAAAACCCTCTCACTGCGACAGATTCGCCATCAATACCACAGCAGCCATGAGGACGAACCGGCAACGTTTACCCTAGGGCCTTTAAGTTTGAGCGTGCAGGCTGGTGAACTCCTGTTTATTGTTGGTGGCAATGGCAGTGGTAAATCTACCCTCGCCAAAATTATTACGGGACTCTACGTTCCTGATCAGGGGGAAATTTGGGTGGATGATCACTGTTTGCAGCCTGAAGACTATGAATGGTATCGCCAACACTTTGCCACAGTTTTTAGTGACTTTTATCTTTTTGAGTCACTGTTGGGTATTGAGTCTTCCGAACGTATAGCAGAAGTGCCAAGTTACCTCGAAAAACTGCGCTTGAGCCACAAAGTCCGCTTAGAAGGTAACCGCTTTTCCACGACAGCTCTTTCCCAAGGGGAGCGCAAGCGTTTGGGGTTGTTGATGGCCTATCTGGACGATCGCCCCGCCTATCTGTTTGATGAATGGGCAGCGGATCAAGACCCCCTGTTTCGGGATATTTTTTACCGCCAACTCCTGCCAGAGCTAAAAGCCCAAGGCAAAACGGTCTTTGTCATTAGTCATGACGATCGCTACTTTGATGTAGCCGATCGCTTGATTAAACTAGACTATGGCCAACTGGTGGCAGTCTCTCATCCCTAGGTAAACTGCTGGCTCAGCATCAGGGGATTGTGAACTGTGATTTTCTTTTTGTGGATTGAGATCATTTTTTGATTTCGCAGTTCCCCTAAAAGGCGCGTCACGGTTACCCGTGTTGAGCCAATGGCCTCGGCAATTTCCTGATGGGAAAGTTTCAAATCCACGGTTACGCCGGCACTGGTGGGAATGCCAAAATCACGGCAAAGAATCAGTAAAAAACTCACCAATCGAGATCCCATATCGCGGTGGGCAAGGGTTTCAATCATCATCTCCGTTTGGAGGATGCGCGATGACAACCCTTGAATCATAAACATCAGCAAATCTGGATCTTCGTGCATTGCCTTTTCCACCTGTTCGATGGGAACCGCCAATAGCTCTACATTCGTAAATGCCACCGCATGGTAAAAGCGATCGGAGCGGGTGCCCGTAATCAGGGACAACACGCCAAACACCGTATTTTCTCGCAGCAGTGCCACCGTAATTTCTTCGCCTGCTTCATACACCCGAGAGAGCTTCACTGCGCCCTTGAGGAGAAAATAAACCTTTTCTGCTGGGTCGCCCGGAAAGAAAATGGTTTTCCCACGTTCGTAGGTTTCAGTTGTGGATGGAAACAAGCCACTGGCCATGTGGCGAAAGACGGGTGCCAAGGGTTGATCTTTGTTCATGAGTCGTGTGTCAATCCAAGGTAGTTCAGTGGGCGGCATAGCGATCGCATGGGTGCTATTGGCATTCATATCCCCCCAATAACACAACTCTCTCAACGCCAAGAAATCTCGCTCTGGGTGTAGAGTTCAGCATTGACAGATTAGTAAAACCAATTCAGAGGTATTTTTTTTGTATCATGCCACACTTTTTTTCGAGAGAATTAAGGGCGGACGCAAAAGTAAGTACCCCAACGCTCCCAGTAAGGGCACCACACTCCACCACCGCCACGGCGAATTCTCTATACCCCGCCGCTGCCAATCATCAATGAGAAGGAACGGAAACAATAGCGATAGCAGACAAAAATCAAGGGTCATCACATGGACAAAGCGGCTGGTTTGCCACTGCTGCCAAAAGTCTGCCCAATTGCCTGCAATCAAACCATAACTAAGAAAGCCCACCGCCAATAGACCAATGCCAGTGGCAGTAATCCGTGACTCCCAAAGGCGTACACCTCTATTAATTTCCCCTGTGAAGATTGGTGCCGGCTGGCGCAGAATGAAATAAGGTAATAGGGCAAACGCACCCACGGCAAAACTAAAGACAGCAAATGGCCACGCTAGAAATCGCTGTTCTTGACCATCTACGACCAGTAATGCGGTATAAATCAGTGGCCACACGCCCATAAGATTAAAAAGACTGACAATTAGGGGGTTAATGCCCTGCCAGTCTCCTGTTGCTAGTTGTTGAATCATTACCATTGTCTGCGGTTGATCTGGGGGTGCAAAAGCAAAGCTATAGACAATCAATCCCAGCCAGAGAACCGCAAAGACAATCCGCATACCGCCTTTTTCTAAGCTAGAACTGTTTCCGATACCCCTGCTTTTTGCAGTTGTTTCGTGAATTGGGGCAGCACTCGCTGGCACTGGCGAATAAATGCTTCTAGCCAACCTTGCAAATGCTTAAGTTGCTCCTCACTGAGGAATACATCGCGGGTGGACTGGTACGATTGACAAACCACACGAGCTTCATTGGTTACTGTAAAGTCAGCAAACCAATTGCTGTAGGGACGAGTACCCCGCCAATAGTTGGCCACAATCATTTTGCCAAGGTATTTCTGGGCAATATCGCTAACTTTATTAAAGTGTTCTAGCACTTCAGCCAAGGTGAGAGCTTTTGCTGCGGTGCCATTGGTCTGTTCAAGCTGAGGCAGGGTAATATCTGTCAATTCTTCGTGGACTTGCCCCCCAGACCCATGATGGCAAAGAGTTTTTGTTCTAAGTTGGCAAGGGAGCGGTTGTAGGTTTGGCCATTGCGGCTGAGGGTTTGGTGCATCCGAACAATTAATTCAACCTCCGCCAACTTGGTTGCTGTCAAGGACTTCAGGCGCGCCAGTTGATCGGCAAAGGCTTGACTGTCATTTTCGGCATTACTCACGGTTAACCCAAGGGATTCAGCTCGCTCTGCAAGCAGGCGGCGAATGTAGTAACGAGTCATGGGTGTGAGCGACATAATCTAAACCTCAAACGCAGCCAAAGTGGAACAGAAGCGGAATATGAACTTTTGTAAACCAATTTAACACGTCTCCTGCCTTCGTTGCAAAATGTAAATGCTCTGGTTATGCAATGAATTTTAAAAGCAGTAGTGACTTGGATTTAGCCACATTCCTTCCTTTGCTATTAATGTAGAGGATAGCCTGTGTCAACTGCTCAGTGATTTTACAGAAATTTACTAGCATATTGATACATTTAATTAATATATTCAAAATCAGCTAGGGTTACCGAGGTTTAGGATTTTTACAGCCGTTGTTCAATTTTGGTATCAAGAAATCAAAAAAGGGGCGATCGCCTTTCAAAAAAACTCTTTTAAGCCTTCAGCAGGTGCTAGCTGGTGCTGATTAACGCCGCGAGT
>DVDZ01000211.1 GCA_015296025.1 Thermosynechococcus sp. M46_R2017_013
TACCTTGACGATTCGTGCGACCAATTTCCTGATTACTTAAGTAGGTGCGCACCCCTGCCACATTGGGAACCTCCACTAAGGCAAAACTTCCTTGTACCGGTCGCGTGGCAAAAACTTGACCGCCAATGGTGACCAAGCCTCCCTCTGCCACCACCTGCGCATAGCCAGTATCCCCCGCCTGGGTGTAGCCAATCTGATAGCGACCCCAAGGGGCACTGTAAAAGAGCCTGCCACTGGCAAAAACCTGTTCATTAGTCTGAAGTAGCTGCCCCTGATAACCATAGCCGACGCCCACGGGGAGCGATCGCGAGACATTGAGGAAAAACCCCTGCTGATTTCCCTGGTGCTGCCAGCCGGTGTTAATCGTTACCGCATTGTTCAGGAAGTAGTTAAACGTAACACTGACTTGATTCACTGGCTGATCACCGCCAGACCACAAACGCGACCCTTGGAGGTATAAACTTAGATTGCGATGGAGTTGCACTTGAGCTAGGATTTTTGCCTGTTGTCGCACCACCTGATCGCGGGGATTGGTAAAAAAATACTGGCCACTAATTGTTACCCGTGACCCCAGACTCAGAGTGGCATTGGCAAAGGCTTCTAACTGCGGGCGATCGTCCCCCAAAGCTAAGCCAGTATTGACATAATTGCCACTGAGCAGGCGCACCCCACCGCCAAAAGCCAGCTGCCGCCCCAGATAGTTGTAGCTGACAGCAATCCCACTGCCCCATTTTCCCTCAGTGGTACTCACCGCCGCCGCCATATCCAGCGTGCCAACGGGAATTGCGGTACTCAAGTTCAAGCCCGCATTCAAGAGATCGCCATTGCCCTCAAGACGTGCCCCCAATGTCAAGTTATTCAAAATCCCCTGCCGATAGGCCGCCAACAATTGCACCCGGTTCCCGTAGCTGAAATTATCCCTGCCAAAATTTTCCCGCTCAACACCAGCAGCCACAATAAACTCTGATAGTCCAGGCCGCAGTAACATAGACGACCGGACAAAATTGCGGCTAAAGACCTGTTGATTCCCTTCAACATCCGTCACCACCATCCGCAACTGATTAAAGCCACCAAAGGCAGGCAAATTTTTGAGAATAAAAGGCCCCGGTGGCAACGTCACTTGCCGAGTCAGCACATTATTTAAGTAAATTTCTGCCCTGCTGGGGGTGGTTACCTCGCCCCGAAAGTCAAAAGCGGGCTGACGAATTAAGTAAGGGCTAAGGCCAAAGTTGCGCTCCCAAACAATGCCGCCCCACAGGCCACCTCCCCCCAACGGATCACTCCTGATAAATGCATCCCCCAAGGTCAAGGTGGTGAGATGGCGCCGATGATTCAATGTAAAGGTGGTAAGTCCCCGCTGGAGATTGCCATCAGCAGTCAGTCCCAGTGTTGAGGTGAGGGCATTGCCACCAAAACTAATTGCCACTTCACTGGCAGCTGTCAATTGTTCAAAGTTATCCCAAGAAACACTGTAGTTCAGGTAGGCACTCAAGGCCTGGCTGTAGCGAGTCCCCGGCGGTTCATTGCTCGGGTTAAAGTCAATAACCGTTTGTGTAGTTGTGCGGCCTCCACCTGTAACCG
>DVDZ01000004.1 GCA_015296025.1 Thermosynechococcus sp. M46_R2017_013
GAGTTAGGCTGGAACTACAGCTGGCGAGTTAATCCTACCCCTGAGGTAGGGAAGTCCGAAAAAGCGTTTTTCTTGCAATCCATACAATATAAGTAGTCAAAGATGTAAAAAGGGGGCAAAGGGTTAGATATGCAACCATCCAATCCAAATCAATTTACGGAAAAGCATGGGCAGCGATCGCCCGCACGCCAGATCTGGCTAGGCAGGCGCAGCATCAGAATCTAGAGAGTGAGCACCTGATGAAATCGCTGCTAGAGCAAGAGGGCTTGGCCACACAGATTTTCCAAAAGGCGGGCTGTTCAGTGCAGCGAGCGCGAGATTTCACCGATGACTTTATTGGCCGTCAGCCCAAAATCAGTAATCCCAGTGGCGTCTATCTAGGACAGAGCCTTGATAAGCTTCTTGATCGCGCGGAGGAGGCGCGCAAACAGTTTGGCGATGAGTTTATTTCCGTTGAGCACCTAGTGCTGGCTTTTGCCCAAGACGATCGCTTTGGCAAGAAACTCTTTCAGGAGCTTGGCCTCACCGAGAAAGTCTTGCGGGAAACCATTCAGCAAATTCGTGGCTCCCAAAAAGTGACTGATCAAAACCCAGAGGGTAAATATGCGGCACTGGAAAAATATGGCCGTGACTTAACCTTACTGGCTCGCCAAGGGAAACTCGATCCCGTCATTGGCCGCGATGATGAAATTCGCCGTGTGATTCAGATTCTCTCCCGCCGTACCAAAAATAATCCGGTGCTCATTGGTGAACCCGGCGTCGGTAAAACCGCCATTGCTGAGGGCTTGGCACAACGGATTGTAGCGAGGGATGTGCCCGATTCCCTGCGCGATCGCCAGTTGATTGCCTTGGACATGGGCGCCTTGATTGCCGGTGCCAAGTATCGCGGTGAATTTGAGGAGCGCCTCAAAGCCGTTCTCAAGGAAGTGACAGACTCTAACGGCCAAATCATCCTATTCATTGATGAAATCCACACGGTCGTTGGTGCTGGGGCAACCCAAGGCGCCATGGATGCCGGCAACTTGCTCAAACCCATGTTGGCACGGGGGGGAACTGCGCTGCATTGGTGCCACAACCCTAGACGAATACCGCAAGTACATTGAAAAGGATGCAGCCTTAGAACGGCGGTTCCAGCAGGTCTATGTGGATCAGCCCAGTGTCGAAGACACAATCTCGATTTTGCGCGGTCTCAAGGAACGCTATGAGATCCATCACGGTGTGAAAATCTCCGATACAGCCTTAGTGGCAGCAGCCACGCTCTCAGCCCGCTACATTAGCGATCGCTTTTTGCCCGACAAAGCCATTGACCTCGTGGACGAAGCAGCGGCCAAACTCAAAATGGAAATTACCTCGAAGCCGGAGGAATTGGATGAGATTGACCGCAAAATCCTCCAGTTGGAGATGGAGCGCCTCTCACTGCAAAAAGAGACCTCGGCAGCTTCGCGCGATCGCCTTGAGAAACTGGAAAAAGAACTAGCAGACCTCAAAGAAGAACAAAGCCGCCTCAATGCCCAGTGGCAAGCGGAAAAAGAAGTGATTGACCGCCTCCAAGCCCTCAAGGAGGAGATTGAAAAAGTCAACATTGAGATTCAGCAGGCGGAGCGCAACTACGACCTCAACCGTGCTGCCGAACTCAAATACGGCAAACTTACAGAACTCCACAAAAAATTGGCGGAAGCCGAAGCCAAACTGCGGGAGATTCAAGTGGGGGGTCGCTCTTTGCTGCGCGATGAAGTGACCGAGGCCGATATTGCTGAAATCATCTCCAAGTGGACAGGTATCCCCGTGAGCAAACTAGTGGAGTCGGAAGCCCAAAAACTCCTGCATCTTGAGGAAGAGTTACACAAACGGGTCGTGGGTCAGGATGAGGCCGTCACCGCAGTCGCTGAAGCCATTCAGCGTTCTCGCGCAGGCCTAGCGGATCCCAATCGCCCCATTGCCAGCTTTATTTTCCTTGGTCCAACGGGTGTCGGTAAAACGGAATTGGCCAAAACCTTGGCGGCCTTTATGTTCGACACCGAAGAGGCGATGGTGCGAATTGATATGTCCGAGTACATGGAAAAACACGCCGTCTCTCGTTTGATTGGGGCGCCCCCCGGTTATGTGGGCTATGAGGAAGGGGGTCAACTCACGGAAGCCATTCGCCGCCGCCCCTATGCCGTGGTTCTCTTTGATGAGATCGAAAAAGCCCATCCCGATGTCTTCAACATTTTTCTCCAGATTCTGGATGATGGCCGCGTCACCGATTCCCAAGGACGCACCGTGGACTTCAAGAACACGATCATCATCATGACCAGCAATATCGGTTCTCAGTACATTCTCGATGTTGCGGGGGATGACAGTCGCTACACAGAAATGTACAACCGCGTCATGGAGGCGATGCGTGCCCACTTCCGACCGGAGTTCCTCAACCGCGTGGATGAATTTATCATCTTCCACAGCTTGCGCAAGGATCAGTTGCGGCAAATTGTTCAATTGCAGGTGCAACGGTTGCAAGAGCGCCTGAGCGATCGCCAGATTACCCTATCTCTCACTGAGAAGGCGATTGACTTTTTGGCGGAAGTGGGCTACGACCCTGTCTATGGTGCCCGCCCCCTAAAACGCGCCATCCAGAAACAATTGGAAACCCCCATTGCCAAAGCAATTCTGCGGGGCGACTTCTTCGATGGCGACACAATTCTGGTGGATGTGAGCGAAAACGAACGCCTCAGCTTCCGGCGTCAAGCCGAACTGGTAACCGTTTAGGTTCAACTGAGACTCAATACAGGAGGGTTGGGGCTTTTCCCTCAGCCCTCTTTTTTTAGCCAATCTTTTGGTTGCCTCGGTCAAACAGCGTAACTTTTGCCAAGAGTCCCGCCACCATCCATCAGTACCGTCATCAGGCCAGCGATGCCCCACTTCTTTGAATCCAGCAGAATCAGGGGGGGTACCGCTGTGGTGGCATCTGTAAACATCAATACGTCATAGCCAGCGGTTTGTTAAAAGGATGCAGGAACCGGGGAAACGCCCACAGGGCTGTGGCGGTATATTGGATTCAGACTGCCGCACCTAACTTGGGTAGTAATGAGGAAACCTATGTTCATAGTCAGTGAGCAACAGCAATGGTAAGTTCTGGTTCTAGACCCCGTCCAGAAGGGTTTGCTGCTCTGATGCGGAACAAGAATTTCCTCAAGTTATGGGGCGGTCAAATCATCTCCCAACTGGCGGACAAAATTTTTTTGGTGCTGCTGATTACACTGGCAGTTTCCTACGATGCCAGCTACGCACTCCCCGGCTCTAAGGCCTCAGCTGTGATGATTGCCAATACGCTACCAGCAGTCTTCTTTGGTTCAACGGCGGGCACATTTGTGGATCGCTACCCCAAGCGAGAGCTAATGAGTATTACCAACATTCTGCGGGGACTACTGGTCTTTGCCCTCATCTTTATTCCAAAGCGGTTTACGCTGTTGCTCCTGATTGCCTTTTCTGAGTCCATCCTCACTCAATTTTTTGCTCCGGCAGAGCAAGCGGCGATTCCTCTGTTGGTCAAGGAGGAAAACCTACTCTCGGCCAATGCGCTCTTTATCACAACAATGATGGGATCACTGGTGGTGGGGTTTGCCATTGGGGAGCCATTGCTGAGTGGTGCTGTAGCCATAGGCGGTGTCTATGCCCGTGAAGTGGTTGTCGGCACGCTGTACGTCATGGCGGGGTTGGTTTTAGCCTCAATTCGCTATCGAGAAGCGGTTCATGAGCGCGATGGCCACCTCAATGTTTGGCATGACTTGCAGGAGGGGTTTCACTATGTACGTAAAAGTCCCCTTTTGGGCAATGCCATGCTCCAACTGACAATCCTCTATTGTGTCTTTGCTGCCTTGACGGTGTTGGCAGTGAGCTTAGCCCAAGAAATTGGCCTGCGCCCCAACCAATTTGGTTTTCTCTTGGCTGCCGCAGGGTTGGGTCTGATTTTAGGAGCAGGTATTCTTGGTCAATGGGGGGAGAAATTGCGCCATCGGCCACTGCCCTTGATTGGCTTTTTGGTGATGGCAGCCGTTCTACTGGTCTTTGCCTTTGTGCATCATCTGTGGGTGGGTCTCGGTCTGAGCATTTTGCTGGGCATAGGGGCGTCTTTGATTGGTATTCCTATGCAGACACTGATTCAAGTGCGTACCCCTGCGGCAATGCGGGGCAAAGTTTTCGGCTTTCAAAATAACATTGTCAATATTGCCCTCAGTGTGCCCCTGGCGATCGCAGGGATTCTTTCGGATTTCTTGGGTCTCACGGTTGTGATGGTGGGGATGGGGGGCCTAGTGGCGATCGCCGGCATTTGGGCATGGCGGAATACACGAGTCGTTCTTGAGGATGCGATTTAGGAGACAAACTCTAGTATTGACAATCGTGTACGATAGTGTGTAGGCGAACAGCAAACTTGCCCGTGCTATCAGCGACGTGGGCTTTGCTCGATTCCGCCCGCAGATTGAGTACAAGGCCAAACGCTAGGGAACCCGGTTGGTCATTGCTGACCATTGGTTCTCAAGCAGTAAGCGATGCTCGGTCTGTGGCTGGAAAGACGATGCGCTGGCGTTGAGTAACCGGAAATGGGATTCACCATGACCGCAACCTCAATGCCGCGTTGAACCTGAAACGACTGGCAACCGCAACTGCTCTGCCCGTGGCGAGTCCGTCCGGCAACGGCGGCACTGCCTCTGGAAAGTGACGTTTACCAAAAGCAGACTGTAGTCTGCTTCTGGAAACTGTCAGATACGAATACGTTTGGGACAGGAAGAGAACGGTGCGCACTTTTGTGCGCTTTCTTGATAGCAGACAGAGATGCCCCTACTCCATTTACATACTTGGCCAGAGGTCGAAGCCTATCTCAACACCTCCAAGGGAGTGATTGTTCCCATTGGCTCCACCGAGCAGCATGGTCCTATGGGCTTAATTGGTACCGATGCCCTCTGTGCTGAAGCGATCGCTAAAGGGGTAGGAGAAGCCACTGCCGCCCTTGTTGCCCCAACTATTTCCATAGGCATGGCTCTACACCATACGGCTTTCCCCGGTACCATTAGCTTGCGCCCGAGTACCTTGATTCTGGTCATTCGCGATTATGTTGTGAGTTTGGTACGCGCAGGTTTTCAACGCTTCTTTTTCATTAATGGTCATGGCGGCAATATCGCCACAGTGAAGGCAGCCTTTGCTGAAACCTATGCGGTCTTGGCAGATTTGCACATTCCAGCAGCGGATCAAGTGCGCTGTGAATTGGCCAACTGGTTTATGTGTAGCTCAGTGATACAACTGGCGCGAGAATTGTATGGCGATCGCGAGGGTTCCCATGCTACCCCCAGTGAAGTCGCGGTTACCCAATTTCTTTACCCAGAAGCCATTAAGTGCGTACCCCTTAACCCCGAAGTCAATACCGGCCATGCCATTTACGGTGCTGTAGATTTTCGCCGCCGCTATTCCGATGGCCGTGTAGGGGCAGATTCCAGTTTGGCCACCCCTGGGCATGGACAGCAATTTTATGAGCGGGCTGTTCAGGAGTTGAGCGATCGCTACCGTCAATTTCTCCAAGCCGACTAAATGACACCTCCCCTTACACCGCAAACGTGGCATTGGCAAGATTACCCGATTCTCTATCGGCATCAAGGGACGCAGGGCATTCCCCTCCTTCTGATTCATGGCTTTGGTGCCTCGAGCTTGCATTGGCGCAAAAACATTTCTGTCCTTGCCGCTCACCATCCAGTCTATGCCATTGATTTACTGGGCTTTGGTGGTTCCGCCAAACCCTCCCCTTCAGTTGTTCCCTACACATTTGAGACCTGGGCAGCCTTGGTCTTAGACTTTTGCCATGAAATCATCGGCCAGCCCGCAGTTCTCATTGGCAACTCCATTGGCTGTGTGGTTGCCTTACAAGCCGCTGTTTTTCAGCCCGCGTGGGTGAGTCGCCTGATCCTGCTCAACTGCTCTTTACGTCAGCTCCACGACCGCAAGCGACAGCAACTCCCTTGGCATCGCCGTTGGGGAACCGCACTACTCCAGCGACTTTTGGGGAACCGCACCCTTGGCACCTACTTCTTCCGTCAAATTGCCCAACCTCATACCGTGCGCCGCATTCTCCATCAAGCCTACGCCAAGACTAGCGCTGTTACTGATGAGCTTGTAGAGATACTGCTGACCCCTGCTCAAGATACGGGAGCTGCCGATGTCTTTTTAGCCTTTGTCCGTTACTCTCAAGGTCCTCTACCTGAAGACTTGCTACCGCAGATTACCTGCCCCACCTATTTCCTTTGGGGTGCCGCCGACCCTTGGGAACCAATTGACGAAGGTCAGAAGCTGGCTCAATTTCCCTGTGTGCAGGAGTTTATTGCCTTGCCAGAGGTTGGCCATTGTCCCCAAGATGAAGCACCTGAGCAGGTGAATACCTATATCTTGAAATGGCTGGGAAAGACGTCCGTCACCAACTAGAATCTTCCCTAACTCGTGTTATATTAATAAAGCTTAGCGGGGCGTAGCGCAGCTTGGTAGCGCACCACTTTGGGGTAGTGGGGGTCGTGGGTTCAAATCCCGCCGCTCCGATTTTATACACAGTGTTTTCAAGGGAAAGTAATAGACATGATTCCTGAGAATGCCATAGTGATAATGGATAGAGGCTTTGCGAGCTGGAAGTTGCTGAACTGTATCGACAGCGGTGGGCGATTGAGAATTTATGGAAATTTCTGAAAATGCACTTATCGTTGGAGCGGTTGATGACGAAGAGTTTGCATGGGATAGTCAACTAAATATACATAGTCTTGATTGCGTATTTAATTTTAGAGCTAGTGGATATAGCGGAGCACTTTGGGAGGAGACAGTTAGATAAGTTCAGATATTTTCAACTCGAACTCAGTTAGTGATGTATGGCTAACACCACACAAGCTAGAATAGAGTATTGGCGCTTTGATGGTTAGCCAGAGCGACTTGTGGCCTCTCGCATCCGCTCGACGCAGGCTTAGAATGTTAAGTTTTGTTGTAGGATTCAAGGATTGTATTATGAAAATATCTATAGTTTAATGTGGTATTAGTTATTAAAGAGGTATCCGTCTCTGCTTTCCTTAGAAGGTATAAATCTCCTCTGTTGGTGTCCGTCCGAATATATGGCCAATGTCATAAAATCTCTTATAACAAGACGAAAGATTTCATTTTCTCACTTAACTCTTGTTGTACCTAATCGTATTAAGAATTCGGTTCCTGAAATCTTTAATGAAGATATTCCAGTTAGTATAAAACCATCAATAAAATTCCTGTCCCTCGAAAACTGTAATGCTTGTCAGTACCAAGATTACAAGGAACTTTCTTTTTTGCCACTTGATACGGCAATGTATAATCAAATGCAGCCTTACCAGAATCAAATTCTGGCATGTCTGTGGAGGAGTGCGAGACCTAGAAAGGATGACTATAGAAGTTTGCATGATCAATATATTGAGCATTTGAAATTTTGGTCTTGGTATATCCGTAATTACCAAATCAATCTCTACATTGGTTATGTACCCCATGGTATATTTGACAATTTTACTTACTATGTATGTAAATTATTAGCTATCCCTACTCTTTTATTTTATCCTTCTCCATTACAAGGAAGAGCATTGATGATGAGTGATTGGAGAGAGTCTTCAGTACGCACGAGAGATTGCTACCTTGCTCTTAAGAACTCAGCTTTAAACTCAGAGGTTGAGAGTGAATTAAATCTGGATGATGCTATTTCAGATTTTATTAGCCGACAGGAAAAGAAAGAGCTTCCTAGTTATATGAAGACTAAACAATCACAAGAGCAATTGAAGATTTTGTTTAGACAAGTAGCACTTTCTGAAGTTCTGAAGCCTCTGCTGTCGGGTAACATATATAAAGCTTTGGAGTCAGCAGCTTTACTTTCATATAAGGTCACTTTAAGAATATTCCTAGAATTCAGGTACTCCTTTTTCTGAAAAAATTAGAAATCAAGAGCATCAACACGAGGGAGAAGTATATATATTTTCCACTTCATTATCAGCCGGAGTGCACAACACTGCCATTAGGAGGAGTGTTTGAAAATCAACTTCTTGCAATTGAATGGTTAGTGTGGACAAAGCCAAGTGATATAGTTATTTATGTCAAAGAGCACCCAAAACAGTTTTTTAGTAGGTCCACTGTTCGCTACAGGCCTATTGACTTTTATAAGAAAATAATATCTATGCCTAGTGTTAAGCTCATCTCAAGAGATATTAACACTTTTGATCTTCTTGATAACAGTATTGCAGCTGCAACCATAACAGGCACTGTAGCTCTTGAAGCTATATGGAGAGAAAAGCCTGTTTTCCTATTTGGTTATCATGTTTATCAATATGCACCTGGTGTCTTTCCAATCAGAAACTTGGAAGACTGTTATTCAGCAATGAAACAAATACTTGTGGAAGGTTTTAGGCCTGAAAAGAAAGATGTTGCATTGTTTCTCAAAGCGCTTAAGGAAACATCTGTAGAACCAGAACCCTTTGAGTATGCTCATAGTGTAGCTACTGCTCAGGATATTGACTCTTTTGCAGATCGCTTGTATGACTTTATTAATACCCTTTAAATAGTTTATTTTTAGATTAAACGCTCCTAATTAATTAGGGATGGATTCAGCAAAAAAAGGAAGTAATTTTAGCTCTTTGTAAGACTGAGCATAATAATAAGTAGAGCGCAAGAGGAGATGCAGTACTGTATTTATTGATACACTAGTCATTCATTAACCTAACCTCTATTAGGCTTAAAAATTCTACTTTGTCTTTCTCAAAACTACTAAAAGCGTGTGACCAAAAAAAGCTTCCTGTATTTTTGTTTAAGAAATCGCGAAATCGGTGCAACAGAATAACGATTGATAATGATTTTTGAGATAACCTCACTTAAGCCAAGATGCTTTTTCAGCTTATTTCTAACGTAGGTCACTACTGGCCAATTTGCAAGACGACCTGTAAGAGGCTGAGGAAGAATTGCTTGTACTTTTACGGGAAATAAACAAGGAAAATACCTAAACAC
>DVDZ01000084.1 GCA_015296025.1 Thermosynechococcus sp. M46_R2017_013
TATCGTTATCGCCGTTGCTCATCAACAGTTCTACGAGATGGGTAGTAATGGTATTCGCAGTCTCCTGAAGACACCAGGGGTTCTTTATGATGTGAAGTGGGTATTGCCGAAGGAAGATGTGGACGGTCGCCTTTAGCCGCGTTTTATAATTTGAGGACTCAAGATGGATATTTTAGTAACAGGTGTCGCTGGGTTTATTGGTAATGCAGTAGCGCTAGAGCTGCTTAAGCGGGGCGATACTGTGATTGGTCTCGATAATCTAAACGACTATTATGATGTCAACCTCAAGAAAGCTCGCCTTGAGCGACTCAACCCTTTCGCGGCCACTGATCAATTTGTATTCAGAAAAATCGATCTTGTAGATCGAGCAGCGGTAAACCAACTCTTTACAGACTTTGCCCCCCAACGAGTAGTCCACTTGGCAGCTCAGGCAGGAGTACGCTACTCAATCGAGAATCCCTTGGCCTATATTGACAGTAATATTGTCGGCTTTATCCACATTTTGGAAGCCTGTCGCCACCATCAAGTAGAACATCTTGTCTATGCTAGTACCTCAAGTGTCTATGGTGCCAATAAAAAACTACCCTTTTCTGTTCACGATAATGTTGATCACCCCTTGAGCCTCTATGCAGCCACCAAGAAAGCCAACGAACTGATGGCGCATACCTACAGTTACCTTTATGGGCTTCCCACAACTGGGCTGCGCTTTTTTACCGTCTATGGTCCTTGGGGACGCCCTGATATGGCACTATTCAAGTTTACCAAAGCCATTTTGAATAACGAGCCGCTGCCCGTCTTTAACTATGGCAAGCACCGCCGCGACTTTACTTACATTGATGACATTGTGGAAGGGATTCTGCGCGTGCTTGATCGGCCTGCTGTGCCTAATCCCCATTGGAACGGAGAACATCCTGACCCAGCAACTAGCTTGGCGCCTTGGCGTGTTATAATATTGGTGCCCACCGACCCATTGAGCTCTTGCGCTATATTGAACTTCTAGAAACCTATCTCAATAAAAAAGCGCAGTTGAATCTCCTACCCCTCCAGCCGGGTGATGTGCCTGACACCTATGCTGACGTCGTTGCTCTCAAAGAAGAGACGGGATATGAACCAACCACACCGGTGGAAGTAGGTGTGAAGCGATTTGTTGAGTGGTACTGTGACTTTTATATGATTCACACATAGGTTTTTATTATGATTTTCAATGAAAATTACCATACTAATAACGATAACAGGGAAGAGAAACTAAATTACCCCGGCTCTGTTGATTCACAAAATAGTCTTTTGCAGCCGATTACTGTTGACAAAATTACCATTGGTGACCTGTTATCGAGAATTAAACAAAGATGGAAGACGGTGACTCTTATAGGACTCACTGTCGGAGCTGCATTCATTGGCTATTACTATCAATTTCTCAGGAGCTACCAGCGAACTATTTCTTTGCAGGTAGAAGCAATTAAACCTTTGGGCGCTAGAGCTGGGACTAGCTCAGGATCAATTAGTAGTATGATTCAGTCAATACCCAGTTTGCCCCT
>DVDZ01000214.1 GCA_015296025.1 Thermosynechococcus sp. M46_R2017_013
CAAGTGCTATGGATTGCCAGTGGTGGGGCGGTCGCAGCGGTACATTGAGCAGCAAGATTTCCCTTCGGGAGAGCGCGGGGCTTCCCGCCGATGAGCTAACCAAGGCTCAGGCGGCGATACGCGATAAGATAGTAGAGCAGTTCATCTCTTTCCATTGACAATAAAATGACCCCTATTGATTGGCTTGCGCAAACGGATCCCTTGGTTGCTGAAATGGTACAGCGGGAAGTCCAACGGCAGCAGCAACACCTTGAACTGATTGCCAGCGAAAACTTTACTTCTCCTGCGGTGATGGCGGCTCAAGGCACAGTTCTCACCAACAAATATGCCGAGGGATTGCCCGGCAAACGCTATTATGGTGGCTGCGAATTTGTGGATGAAGTAGAGCAATTGGCCATTGATCGCGCCAAGGAACTCTTTGGTGCTGCCCACGCCAACGTTCAGCCCCACTCCGGTGCCCAAGCCAATTTTGCTGTCTTTTTAGCATTGCTAAATCCGGGCGATACGATCCTGGGCATGGACTTGTCCCACGGCGGCCATCTCACCCATGGTTCTCCCGTCAACGTTTCCGGCAAATGGTTTAACGTGGTTCACTACGGTGTTCACCCTGAAACGGAACGCCTCGATATGGATCAGGTGCGCGATTTAGCGCGGCAGCATCGTCCCAAGCTCATCATCTGCGGTTATTCTGCCTATCCTCGGCTGATTCCCTTTGCCGAGTTTCGCCAAATTGCCGATGAAGTGGGGGCTTACTTAATGGCTGATATTGCCCACATTGCTGGTTTGGTTGCCACTGGTCACCATCCTAATCCCGTGCCCATTTGTGACGTGGTCACCACCACCACCCACAAAACTCTGCGCGGCCCCCGCGGCGGCCTAATTCTCACCCGTGATGAAGAGTTGGGCAAAAAGTTTGATAAAGCTGTCTTTCCCGGTAGCCAAGGCGGGCCTTTGGAACACGTGATTGCTGCTAAAGCTGTGGCCTTCGGTGAAGCCCTCAAGCCAGAATTCAAAGCCTACGCCGGTCAAGTCATCCGCAATGCTCAAGCCCTAGCGGCGGGTCTGCAGGCACGCCAACTGCGTCTTGTTTCCGGGGGAACCGATAACCACTTGATGCTCATTGACCTGCGATCGGTGAACCTGACGGGTAAAGAAGCCGATCGCCTGATGGGGGAAATCAATATTACCACTAACAAAAATACAATTCCCTTTGATCCAGCCTCTCCCTTTGTTACCAGTGGTCTGCGGTTAGGAACACCTGCGTTGACAACCCGCGGCTTTACTGAAACTGAGTTCAGGGAAATCGCCGAAATTATTAGCGATCGCCTACAGGCTCCCACAGATGAGGCCATCAAAAATCGCTGCCGTGAGCGGGTGGCAGCTCTCTGCACCAAATTCCCCCTTTATCCTCACTTGCAATTGCCGCAACCAGTGCTAGCTTGAAGGGGAATCTTGCCACTTTCTTGAGCAGATGCTGTACCACCTGATTGCCTTTCTTGCTGCCATTGCCGTTGTCTTTTTGGTCACCCC
>DVDZ01000022.1 GCA_015296025.1 Thermosynechococcus sp. M46_R2017_013
TTCAAGATTTGGTTCAAGGACAGAAACTGGCGATTGCTGTTACCGCGCCGGAACTCGCCGCAGCCAAACTCCTCAAGGAATACAATGTCCCGGCTATTCCGGCTATTCCTTTGGTGGATCAGGAGGGGCGACTGGTGGGCGATATCACCTTTGATGACGTGATTGACCTGGCGGGCGTGGGTAACTTGCTCAACCGTGATCAGGTTTGGAGTGAGCGCCTAGTGCGCGGCCCTATTCGCTACGCGGTGCAACTGCGGATTATCTGCCTGATCATTACCCTCATTGGCGGCATGATTGTTGGCGGCGTCATTCAGTACTTTGAGGAAGTTCTCGAAGCCGTGGTTGCCGTGGCCATTTTTATTCCTGTGGTCATGGGCATGGGAGGCAATGTCGGTACCCAATCCACAACCGTCTTTGCCCGTGGCCTTGCCTGGCAGCACATTGATATTCGTCACTATGGAGGTTATCTCTTTCGCGAGTTTCGCATTGGTGCCATCATGGGTCTCATCTTGGGAACCGCTGGCGGCTTGATTGCCCTTGTTTGGCAGGGACTACCCAACGGAATTCCTCAACTGGGGTTGGCTGTCGGACTTTCCCTTTTTGTGGTGATCACTTTTGCTGCGGTTCTCGGCGCTCTGCTCCCTTGGATCTTGCTGAAGCTGGGCTTTGATCACGGTCCGGCGGCAGCTCCTTTTATCACAACCATTAAGGACTTTACAGGGCTGTTGCTCTACTTCTATCTGGTAAGTGCTTTCCTAGGGCTGTCGTTTTAAGCCATGTCAATGAGTGATTTTATTGTGCGTTTGGTGGCGGCTTTTTGTCTTGGGGCAGCCCTTGGATTGGAGCGACAATGGCGGCAACGCATGGCAGGTCTGCGCACGAATACCCTAGTGGCAACGGGAGCAGCACTATTTGTCATGCTTTCAGCTTTGACACCGGGGGAAGCAAGTCCAACGCAGATTGCCGCCTAAATTGTCTCTGGCATCGGGTTTCTGGGCGGGGGCGTGATTCTGCGGGAAGGCCTCTCAGTGCGGGGCTTGAATACAGCAGCTACTCTTTGGTGTGCGGCGGCAGTGGGGGCACTGTGTGGATCGGGATTACTCTATCAGGCAACCTTAGGAACAGTGGCAGTTCTCATGGCCAATCTGCTCTTGCGTCCCCTCGGCTATCGCATCAATCAGCAGCCCCTCAAGGGCACTGAAGTAGAGTTGTGCTATCGCTGTGATATTGTCTGTCGTGCTGAGGCAGAGGCTCATTTGCGGGCACTGCTGTTGCAGTCATTAGCGGGGAGTCGGCTGAAGTTGAGATCGCTCCTCAGCGAGGATATTGAGGAAACGCCAGATCGCGTCCACATTGAAGCGGAACTCCTCAGTCAAGAGCGCAATGATGATTTTATAGAAGGGTTAGTGAGCCGCTTGAGTCTAGAGCCAAGTGTTCTATCAGCCCGCTGGCGAATTACGGAACAGGAGTACGGTTGATCTTATCTAGCGATAGAGCCGCATGTTTAGACGAGCGGTCATGCCCGCCTGAGGACAGCGCAGACGGGGGGTATAGGTACCGCGAATCCTCCAGATTGAAATATAGCGATTGCCACGAACCCGCTGAATGCTGACATCGCCACTACAACCAAAATTGCCGGCGCGATCGCGATCGGTAAACCATCCGCGTATCCAGCCGTTACCAACGGACGTTACAGTAATTGCCCCCTCATAAACTCGGCCATTCACTTCTGTGGTGTAGGGCAAAACATCTCCTGGCAAGTGACTATATTGATAATCATAAATTTCTGTCATACCGCTGTCGGAGATGAGGGTTTCTGCCGCTACTGGCAAAACAGGGGCCAGGCTCAGCAGCACTGTGCCTATCAACCGCTGGAGAATGGTCATGGCTTTACCGCCTCCATTACCAGTCAACCTTCTTTTTCCATTATTGGCTCGTGCAGCTTTGAGGCTAAAGATTTTTCACAAACGCAGCAAAATGTTGACAGCTCTTAAGGAACTTTCAAAGAAACGCGCGTACATCTGTGACTTCGCCGGCGATCGCTGCCGCTGCCACCATGGCCGGACTCATGAGCAGCGTGCGTCCCGCCGCTGATCCTTGGCGACCTTTGAAGTTTCGATTCGAGGAGGAGGCGCTGAGCTGACGTCCTTGCAGTTTATCGGGATTCATGGCAAGGCACATTGAACAGCCCGGATTACGCCATTCAAAGCCGGCAGCTTGAAAGATAGCATCGAGACCCTCCGCTTCCGCTTGGGCTTTGACCCGTTCTGAACCGGGAACCACGAAGGCTTTGACACCGGGCTTAACTTTGCGCCCTTCGACAACTTTGGCAGCCTGCCGCAGATCACTGATGCGGCCATTGGTGCAACTGCCGATAAAGCAGACATCCACCTTTGTGCCCTGAATCGGCTGCCCTGGTTGCAAATCCATATAGGCATACGCTTCCGCAGCGATCGCCCGTTCTGCCTCCGGCAAACTCTCTAGGGTGGGCAATGTCTCATCAATGGCAACGCTTTGGCCGGGGGTAATGCCCCAGGTCACTCTCGGCGCAATGTCGGTCGCTGTAAAGGTAACTACATCGTCGTATTCTGCATCCGCATCACTGGCTAGCGATCGCCACCAGGCCACCGCCTGATCCCAGTTTTTGCCTTGGGGCGCAAAAGGCCGACCTCGCAAGTAGGCAAATGTGGTCTCATCGGGGTTGACATAACCACAGCGGGCTCCCCCCTCAATGGCCATATTGCAGACTGTCATCCGCTCTTCCATGGATATCTGGGCAAAAGTACTGCCAGCAAACTCATAGGCATAGCCGACACCGCCCTTGACGCCAAGGTGGCGAATAATGTGCAAGATCACATCCTTGGCATAGACCCCGGCGGCAAGGGAGCCATTGACTTCCACTTTGCGGACTTTTAGCTTATTGAGGGCAAGGGTTTGCGTGGCCAAAACATCCCGTACTTGACTAGTGCCGATTCCGAAGGCGATCGCCCCAAAGGCACCATGGGTTGAAGTGTGACTATCGCCGCAGGCAATGGTCATTCCCGGTTGGGTTAAGCCCTGCTCAGGGGCAATCACATGGACAATGCCCTGACGACCGGAGCCAATCCCAAGGAAAGGAATATTGTGCGCACGGCAATTTGCCTCAAGGGCTTGCAACATCTCTTCGGCAAGGGCATCTTGGAGAGGACGCGCCACCGTATCTGTAGGAACAATGTGATCCACTGTGGCCACTGTTCGTTGTGGATACAATACAGGCAATCCCCGCTCGCGCAGCATGGCAAAGGCTTGGGGACTGGTGACTTCATGGATCAAGTGCAGGCCAATAAATAGTTGAGTTTGCCCTGAAGGCAATGTAGCTACTGTATGCTGTTCCCAAACCTTATCGAAAAGTGTGCCGCGACTCATAGACTCGTCAAAAAATCTAGCCTATTAATTATAGGCAAAAAAAAGAGTTCAGTACAGTGGCCACACCAGACGCAAAGCCGCTTTTAGTTGCATTATAGCCCTGTTGCAGCTTGGCCTAGGATTTTTAATCTTTATAAAAAGTGCTTTAATCGCTATGATTAAGTCCAAAGGGATTGAACGATAGCTTGAGAGACTAGAAAAAAGGAAAAATACAATATTTCTTCCCTTAAAAAGCAAAAAACGTGAGTATAGCGTGACATCTTTGCATCTATTCTCAAGTCTATCCTCAAAGATTTTAGCCCTTGCAACTATCCTGTACTGTATCAACAGCGGGGAGCGATTGAGAATGTATGGAAATTTCTGAAAATGCACTTATGGTTAGACCAGCCGATTGCAAAGAGTATGAATGGCGTAGTCAACAAGATATACACGGTATTGATTGCAAGAGCGAGTGTATATTCCTGCATCTTTTGGTGGGAAGCTGTTAGATAAACTACGATATTTAACAGTTCTACTACAACTCACCTAGGAGCCGACCTAGATTTTCCGGTGTATTACTTTCTCCATCGAATTATCAGAGTCATATCAGGAATTTACCGCCTTCCCGGGGATGAGCTAAAAAAATTACAAAATTGTTTACGGTAATCAACGATCCGCTGTTCTAAAGGACTCTTATAATCATCATCACTTTGACAGAGTTAGCGGACAACTAATTCGGTAGCTTCACGAGGTTTCTTACTACGCCAAAGAAGGCGAATCGGGGTACCTCGAAATCCCAGTTGTTGCCGAATTTGCCCTTCAATGTAGCGGCGGTAATTGTCCTTGAAGAGCTTGGCATCATTGACGAAAATAACAAATGTTGGCGGTTGGGTTGCCACTTGGGTGGCGTAGTAGATTTTGCCTTGGCGGCCTTGGCGGGTCGCGGGGGGCGTATGCCAGCGTAGGGCTTCTTGAATCACTTCATTCACTAGTGCTGTACTGACCCGGCGACGATGTTGTTCCACTGCCGCATCCACTGCTGCAAAAATTTTGTCAAGGCGTTGACCTGTATGGGCACTAACAAAGAGGGCATCTGCCCAGTCAAGGAAATTTAGTCGTTGATACAGGCGATCGCGATAACTATTGATGGTATAGGTATCTTTTTCGGGAACCGCATCCCACTTGTTCATGATCAACACACAGGCACGTCCCTGATCGACAATGTGTCCCGCCAAGCGTTGATCCTGTTCGGTAATTTCTTCAAGGGCATCTAAAACCAACAGCACGACATCGGAGCGGTGAATGGCCTTAAAAGCACGATGAACGCTAAACATCTCAGGCCCATAGGCCACATGGCCTCGCTTGCGAATACCAGCGGTGTCAATGAAGCGATACTGGGTGCCGTTGTGTTCAATGATGGTATCAATGGTGTCGCGGGTTGTCCCTGAAATGGGGCTGACAATGGCGCGATCGCTGCCAATCAAAGCATTGAGCAAACTAGACTTACCCACATTGGGACGCCCAGCAATGGCCACCTGAATTTCTGGTGTTTCAGGGAGCGTTTCCACCGCCGGCAAGTAGGTAATCAACTGATCCAGCAGCTCCCCCGTCCCGCTGCCGTGGATACTGGAAATCGGGTAGGGTTCTCCCAGCCCCAAGGACCAAAACTCTGCCGCCTGTACCTGACCCATTTGGCGCGACTCGCATTTATTCACCGCCACTAAAACCGGTACGGCAAGCTGTCGCAACCACGCTGCAATGTCATAGTCAAGAGCTGTAGGGCCTGCTTGACCATCCACCACCAAAATCGCTGCCGTTGCTTCCTGAAGGGCAAGTTCTGCCTGCTGGCGAATCAAGGGCAAGAAGTCACTGTCATCATCAAACACTAAGCCCCCGGTATCCACGACCAAAAATTCCCGATCTTGCCAAAAGGCCGGTCGGTAGGTGCGATCGCGAGTAACACCGGGTTCATCGTGGACAATGGCATCCCGTTCCCCAGCAAGACGATTTACTAGCGTTGACTTGCCCACATTGGGGCGACCAACCACAGCAACAATGGGTAATGCCATAGGAGTGACGTTCGCAAAAATAAGGTTTTACTGACATCCTCCCCGGCTTTCAGGCCGGAAATTCCTACGGTGCTCAGGCGCGGTATTGAGTTGCCCCTGAGTTGCTTCAGCGGGTTCCTGCTGCTAGCGGCATTACCACGCCGCTCACTTCCCAGGCGTTCCGGGCGTGCCCCGCCCTTAACACATTGATTGCGCACCCGCAAAGCGCAGTTTCGGCGTAGCCAAACCAAAACCTAAGGACGGCGGCGCTTGCTGCGCACAGGATCAAGAACTAGAGTTCAAATTGGCTGCTCCGCTTGTACTGCTGGTAAGCCGCAAAGAAAAGACCCGCCAAGGTCACCGGAATCAAGCCAAGGACAATGCCACACAACAAAGGTTCAATCATGGTCTGACTCTACACATGAACTCCATTCCTCACGATACACTATTTGCTGAGGTCTGTATTGGTTCCTTGCCCTGTTGAATAGTCCTTCTTTCCCCCGCAAATAGCCAACAACGCTATGATCAAGCCACCGTTGCAGTACTTCTTGAAACTCTTTGTTCCAGCAACGGCAGTTCTAGTTGCAATTCTTGCTCCTATTTACCTCGCCCAGCGCCAAGGTATTCTCAGCGATCTACAATTGCGGGAAGAAAGCAAAGTCGAGCGAGGCAGCCTTATCCTTAGCAATCATTATGAAGTAGTTGCTGAGGAAATCCTCAGTATCACGAAACTACATAGTTTTGATGAGCTAAGCAGTAACACTTCTGATTCAGAACAATTACAGGCAATCCGGCAAAATGTCGGTGACTGGATGCTTTGGAAACGCAGTTACGATCGTGTTTATTTTCTCTCCCCTAGTGGTACTCTAAAGCTGAGCCTCGCCCTTAGTCACAACTTGGGCACAGTTTTGTCAGGAACATCTCCTGATCCAATTGTCAGCCAAACCTACTGGCCGGTCATTCGTCAGTTACGGGATCCCGAAATCTTTATCTCTCCTCTAGATATTGAGCTGCATCCTTCACAGCCAACCTTTTTAGTCGCAACCCCTATTCTCTACATTGCAACACCCGTTTACGGCCGTAAGCGGGAACTCATCGGTTTTTTGATTGTACGCTACCGAGCAGAGCGTCTCTTCCAAAACCTAATCAATGGCTGCCAAGGGGTTTATGGCAGTTGCTTTTTAGTGAATGCGCAAGGGTATTGGTTGTTAGGAGACCGTATTAACCATGAATGGGGCTTTCGCTATTCAGATCGGCAGCATTTTACAGTACAGAATCAGTATCCTGAATTATGGGAGCAGATGCAGTCCCACGCAAGTCGTAGCTTTTATCATGCCCATGGTCTCTTTGCTTTTCGATTAGCTCTGCCCTTTAGAGCACATTATATCTCTGCGGATCTAACTAACGGAACACCCATCTATCAAAACGAGTATCGTCTCTGGGTTCTTTCTTTGATCCCACCTAACGTTGTTCAACGACAGTTAGACCCTCTAAACCTACAATTTGTTTTTCTATTCTTGGTTTTCTGGGCAGCCAGTGGGATAGGAGTTGCAATTATTACAGCGGATCATTGCCGTAAGCAGAAGCTCAATCAACTCCTTAAAGCGAGCGACGTAAGGTTTCGCAGTGTCAGCGAAATGGCGCCCGTCGGCATTTTTACAGCAGATATTAATGGACGTAGCACTTTTCTCAATCAAACACTACTTAACCTGCTAGAGATCAAAACACAAGCGGAGGCAGAAGCCCACTGGATAGAACGACTCCACCCGGAGGATCGCGATCGCTTCATTGCCGCTTGGGAGCGCTGTAAAAAAGACCACCAGCCCGTCAATGAACGCTTCCGCTTGTCTTACCCCGATGGCAGAGTGCGCTGGATTAATGCCCGCGTCATTCCCATCATCGAGGACGGCAAGGTAATAACCTTTGTGGGTACATGGGAAGACATCTCGCAAATGATGCAGCAACAAGAACTCTTAGAGGAAGCCCGAAAAGCTGCCGAAGAGGCTAGCCGCGCCAAGAGTGAGTTTTTGGCAACGATGAGCCACGAAATCCGCACACCCATGAACGCCATTATTGGCTTGACGGGATTATTGCTCGACACCCCTCTCAATCCTCAGCAGCGGGAGTTTCTTAACACCATTCGCCTCAGTGGGGATGCGCTACTCACAATCATCAACGATATTCTTGACTTTTCTAAAATTGAGTCCGGCAAGCTGGAACTAGAGGCCTACCCCTTTAATTTACACAACTGCGTTGAAGATGTTTTTGACCTTATGGCCCCCCGTGCGGTTGAACGACAGATTGAGCTCCTCGCTCATATTGATTCGGAGACTCCTGCCCATGTCATAGGGGATATGGGACGGCTACGGCAAGTCCTAGTCAATCTTATTGGCAACAGCATCAAGTTTACCCAAAGCGGCGAAGTCATTCTCCATCTCAAGGGTCGCCCTATCCATCAATACGAGTTTTTGCCCAACTACTATGAGTTTCTCTTTGCCATTCAGGATACGGGGGTGGGTATCACGCCAGAGGGAATGAAGCGACTCTTCAAACCTTTTAGCCAAGTGGATGCCTCAATTACCCGCCACTACGGGGGGAACGGGTCTGGGATTGGCGATTTGCCAGCGGCTGGTGGAGTGCATGAATGGCCGCATTTGGGTCGAAAGTAAAACTCAGAATACCCCTTTGATAGTTGGTGGCAATCCACCGCCACACTATGAATCGATTCCGATCAAGGAGACGGGTTCAGTCTTTTATTTCACGGTGCGGCTGCTCCTGAATCCCAATGCTCAGAAGTGCGCCATGGAGCAAGAATCTTGCTTGAAAGATCGTTCAGTGCTGATTGTGGATGATAATGCCACCAATCGCCAAATTCTGGCATTGCAAACGAAGGGATGGCAAATGAAATCCCTAATTGCTGAGAATGGCCAGCAGGCATTGACACTACTCAAAACACAATCGCCTCCAGATGTGGCCATTTTAGATCTGCAAATGCCGGAAATGGACGGCTTGACACTGGCCAAGGAAATTCACAAGATCCATCCAGAAATTCCCCTGATTTTGCTCACCTCCTTGGGCAATTCCCTTGGGGCAGATCAATCACCGTTGTTTCATGCCCTCATTAGTAAGCCAGTGAAGCAATCCACCCTCTACAATGTCCTCAATGATCTTTTTAGCCATAGGCCGCAGCCCGTTGAAGCTAAAACCAGCAAGAGCAAAACCGTGTCCATTGATAGTCTAAAGCAGGATTTGCCGCCCTTACGTATTCTTGTTGCTGAGGATAACAAGGTGAATCAAATGGTGGCATTACGCATTTTGGAAAATTAGGCTATCGTGGTGATATTGCCGCCAATGGGTTAGAGGTGCTAGATGCTGTGCAGCGGCAACCCTACGATGTGATTTTGATGGATATGCAAATGCCAGAAAT
>DVDZ01000104.1 GCA_015296025.1 Thermosynechococcus sp. M46_R2017_013
CATGCCCTTGGTACCGGCAACCCCTTCCCCTGAGATTTCTGCTGCGGCAGGTGAGCTATTTTCAGTGCATGAATGATCTGCAATTACGCTTTCTCATTGAATCAGGCTACCGCAAGCACTTGAGAGCAAAGGAGATTTTGTTCCGTGCTCAGGAACCAGTGAGTAACTTCTACATCGTGTTGCAGGGACAAATGGCAGCGGTCTATGAGGAGAATGGCGAACTCAAGCCGATGATGACGTTTAATGTAGGAGAGCACTTTGGCGAGCTACCACTGATGCTGGGGGTGGCCTGTCCAACAACAATGATGGCCATGATGGATACGGTGTTGTTTGTTTTGCCTAGGGAGGGATTTGAACAGTTGCTAAAAGAACACCCTTCCCTTGCCGATGATATTGCGGTGGCGATCGCTCGCCGTCAGGATGTGCTGGTGCAACATCAACAGGAGCTGCGGCAGTTGAGTGGCCAAGAGGAGGATCAAAGCCGTCCCATTCAGTGGATTCGCAATCGCTTGCAAAAGCTGCTCAATTGGTAAATCTCTTCAATCAGTGCAATCCAGTGTAAATGCGTGCTCCAAGTATTGGTGCAGCCGATAGATACCTCCTTGGTATCGCACCAAGGCGACATCGAAGCAACAGGGGCGATCCTGCCACTGGGGTTGACATTCTAGGAATGCTTGGGCGGCCAAGATGAGTCTTCGTTGTTTGCTAGGGGAAATGGCAGCGAGGCCATCGCTATCCCAGTTGTAGGAACGGCGGGTTTTCACTTCCACAAAGTGCACCGCTCCCTCCGCATCGCAGGCCACAATATCCAGCTCACCCCAAGGGCAAAGCCAGTTCTGAGCCAAAATTTGATACCGCTGGGTTTGCAGCCATGCGGCGACCACTGCTTCTCCGCGATCGCCCACGTGGCGCATCAACCTTAAGCTTCGATGGGTTTGAGATTGAACAAGTCTTGGAGGGTCTGCATAGCGCGTTGACGACTCTCTAAATCCCGTTGAGATTGCAGTTGCACTGTCGGGTCATGGAGAATCTTGTTGATAATTGTGCGCGTCATTGCCTCAATGACCCCTTGGTGCTTATCAGCAAACTCACTACCCAAGCGAGAGAGGGCTTTTTCCAGTTCTTGAGTGCGGATAGCTCCATTTTTTGGCGCAGACTGCGGATGGTCGGAATTGTTTCTAGGGCGTGCCACCAAGCCAAAAAGGTCTCTAATTCCTCCTCAAGGATAGCCTCGGCCTCTTGAGCCAATTGGCGTCGCGCCTCTTGGTTTTGGGCGACAACGGCTTCGAGATCATCCACGTTAAAAAGCTGGACGCTGCCCAATTCCGTCACATTGGCATGGACATTGCGGGGCACAGAAATATCAATGATGGACAGGGGGCGATCGCCTGTGAGCACTGACCCTAAATTCTCCCGATCCAAGAGGGGTTGTGTTGCGGCTGTGCCCGTAAAGACCAAATCCATGGCGGCCACAATCGGCAGTAGATCCGTCATGGTAAAGAGTTCAAAGCGCACTTCAGGAAACTGCTGCGCGAGCTCCTGTGCCCGTTCTAAGGAGCGGTTGATAATACTAATTTCCTTGACGCCGCGGGCAATTAGGTGCTGCACCAGCAAGCGGGACATTTTACCCGCACCGACAATGGCAATACGGCAATTTTGGAGATTCTGCAACCGCAGATCTGCCAGTTCCACCGCTGCTGAACTAATAGAGACTGCGCCTGTTCCAATACTAGTTTCTGTACGTACCCGCTTACCGGCAGCGATCGCCCCTGTAAAGAGACGATTGAGAATCGAACCAATGGATTTGTACTGCTGCCCCAACTGATGACAGCGTTTCACTTGGGAAAGAATTTGTCCTTCGCCAATCACCAAGCTATCCAGACCCGATGCCACCCGCATGAGGTGCATGACTGCATCCTGATGCAGCAGGATAAAGAGATAGGGACGCAGCTGGGGCAGGGGAATGTGGCTCCACTCACTGAGAAACTGATGCACTTCCCGTACCCCCACCTCAGTGTCACTGGTAACAATGTAGATTTCTAAGCGGTTACAGGTGCTGAGGATAGTGGCTTCCTGAATATGGGCGTAGCCGCATAGATGTTGCAGTGCCCGCTCCCGCACATCCTCTGGCACACTCAATTTTTCGCGCACATCCACAGGGGCGGTTTTGTGACTCAGGCCAATGACAGCAATATTCATAAGAATCGGTTAATGTTTGGCTGCAACTCCATCAATTGTTGTATCAAGATTTTTGAGCCTCCTTCACGCTTGTTTGCAAGTCTTTACCAAAGGCTGCCGCTGCCCCCATAGCCGCACTCCCGTCAGTGCTTGTCTCCTGGGGATTAGCCCGCTGAGCAGGTTGTTAAAACCCTACGGGGGGAACTCTAGAAAATGTGCCAAGGCCTATCTAACGGCTGTTTGGCGGCTCCACCATTTTAGGCAAAGAGGTCGGAATAGGAGCGGCTAGGGGATTCCTGATAGACTTGTGTAATTGTGGCAGCGAGTCGCTCCATGCCAAGAGCAATTTCCTCATCACTGGCGGTGAGACTAATGCGTAGGCACTCCTGTTTATGGCGCCACGGCTCGGTCAAGCCAGGGAAAAAGGAACTGCCGGGGACGACAATCACCCCTGCCCGTTTCAAGTGTTGATACAATTCCCAATCTGTCATGGGTAAGTCCCGCAGCCACAGCCATGCAAAAATCGCCCCCTCACCACGATGTAAAAACCAAGGAATGTCGTCGGGAAAGGCGGTGCGCAGGGTTTCTTCGAGAACTGTCAACTTGCGCTGATAGAAGGGACGAATGACGTTGACGGACACTTCAGCTAGGGCACCATTGGCAATAGCCAAAGCAGCGATCGCCTGACCGTAGCGCGAGGCATGAATACAGGCATTGGTTTGAAAGGCTTCCAGAGCGCTCAAGATCTCGCGATCGCCAATGGCAATTCCCACCCGCTCCCCCGGTAACCCTGCCTTGGAGAGGCTGAAACAGTGGACAATATTGCCACCAAAGATAGGGGCGAGTTCGGTAAAGTTCAAACTGGGATAAGGAGGACCATAGGCAGCATCAATGAACACAGGAACACCGTAGGGTACGGCTAGATCCGCAATTTGCCGTACTTCTAAATCGGTGAGCACATTCCCCGTTGGATTGCAGGGGCGAGAGAAGATAATGCAGCCGGTTGTCTTGTCAATCTGTAGTTGTTGAAAGTCTGGCCGATACTTAAACGTGTGATCTGTTTCAAAAATCTCAAGGCGGGGGCGATAGGCAACAACGGTATCGGGGCTGAGGCTGACGCCGCCGTAACCAGTATATTCTGGACTCAAGGGAAGAACAACTTTCTTTAATTCGCCGTTAGTGCTAAGGCCGCCAAAGGCATTGGCTGCAAAAAAATAAATGGCCTGACTGCCGGGCGTAACCAAGACATTGCGCTCCGTCAGGCTTAAACCATAGCGGCGATTAAAATCATCCACCACAGCGGCAATAAGTGGTTCATACCCTTGGCTTGTGCCGTAGCGGCAGACAACTTGACCAAATTCTGGACTGGCCATTAGTTCGTGGGTACAGTCCCGCCACAGTTGCTCCACTTCAGGGAGAATCAGGGGATTGCCTGCACTCAAGTTAATTAGGTCTTGACCGCGGTTGAGGCGCAGCGTCTCGATAATATCCTTCATAATTGCCCGAACTCCCGTCAATTGAGACATTTGCTGGCCAATCTGGGAGAGTGCAGGATTCATAGGCAAAGGACATAGACAGTATTGGTTAGGATAGCATCTGCACTTCTGTTGAGGGAGAGGTGAAACCAATAGACACCGCCAATACAGTCATTCGACTGGGTGACTGTAACATAACGTTAGAATAGAGCAAGATATTGTAAAAGATGCATGGCAGCGTTTATCCCCTTTGTTGGTAAGCTTCACTCCCCTTGGCGATCGCTAGTGATTGGGGTGATTGCTGCTGGCGTGATTGGCAGCGGTGGACTGTGGTGGTGGCGATCGCGACAAACGCCCCTTGATCTGGATCGCTACACTGTACCGGTTCAAGACAGTCGCGATTTGGTGGCTCGGATTGCTGCCACTGGCAAAGTAGTACCGGTACAAACTGTCAATATCAGTCCCAAGCGGGCAGGTTTGCTAGCGGAACTCTACGTTGAGCAAGGAGATCGGGTCAAAGCGGGTCAAATCATTGCCCGTATGGACAACCGCGATGAGCAGGCGCAACTCGCTCAGGCTCAGGCTAATCTGGCCGATGCCATTGCCCGTCGCGATCGTGTTGTTGCCGGCAACCGGGCTGAGGAAATTGCCCAAGCGGCAGCTCAAGTACAAGCAGCGGCCACCCGTGCCCGATTGGCAGAAGAACGCCTGAAACGCAATGAATTGCTCGCGGCGGAAGGTGCTATTCCCCGCGATACCCTTGACGAACTAAAAGCAAATCGGGATAGCGCGATCGCCAACCTGAATGAAGCGCAAAAGCGGCTGCAACTGCTGCAGCGCGGCGCCCGCAGTGAGGAGATCCGCCAAGCAGAAGCAACCGTCGCTGCTGCCCAAGCCCAAGTCCAAGCCGCCCGTGCTGCCCTTGAAGATACAGTGATTCGGGCGCCGTTTACAGGCATCATTACCCAGAAGTATGCGAATCCGGGAGCATTTGTTACTCCAACAACCACGGCTTCGGCGACGACCTCTGCCACATCGACCTCTATTGTGGCGATCGCTGAGGGTCTAGAAATTCTTGCTGAAGTACCAGAAGTAGATATTGGCCAAGTGCTGGTGGGGCAACCCGTTGAAATTCGTGCCGATGCCTATCCGGGAGAAACATTTAAGGGGCAAGTGCGCTTAGTGGCACCTGAAGCAGTAGTAGAGCAAAATGTAACCTTCTTTCAGGTGCGCGTTTCCTTGGTCACTGGGCTAGAGAAACTACGTTCTGGAATGAATGTGGATTTAGATTTTCTAGGACCTAAAATTCACAATGCCCTTTTGGTGCCGACAGTGGCCATTGCCGTTGAGCGCGGCCAAACGGGTGTTTATGTTGTGGGTGAGAACAATCGCCCTAAATTTCGCCCTGTCACAATTGGCAGTAGCTGGCAAGATCAAACTCAAATTATCAGCGGTGTCAGTGTCGGTGAGCGCGTCTTTATTGACTTTCCTGAGCGGCTGCGTCCAAAACCAGAGTAGTTATGGCTTTGCACCACGTTTCCATTCGCACCGCCAATATTCAGCAGGCGATCGCCTTTTATGGATGTCTGGGTTTTACAGTGGAGGTTCGCTTTACCACGGGCTATACCCTTGCCTGTTGGCTCAAGGGCTGGCATACCCGCCTCGAACTCCTGCAAGTACCTGAACCCCAGCCGGCTGCCGATCCCTTTCACGATGAACACTACGTCGGCTACTACCATCTCTCCTTTGATCTGAGTAACTATCCCGACCCCCTCGAAACATGGCTCAATCAAGTAGGACAAACGCTGAAGGCAAAGGGTTTACCCTTTGAGTTATTACTGCGGCCGACTCAGCAAGTGATTGGTTCCCACCTCTACCACGTTGCCTTTATTCGGGATTGTGATGGTCTGCCCCTTGAATTTTTGCAGTGTCTGGGTTCCTGCTGAAGGCTAAACGCCGATAAAATAAGAGGGCTGAGAGATTTTTGGGTCGTACATAGGCATGCAACTGCAAACAATGACTACAGCGATTCCCGACTGGTCGGGAGATTTACTGGCGATCGCCACCTTTCAAACGGAAGGCACCCTTACCCTCGCCGACCCCTACACGACCCTCGATCAACGGCTCAACGGTCTATTACAAGAACTGATCAACGAGGGGGAATTTCAAGGCAAATCTGGCACCTCTCTGCTGATGCGCCTATTGCCCAACTTCCCCATTAAGAAACTGCTGCTTGTGGGGCTAGGCAATCGCGAGGAATTTAATCTCGAAACCCTCCGCCGTACCGCCGCCACCATTGCCCGCACTGCCCGTCGCGAAAAAGCTAAAACCGCGGCAATGGCTCTCCCCCATGAGACATTAGATGCAGCCGCTGCCGCCCAAGCCATTGCCGAAGGGGTGCTCCTTGCCCTCCACAGCGATGTCCGCTTCAAGTCTGATCCCGAAGCCCACAAGTTACTCCCCTATCCCGAATCTATGACTCTGTTGGCTTTAGGAGAACAAGCAGCGGCGTTAAACCGTGCCCGGCAAATTTGCGACGGCGTGATTTTGGCTCGCGAACTGGTGAATGCCCCCGCCAATCAAGTGACCCCCATTACGCTGGCGGAAACAGCTCAGCAACTGGCAGCGACCTACGGCTTAAGCGCAAAGATTTTGGAGCGGGAGGAATGCGCTGCCCTTGGCATGGGCGCCTTTTTGGGAGTGGCTCAGGCGTCAGATTTGCCGCCGAAATTTATTCACCTCACCTATACGCCTGCGGGCACGGTGCAGAAGAAAATTGCCCTAGTGGGCAAGGGTCTAACGTTTGATTCGGGTGGCCTCAACCTCAAGACCCAAGGGGGCATTGAAACCATGAAAATGGACATGGGGGGAGCCGCCGCGGTTTTAGGTACCGCCAAAGTCATCGGTCAACTCAAACCCCCTGGCATTGAGGTGCACTTTATTATTGCTGCCACTGAAAACATGATCAGTGGGCGTGCCATGCATCCGGGGGATATTCTGACGGCCGCCAACGGTAAAACCATTGAGGTCAACAACACTGATGCGGAGGGTCGCCTCACCCTTGCTGATGCCTTGGTTTATGCTGAAAAACTGGGGGTCGATGCCATTGTGGATTTGGCTACGCTCACTGGAGCCTGTATTGTGGCTTTGGGAGATAACATTGCCGGTCTTTGGAGCAATAACTCAGACTTGGCGCAAGCCCTGCAACAGGCCAGCGATCGCTCTGGCGAGAAATTCTGGCAAATGCCCCTTGAAAACAAATACTTTGAGGGCATGAAATCCCAAGTGGCGGACATGAAAAACACCGGTCCGCGATCCGCAGGCTCGATTACCGCAGCCCTATTTCTACAACAGTTTGTGGATCACACCCCTTGGGCTCATCTTGACATTGCCGGTCCGGTTTGGACGGAAAAAGAGGATGGCTACAATAATCCCTGTGGAACAGGCTATCCTGTGCGCACGCTGGTGGAGTGGCTATGCAGTCTCAGTGCCTAAGGCTAGTTCATGTTGGCTGTGGCCAGACTTTCCACCCCGAAGGGTTAAACTTTGATGTTGCGCCAGCAGCAGCGGGTGTAAAGTTGAGGACTGCCTTTTGCCCCAGGGGAAGTGGATGCTGTTGACGCTTCCTATGTTCTTGAACACTTAAAGGTAGATGAGGCAAAAAGATTCATCCACGACTGTCCTCAACCGTAGGGAAGGAGAACGACCTTGCCCAGTGATAGGGATGCAACGTCTGCTAGACTTCACGCTACCCCCCGTGATGGCGCACTCGACCTGAAAATCCCTCTAATAGAGAAGAGTAGGAATCCCAGTCCGCTGGAGGGAGAATCTCAAGAGTAGCTTCATTCATGCGATCGCGCCAACGGCTTATTGTTAAAGCTGAGCAAATTCTGGAGCAGGGGGTTACCCTGACAGCCGAGCAGTGGCACTATCTGTATCATGTGCTGCGCCTTAAGCCAGGAGATGAGTTGTGGATTCTTGACGGTCAAGGTCAACGGTGGCTCGGAGAAATTCAAGCAAACACAGTCAAGCTACTGCACCCCGATTGCCGTGAGACGGAACTTGCCACTGAGATTATTCTCTGTCTAGCTCTGTTAAAGGCAGCCAACTTTGAACAAGTGCTGCAGCAGGCAACAGAATTAGGCGTCAAGCACATTCTGCCAATTCAAACGGCGCGATCGCTCCTGCAACCCAGTCCCCACAAATACCAGCGTTGGCAGCGAATTCTCCAAGAGGCCGCCGAGCAAAGCGAGCGTCTTTACGTTCCTACCCTCAGTGCTCCCCTGTCTGTTGCGGAAATGGTGCAGCTTACGCCAAGGGGCTACATCGCCAGTCTCACTGCCTCTCAATTGCTGTGGGATTACTTGCCTCAGATGGATTTTTCCCAGCCCATTTATCTGGCGATCGGACCAGAGGGGGGATGGACAGATTCTGAACTAGAGCAGGTTCTGGCCGCTGGTTGGCAAGCCTTTTCTTTGGGGCAGCGTACCCTGAGAGCCGTCACCGCCGCAATCGCCAGCTTGACCCTAGTGAGCCATTACAGCGAGAGGTATAGAGTGATTCAACAACAGCATTGACAATGCGATGGCCACCTCGATACACTAGAAGTTCGGTGAAATTAATGTAAGCAGCAATGCCCACCATCCAGCAACTGATCCGCCAAGAGCGGGAACTGTTGAAAAAGAAAACAAAATCTCCTGCCCTCAAAAGTTGCCCTCAACGGCGTGGGGTGTGCACCCGGGTTTACACCACAACACCCAAGAAGCCCAACTCTGCCCTGCGCAAAGTGGCACGGGTACGCCTAACCTCCGGTTTTGAGGTGACTGCCTATATTCCCGGTATTGGCCATAATCTACAGGAGCACTCGGTGGTAATGATTCGCGGCGGTCGAGTTAAAGACTTGCCCGGTGTACGCTACCACATTATTCGGGGCACACTGGATACCGCCGGTGTCAAAGACCGTAAGCAAGGCCGCTCTAAGTATGGCGCCAAGCGTCCCAAACCCGGTGAGGCTACTGCTGCTGGCAAGAAAAAATAGTTTCCGAAGTCCACGCTTAAACCTTAAACTTCACTAGAGCAAATCATAAACACCTATGTCTCGTCGCACTCGCGCTCAAAAACGTCCCACTGCCCCTGATCCGGTCTACAACAACGTACTGGTGAGTATGCTGATCCAGCGGGTCATGCTTAGTGGCAAAAAGTCCCTCGCCAGTCGCATCGTTTATGATGCAATGAAAACTGTGCAGGAGCGCACTGGTGAAGATCCACTACAAATTTTTGAGCGTGCAGTGAAAAATGCCACACCCCTAGTGGAAGTGAAAGCACGACGGGTGGGGGGTGCCACCTACCAAGTGCCAATGGAAGTGCGTCCTGAGCGTGGCGTTGCCTTAGCCTTACGCTGGTTAGTGCAATTTTCCCGCAAACGTGCTGGTCGTTCCATGTCGGCTAAGCTAGCCAACGAATTAATGGATGCTGCCAACGAAACCGGTAGCACCATTCGCAAACGGGAAGAAACCCATAAAATGGCAGAAGCTAACAAGGCCTTCGCCCACTATCGCTACTAAACCGCTATACGGTTCAAGAGTTGGATACAATTATTTAAGAATTCTAACGTAATGCAACAAACAAGGAGGTAGCTGTGGCACGGACGACCCCGCTAGAGCGAGTGCGAAACATCGGAATTGCCGCTCACATTGATGCGGGTAAAACAACCACAACTGAACGTATTCTTTTCTATTCCGGTGTGGTGCACAAAATCGGTGAAGTGCATGAGGGTACCACGGTTACCGACTGGATGGAACAGGAGCGGGAGCGAGGCATCACGATTACAGCTGCCGCCATTAGCACCTCTTGGAAAGATCACCAGATCAACATTATTGACACCCCCGGTCACGTGGACTTCACGATTGAAGTGGAGCGCTCCATGCGCGTTCTAGATGGCGTGATTGCTGTCTTTTGCTCCGTGGGTGGTGTGCAGCCCCAATCGGAAACTGTGTGGCGGCAAGCTGATCGCTATGGTGTTCCCCGTATTGTCTTTGTCAATAAGATGGATCGCACTGGGGCAAACTTCTATAAAGTCTATGATCAAATTCGCGATCGCCTGCGAGCGAATGCCGTGCCAATTCAACTACCCATTGGTGCTGAAGATCAATTCAAAGGCATCGTTGATCTGGTGCGGCTGCGCGCCAAAATTTACAAAGACGATCTAGGCAAGGAAATCGAAGACACCGAAATTCCTGACGAGATGACTGAACTGGTGCAAGAGTATCGCACCAAGCTCATCGAGGCCGTTGCTGAAACGGACGATGCCCTCATGGAAAAATACTTTGAGGGAGAAGAACTCACAGAAGAGGAAATCCGCACAGCCCTCCGTAAAGGGACAATCTCCGGCACCATTGTGCCGATGCTTTGCGGCTCCGCCTTCAAAAATAAAGGCGTGCAATTGCTCCTTGATGCCGTAGTGGACTATCTGCCAGCCCCCATTGATATTCCTGCCATTAAAGGTCGTCTGCCTGATGGCACAGAAGTAGAACGGGCTGCCGATGACGATCAACCCCTAGCGGCATTGGCCTTCAAGATTATGGCGGATCCCTATGGCCGTCTCACCTTTGTGCGTGTTTACTCTGGCATTCTCAAAAAAGGTAGCTATGTGCTCAATGCCACCAAGGGTAAAAAAGAACGCATCTCTCGTCTAATTGTGCTCAAAGCCGATGAGCGGATTGAGGTAGATGAACTGCGGGCTGGAGATTTAGGGGCTGCCTTGGGTCTGAAGGAAACCTTCACGGGGGATACCCTTTGTGATGAAAGCTCGCCTGTGATTCTAGAATCTCTCTACATTCCAGAGCCGGTCATTTCCGTGGCCGTGGAACCCAAAACCAAGCAGGACATGGAAAAACTCTCCAAAGCCCTGCAAGCCCTCTCTGAGGAAGACCCCACATTCCGCGTCAGTGTTGATCCTGAAACCAACCAAACCGTGATTGCAGGCATGGGGGAATTGCACCTTGAAATTCTTGTGGATCGAATGCAGCGGGAGTTCAAAGTGGAGGCCAATATTGGCAACCCCAAGTGGCCTACCGCGAAACAATTCGCAAACCCGTTCGTGCCGAAGGCAAATTTATCCGTCAAAGTGGCGGTAAAGGCCAATATGGTCACGTTGTGATTGAAGTAGAGCCTGCCGAACCCGGTACTGGGTTTGAATTTGTCTCCAAAATTGTCGGCGGCGTTGTACCCAAAGAGTACATTCCACCTGCTGAACAAGGGATGAAGGAAGCCTGTGAATCGGGAATTTTGGCAGGGTACCCCGTGATTGACCTCAAAGTCACCCTAGTGGATGGCTCCTACCACGAGGTGGACTCCTCAGAGATGGCCTTCAAGATTGCTGGCTCTATAGCAATTAAAGAAGCGGTCATGAAAGCGAACCCTGTGCTTCTAGAGCCAATGATGAAGGTCGAGGTCGAGGTTCCAGAAGAATTCCTTGGGACAGTGATGGGAGATTTGATTGCCCGTCGCGGTCAAATTGAGGGACAAACCGTGGAAAATGGCATTGCCAAAGTAACCGCAAAAGTCCCTCTCGAACGGATGTTTGGCTATGCCACTGACATTCGCTCGAATACCCAAGGTCGGGGAATTTTCTCGATGGAATTCAGCCATTACGAGGAAGTCCCCCGGAATGTGGCTGAGGCAATCATTGCCAAAAATAAAGGGAACGCATAGTCTATACGAGGAACAACATGGCACGCGCTAAATTTGAACGAACCAAACCCCACGTTAACATTGGTACGATTGGTCACGTTGACCACGGTAAGACCACACTGACTGCAGCCATCACCATGACACTGGCTGCCCAAGGGAAAGCTCAGGCTCGCAAATATGATGAAATTGATGCGGCACCTGAGGAGAAAGCCCGTGGGATTACCATCAACACGGCTCACGTGGAGTATGAGACCGATAAACGTCACTATGCCCACGTGGATTGCCCTGGCCACGCTGACTATGTGAAAAACATGATCACGGGTGCCGCGCAAATGGACGGTGCCATTCTCGTGGTGGCTGCTACCGATGGTGCAATGCCCCAAACCAAAGAGCACATCCTCTTGGCACGTCAGGTGGGAGTGCCCAGCATCGTTGTCTTCCTGAACAAAGTGGATATGGTGGACGACGAGGAACTGTTGGAGCTGGTGGAGCTGGAACTGCGGGAGCTTCTCAATCAATACGAATTCCCCGGCGATGAAGTGCCCATCATCCGTGGTTCGGGTCTGAAAGCCCTTGAAGCGATGACTGCCAATCCCAAAACCCAACGCGGTGAAAATGAGTGGGTAGATAAAATCTACGAACTCATGGATGCTGTGGATAACTACATTCCTACCCCTGAGCGGGATGTGGATAAACCCTTCCTGATGGCCGTAGAAGACGTGTTCTCCATTACCGGTCGTGGTACGGTGGCCACAGGTCGGATTGAACGGGGTCGTATTAAACTCAATGAAACTGTTGAACTCGTAGGTCTGCGGGAAACTCGCACAACAACAGTCACCGGTATTGAAATGTTCAAGAAGAGTCTCGAAGAAGGGATTGCCGGGGACAACGCGGGTCTGCTCCTACGTGGCCTGAAAAAAGAGGATGTGGAACGGGGCATGGTGATTGCCAAACCCGGCTCCATTACGCCCCATACCCAATTTGAGGGTGAAGTGTACGTGCTCACTGAAAAAGAGGGTGGTCGTAAAACTCCCTTCTTTGCCGGCTATCGCCCTCAGTTCTATGTGCGCACCACCGATGTAACGGGTACGATTACCTCCTTCACCGCTGACGATGGCAGTACCGCTGAAATGGTGATGCCTGGTGACCGTGTCAAAATGACCGTGGAATTAATCCAGCCCATTGCTATTGAGCAGGGGATGCGCTTTGCTATCCGTGAAGGGGGCCGTACGATTGGGGCGGGCGTTGTCTCCAAAATCCTGAAGTAGTTATCTTGATGGCCGCTAGCCTTTCTGTTGTGTTAGCGGCCTTTTTCTGTCTAAATTTTTGTTTGATCCTCTCTGAACCTTGACAAGTAAGGAAGATTCCTATGGCTGCTTTACAACAAAAAATTCGTATTCGCCTTAAGGCCTTTGATCACCGATTGCTCGATACCTCCTGTGATCGTATTGTGGATACTGCAAAAAGAACCGGCGCTTCCCCCGTTGGCCCGATTCCCCTACCCACCCGCCGTCGAATTTACTGCGTCCTGCGATCGCCCCACGTGGATAAGGACTCACGGGAGCACTTTGAAACCCGTACCCACCGTCGTATCCTCGACATTTACCAACCTTCGCCAAAAACCATTGATGCGCTAATGAAGTTGGACTTGCCGGCGGGCGTGGATATTGAAGTGAAATTGTAAGCGTTGCCAAAGTCCACTACACTGAGGGGTATGACGCATACGATCGCTCATCCTTCACTTCAGTCCCCTGCCATGGCCTATTCGATTAACTGCCAGCAGGGGCATACCCATCTTTTATGGGTGACGCTGCGATTAACGGCACCGCAAACCGATGTCCTTGATCTGCATTTGCCGGTGTGGACACCCGGCTCTTACCTGGTGCGCGAATATGCACGACATCTTCAAAACTTTGTGGTAACGGCTGCCGACGGCACTTCCCTTGAGTGGTGGAAATGTGCCAAGAATCAATGGCAGGTGGCCTGCACACCCGGTCTGGAACTTGAAGTGCGCTACGCCATCTATGCCCACGAACTCTCGGTACGCACAAACCATTTCGATGGCAGCCACGCTTATTTTAATCCAGCAGCAGTGTGCCTCTATGTGCCGGCGTATCGCGACCAGCCCCTCACGGTCACCATTGAAGCCCCCTCCGATTGGCGGGTTACCACTTCCCTCGAACCCTTGGGTGAGGATGGCTATACCTTTTGGGCGGCAAATTATGATCTGCTGGTGGATAGTCCTTTTGAGGTGGGTACCCACGCTGTTTACACTTTTGAGGTGGCGGGTAAATCCCATGAATTGGCAGTGTGGGGTAAGGGAAATTTTCAGCCAAAGCAAGCGATCGCCGATATTCAGCGGATCATTGCAACCGAGGCAAGTCTCTTTGGTGGCCTACCCTATGATCGCTATGTCTTTATTTTGCACCTCACCCACAAGGGCTACGGCGGTCTGGAACACCTCAATAGCTGTTCATTGATCTTTGATCGCTTTGGCTTCCAGGAACCGGAGCAATATCGCCGCTTTCTCTGTTTAGTGGCCCATGAGTTTTTTCACCTCTGGAATGTCAAGCGCATCCGCCCCCAAGCCTTTGCAGTTTTTGACTACGACACTGAAAATTACACCACTAGCCTCTGGTTTGCTGAAGGGGTGACCAGCTATTTGGATCAACTGATTCCCCTGTGGGCGGGACTGTTTGATGCAGCAGCCTATCTCAAGCTGTTGAGTGAAAGCCTCAATCACTATTTCTATACCCCGGGTCGCCAAGTGCAATCCCTGAGTGCTGCGAGCTTCGACGCTTGGATTAAGCTCTATCGCCCCGATGAAAATAGCATCAATTCCCAGATGTCGTACTACCTCAAAGGGGAGCTGGTGGCGCTGCTGTTAGATCTGCGGATTCGTCTCAACTTTAATCACCAGCGATCGCTCCTTGATGTCCTGCGGCGGCTCTGGCAAGAGTATTGTGAGACGGGTCAAGGCTACACCCCCGATGGGCTGTGGGAAATAATTGAGACCGTTGCCGATGAAGACTTGGGAGTATGGCGGGAGCAGTTCATTGAGGGTACGGCGGACTTACCCCTACAGGAGTGGCTTGCCAAAGTGGGACTGGAGCTGGTTCCTGAGGAGGCACCGCCCTATACCGGCCTTCAGTTCAAACAGGAGCACGGTTCCCTCCAGGTCAAAGCGGTACTGCGGGACTCCCCTGCTGAAGCAGCGGGCTTGGCAGCGGGAGATGAAGTTATTGCCCTCAATGGTTGGCGTGTGACGGCGGAGGACTGGTCAGAGCGCCTGCGGGAATACCAAGCCGGGGATACAATTCACCTGACCTGGTTTCACGATCAGCAGTTGTACTCCAGAGCGTTAACTCTAGGTAACCCCCAGCCCCAGTATCGGCTACAGTGCTCTGCCAATGCCACGACGAGCCAGCGGTCACATTTAGTTGCTTGGTTAGGAGACACCGCAGCATCACTTTAGGGGAGGCGGCAGAATGCTTCAGCCCTTGATTCAGGATCGCAATCGCTTGGAACAGGTACTGCGACAACTTCCCCTGTCCCCCGGCGTCTATTTCTTCAAGGACAAGACCGATCAAATTCTCTACATTGGTAAGTCCAAGCGCCTGCGATCGCGGGTGCGCTCCTATTTTCGTCAGCCGGCTCACCTAGGACCACGCCTTGAGCTAATGGTCTATCAGGTGGCGGAAATTGAGTTCATTGTCACCGATACGGAAGCGGAGGCACTCGCCCTAGAGGCTAACCTCATCAAGCAGCACCAGCCCCATTTCAACGTCCTCCTCAAGGACGACAAGAAATATCCCTATCTGTGCATTACATGGTCAGAACCCTATCCCCGTATTTTCATTACCCGCAAGCGCCAGTTTGGCAGTGGCGGCAATACCAGCAGTGATTTCCCCAAGGATCGCTACTATGGTCCCTATGTGGATAGCTTTCGGCTGCGTCAAACCCTTGCTCTAGTCAAGCGTCTTTTTCCCCTGCGGCAACGTCCCCGTCCGCTCTTTAAGGATCGACCTTGCCTCAACTACGACATTGGCCGCTGCCCAGGGGTCTGCCAAGGCCTCATTTCCCCGCAGGAGTATCGGCAAACCCTGCAGAAGGTGGCAATGATTTTTCAGGGACGCACAGGGGAACTGGTGGCGCAGTTGCGGGAACAAATGCTGCAAGCGGCAGCGGATCTCAATTTTGAACTAGCGGCACGGTTGCGGGATCAAATTCGCGGTCTAGAACATCTAGGGGTGGAGCAAAAGGTCTCGTTGCCGGATGATACGGTGTCACGGGATGCCATTGCCCTTGCCCTAGGCGATCGCCATGCAGCCATTCAACTCTTTCAAATTCGTGCCGGTCGCTTGGTGGGACGCTTGGCTTTTGTAGCCGATGCCCAAAGTGGCAGTCCCGGTACCATTTTGCAGCGGGTGCTTGAAGAACACTATGCCCAAGTGGATGATGTAGAAATTCCCAGTGAAATTTTGCTGCAACATCCCCTCCCCGAGGCGGATCTGCTGCGCACCTACTTGAGTGAAAAGAAAGGCCGCGCCGTTACCCTCACCGTACCCCAGCGCCAAGCCAAAGCAGAACTTATTACCATGGTGCAGCGAAATGCGGAATTGGAATTGGCGCGCATTCAACAGGCCAGCGATCGCACCCAAACCGCCCTTGAAGATTTAGCCCAACTCCTTGGCCTTGACGCCCTCCCCCATCGCATTGAAGGTTACGACATTTCCCACATTCAGGGTTCGGATGCCGTAGCCTCACGGGTTGTTTTTATTGATGGTTTACCTGCCAAGCAACACTATCGCCACTACAACATCCGCAATCCAGAGGTAAAACTTGGCCACGCCGATGACTTTGCCAGCTTGGCTGAGATTCTCTGTCGTCGCTTTGCCCCCTACCTTGAAGGCAAGGGTGACCCCCTAGAGGCTGAGGACTGGCCCGATGTAATCCTCATTGATGGTGGCAAGGGACAACTCTCTGCCGTAGTTGAAGTCTTAGAGCCACTTTTGGGCAATCTCACCCTTCTCAGCTTGGCCAAGCAGCGGGAAGAGATTTTTCTCCCCCATCAACCCCAGCCCCTTCCCGCTGACCCAGAGCAACCGGGAGTGCAATTGCTGCGCCGAGTTCGCGATGAAGCTCACCGCTTTGCCCTCAACTTTCATCGTCAAAAACGTTGCCAACGGCAGCGGCGATCGCACCTCGACCAAATTCCCGGTTTGGGCTATCAACGCCAAAAGGAACTTCTGGCAACCTTTCGCTCCATAGATTACATCCGCATGGCTACGCCTGAGCAGCTGGCGCAGGTGCATGGGGTCGGCCCCCGCTTAGCGGAAAAAATTTACCGCTATTTCCATAATGATGCGCATTAGCACAGAGCTACCTACTGTGCTAGGAAACGCATCTTTAAGCCACCTTCTTGACTGGGCTCACTTCAAAAGCGGGTAACGCGATTCGAACGCGCGACATCAACCTTGGCAAGGTTGCGCTCTACCACTGAGCTATACCCGCAACAGATTCTTAGTCTAAAAAATCAAAGGACATCTTGTCAAGCCCCATAAATCTCAGCAGCCCTCAGAAGTGCAAAAACTATGGGCGTACCATACCTTGGCATCGTAGATGTAGGCACTGCCCGCATAGTTATTGAAAAACTCGACTGCAACTTGATCACAATTTTTTCAGCCATTTCCCGCGTCTGGGTGGGCACTTCAAACTTAAGGTTAGCTTAGGCGTCGGCAACATCTTGCAAAAACTGGCCAAGAAGATCCACAGTACTCTTCCTGCTGAACTATCAGCGGCTATCTAGCGAAGCCGCACAAAACCAGACGTTGAAGTTGATAAAAAACGATTGGCGATCGCCCCCTAGAGATCGATGAATGAACAGCAAAAGTATAGTTTTTAATCTATTTGATTTAATTAAATTAATGGGAATATTCTATGGCAAACCCCGAAGCAGAGTACATATTCTAAGAAAAATTACTTTCAAATAAAATCAATTAATTAAGTTGATCAATTGAAGCTGAAGCGATCGCAACCTGGTCAATGGTTTCTTGATGCGTATGGGCTGGAAATGTGTGGCTTGAAAAGATTGCTATAAACTGGGACACTGGGCTATTGCTAGAATATACCAATTCACAGATGCAACAGGCAACCTGAGCACGCTCAAAACAGCAACGCCCAATCCAGACCGCCCTTTGTATCATCGTCAAGTGCTCTTGGAACTGGTCAAAGAAGGTGGCGGGGTGATGAGCAGCAATTTGGCCTACCGATGGTGGACAATCGCTTTCGAGACAGCAGGGGAATTGTAAGCTTTGTCCCTTGAGGCTGGCGGTTGTTGTGGTGCGGCAAGTTTGCGCTGTGGTTTGAAAAATCTGCCGGTCAAGCGCAAATTAAAGCGGTGATCACCACTCTCCAGCAGAAACAGACCTCTTCTAAAATGTGAGTACAACGTGAAGGCTCTGTGCCAAATTAAAGAAGTTGTTTTGCATTCCTAACGCTATGAGTGAACCGACGCCCAATGATTTGACTCCCCAATTCGGTTGGTCCCGCTATGCAGAGCTGATCAATGGCCGCTTTGCCATGATTGGTTTTGCTGCCCTGTTGCTGCTGGAGTGGGTCACTGGCCAAGACTTCTTTACGTGGGTGGGCTGGCGGTAGGTTATGACGGCAACCCTGCGCTTAGAGGGAGTCACGCGGCGATTTGCCCCAGGCGTGGAAATTGGTCCATTGTCCTTGACGGTGCCCGCAGGGGAGTTTTGGGTCATTGTCGGGCCTTCCGGTTGTGGTAAATCTACCCTATTGCGGCTCATTGCCGGTTTGGAGCAACCCACCAGTGGCAACATTTACATTGGGGAGACTTGTGTCAATGGCCTCAGTGGGCGCGATCGCGATGTAGCAATGGTTTTTCAAAACTATGCCCTCTACCCTCACATGACTGTGGCTGAAAACCTTAGCTTTGGCCTGAAAATGCGCGGTGTTGATTCGGCAACACGGCAACAACGGGTGCTCCAAGTGGCAAAGCTACTGGGGATTGAGTCCCTGCTTCAGCGCAAGCCGCGACAACTCTCTGGCGGTCAGCAGCAGCGGGTAGCCCTCGGAAGAGCTTTAGCGCGATCGCCCCAAGTGTTTTTGCTTGATGAACCTCTCTCCAACCTCGATGCCCAATTGCGGGAGCAAACTCGTGCCGAATTGAAACAATTACATCAACAACTGGGGATTACTACCCTCTACGTCACCCACGATCAAGTGGAGGCCATGACCCTTGGCGATCGCATTGTGGTGCTAGATCGCGGTCAAATCCAGCAGATTGGCACCCCTGCCGACCTCTACGAAAGACCCGCAAATACCATGGTGGCGCGCTTTTTGGGTACCCCGCCAATGAACTTACTGGCTGCTCACTGGCATGACAGCCGCCTTTGGATAGCGCAGCAGCCCCTGAGTTGCCCCGATAACCTACATTGGTCACTGAAAACCGAACAGTCGCTGATGGTGGGAATTCGGCCAGAGCACTTGCAAATTGGCGAGACCGGTTTAAGAGCGATCGCCACCCTCGTTGAACCCCTTGGTCGCGAAGCCATTGTCCGCTGTCGCCTGATGAATAGTTCCCAAGAACTACTGTGGCTAACTCCGAGTCAGCACATCCCTCAGATCGGCGACTCCCTCCACTTGCAGGTCAGCCATCTCTATCTTTTTGAGCCCACGACTGGGGCGGCTCTCAATTGTGAGCCCTGCTGAAAATTCAGCGGAACCCTTACCCAAGATTGGAGGGTTCGCTTAGAATACAACTAGGATTCTGTAAAATTTCGTAACTTATGCGGCCAGCCCGTCCATGACTTCGGTAACTTCTCTTTTCTCACCTGTCGAAGCCGATCTCTGTGTCCTGACGGAGAATCTGAAGGCACTGATTGGAGCACAACACGCCGTACTCTCTGCTGCCGCCGAACATCTCTTTACCGCCAGTGGCAAGCGTATTCGACCCGCCATTGTCTTTTTGGTTTCACGAGCCACGCTTCCCGATCAAGGGATTACCCCTCGACACTGCCGCTTGGCAGAAATTACGGAAATGATTCACACCGCTAGTCTCTTTCATGATGATGTCGTTGATCAGGCTCAACTGCGGCGCGGTGTTCCTACAGTCAACAGTGTCTTTGGCAATCGGGTGGCCATTCAAGCTGGCGATTTTCTTTTTGCCCAGGCCTCTTGGTACTTAGCGGATCTAGATAATCTCCAAGTGGTGAAGCTGCTCTCTCAAGTGATCAAAGACTTTGCTGAAGGGGAAATTCGCCAAGGTTTTAACCGCTTTGACACCAGCATTACCCTAGATGACTATTTATTAAAAACCTACTACAAGACAGCCTCCCTGATTGCCAATAGTGCCAAAGCGGCAGCGGTTCTCAGTGAAGCCCCGCCAGAGACCATTGAGGCCATGTACACCTATGGCAAAAATCTTGGCTTGGCTTTTCAAATCGTAGATGACATCCTCGACTTTACCCGTTCAACCGCAGAATTAGGCAAACCCGCCGGTTCAGACCTGCGGGATGGCAACTTAACAGCACCCGTTCTCTTTGCCCTACCTAAAGCTCCCTACCTACACACCCTCATCGAGCGCGAGTTTAGCGAAGAGGGAGATTTAGAAACCGCCCTCAACCTTGTGCGCCAAAGCGGGGCAATTGAAGAGGCGCGTAACTTAGCCAAGGAATATGCCCAGGCGGCTCTACCTGCCCTTGAGGTACTCCCCCCTTCAGAACCGCGTCAAGCCCTCAGCCAGTTGACAGATTATGTCCTTGAGCGACTGTATTGAGCGGCAAGGCAAAGAAATTCCGATGCACAGCGCATAAATCTGCGGCAGTAAACGAAAACCAAAACACAGAAACAGCCCTGAGATGCAGATCAATAGGTACAGGTGCGGGATGAGGAGAGAATCCCCTACACTAAACACAGGGGAATATCCACCCGGCGAGCCCATGACTTGTTTTTGGTGGGGGAGTGAATTGTGGCACGAGGCGTTAACCAGCGTAAACCAGTGAGTTCTACTGTGGGTCGTCGGAGCAATCCAAAACTAACGCCCAAAAGGACTATCCAGCGATCGCGCCCTTCGCCTTGGCGTACCCTTGGTTGGATTGCCGCCTTTGGCACTGTGTCCTTGGTCTCGGCCTTTGCGGGCATGACCTTTGTTTTGGTATCACCATTTCAGGGAATAAGTCAGCGGGGACAAGGGAATCCCTCTTGGCTGGAAATGATAACGCGGGGGTTGCAGTATGGCATGGGTCGGCCAGTGAACCTCCTAGTGCTGGGGGTAGATAAGGTCTTGGATGCACCCGCAGGATCTCCTAAACGCTTTCGTGGTCGCACCGACACCCTCCTACTGGCGCGGTTTAACCCTGAAAATGGCACGATAACCGTTCTAAGTATTCCCCGTGACACCCGCGTTGAGATTCCCGGCTATGGCATCAACAAAATTAATGCCGCCAACGTTTATGGGGATGTGGATTTAACGGTGCGGGTGGTTAGTAAAACTTTGAATTACACCCCCGTGGATCGCTACATCCGCATTGATACGGCAGCCTTTCGGGAATTAGTAGATCTAGTGGGGGGGGTCGAAGTCAATGTTCCCAAGCGCATGGTTTATACCGATCACACTCAAAAACTCTACATTGATCTTCAACCGGGGCTGCAAACTCTGAATGGAGAACAAGCGGAGGGGTTTGTTCGCTTTCGTTACGATGAATTGGGGGATATTGGCCGCGCCCAACGGCAGCAGATGTTGATCAAGGCTTTGCAAAGGAAACTGGCCAACCCCGTCATGCTGACCCAGTTGCCGAAAATCTACAGCGCCCTGCAAAAATATGTGGATACAGATTTAACTTTTGCCGAATTAATGGCGATCGCTCAATTTAGTCTGCGCATTGAACCAGACAACCTACGTTTGATCTTGCTCCCTGGCCGTTTTAGTGGCGATGGCTATGAAGTGAGCTACTGGCTGCCTGACTATGAACGGATTGATCGGGTGGTGGCAGAACATTTTAGTGATCGCCCCTCGAAACTGGTCAACTCCACTTGGAGCGGAAGCGGCACGTTACGTATTGCCCTACAAAATGCTTCCGGTAGCAGCGACGCTGCCCAAGATATGGCTGACTTTCTCGCCCACCACGGCTACACAAATGTGATTATCAGTAACGAGTGGTATCAGCAAACCCCTGAAACAGAAATCGTTGCCCAGCAAGGGGATGTAGGAGCTGCCCAAACAATCCGCTCCGTTCTGGGCATAGGGCGAGTGTCAGCCAACTCGACGGGCGTGCTGTCTTCAGATATTACGATTCGGATTGGTCGCGACTGGGCAGCCGTCCTGCATTAGGTCAAGGTTGCGGGCAGTTTCTTCTTCACAGCCTCGGGTTCAAGAATGCGGTCAATAATGCCGTATTCCTTGGCCATTTGTGGCGTCATGTAGAGCAATCGATCCATATCACGGGTGATGCGCTCAGGGGATTGACCCGTGTTTTGCGCCAAAATCTCCACCATCATAGCTTTATTTGCTAGGACTTCGCGGGCACGAATTTGAATATCGGTGGCCTGCCCTTGGGCATAGCTTTTGGTTTGGTGCAAGACAATTGTGGCGTGGGGTAAACTGGCGCGGCACCCTTTGGTACCAGCCGAGAGCAACATAGCTGCCATGCCCATGGCTTGACCAATGCAGATCGTATGCACGGGGGGCTTAATGTAGCGCATGGTGTCGCAGATAGCAAAGGCTTCGGTTTCAAAGCCAATGGGTTCGCCATCGTAGCGGGAAGTACCCGTTGAGTTGATGTAAATGCGGATGGGTTTTTCAGGGTCGTCGTATTGCAAATAGAGCAGTTCGGCAATGATCAGCTCGGTGACTGCTGGCACCAAAGGCATACCTAAATAGACAATCCGCTCCTTTAATAGGAGTGAAGGGAGGTCTGGAGGTGGGGTGCGATAGTAGGCATCACCATAGTAGGCCGCTTGGGCAGCAGTAATGGGCAACCGCATAGGACGCTCAGCAAATGACAGTCTATCTGTACTCTAGCAAGGAATTGCCTTCAGGATCGGTGGAAAGCACCCCCTATAATCAAAGCAGCAATTAACTTCTTTGTCCATGAATTCTCTGCTCAGTTCACGGCTTACCTCCTCAATAGTGGCAGTTGCCATCCTCTTACTGGTACTTTTTTTGAATGCGGTGGTGATTATTAATCCCGGCCAAGCAGGGGTGTTGAGTATTTTGGGCAAGGCTCAGGATACCCCCCTCCTCGAAGGCATTCACTGGAAACCCCCGTTTATTGCCAATGTGGATGTCTATGACGTAACCGTACAGAAGTTTGAAGTGCCAGCGGAAAGTGCCACCAAAGATTTGCAGGACATTACCGCCAGTTTTGCCATTAACTTTCGCCTAGACCCCATGGCCATTGTGGATGTGCGCCGCACCCAAGGGACGCTGGAAAATATTGTGGCCAAAATCATTGCCCCCCAAACCCAAGAGGCCTTCAAAATTGCCGCTGCCCGTCGCACAGCGGAGGAGGCAATTACCAAACGGGATGAATTGAAGGAAGATTTTGATCACGCCCTTGGCGATCGTCTAGCCAAGTATCACATTCTCGTCCTGGATACCAGTGTTGTTAACCTTGACTTTTCGGAAGAATTCTCCAAAGCTGTTGAGGATAAACAAATTGCTGAGCAGCGGGCACAGCGAGCTGTGTATATTGCCCAAGAAGCAGCTCAACAAGCCCAAGCAGAAATTAATCGTGCCCAAGGGAAAGCGGAAGCCCAGCGCCTGCTGGCTGAAACCCTCAACGTACCGGGGGGAGAGTTAGTCCTACAAAAGGAAGCGATCGCAGCCTGGCGGGAAGGGGGTGCCCAAGTTCCGCAAGTGATTATACTCAACGGCAAAGAAGGGCTACCCCCTTTTTTGCTGAACTGGCGCACTGAAAAATAGGCCAGGGCGTCTTCGATCCACTGATCCACAGGAGCGATCGCCCAAATCCCCCTTAGAATTGAAAATAGTAATTTGTCCTTTTATTCTTTAGATTTCTCTTGATATTGATCCATGATCTCCACCCCTGTCACCCTTGCTGCCAATCAGCAAATTTTACCCTTGACCGCTGAGACCAATGCTCGTGGCCATCTCACCATTGGCGGGTGTGATGTGGTGGAGTTAGTGGCACAGTTTGGCTCTCCCCTTTACATTCTTGATGAATTTACCTTTCGCGCCGCTTGCCGTCAATACCAAAACACCCTTCAGCAGAGCTATGGCGGTGATTTCTTAGTGCTCTACGCCTCCAAAGCCTGGAACTGCTTGGCCACCTGTGCCCTTGCCCACAGTGAAGGCTTAGGGATTGATGTGGCGTCGGGGGGAGAACTCTACACTGCCTTGAGTGCCGGTGTCCCTGCTAGCCACATTTACTTCCACGGCAATAACAAATCTCCCCAAGAACTCCTCTATGCCCTTGAGGTCAATTGCACAATTGTTGCCGACAACTGGCTGGAGCTGGAGCGTCTGGCTGCCTACACTGAGGAGCATGAGCGTTCGACGCCCCCGCGTGTGATGTTGCGGCTGACACCGGGGATTGAATGCCACACCCACGAATATATCCGAACAGGACATTTAGACAGTAAATTTGGCTTTGACCCGCAACAGTTCCCGGAGTTGCTTCAGTTTGCTAAAGCACATCCAGAACTGGACTGGGTGGGACTACACGCCCACATTGGCTCACAAATTTTTGAGGAGCAGCCCCATCTGGATTTATGTGATGTACTTGTGGACTGGCTGGCCCAGGCCCGTGAAGCAATGCTACCGATGCGAGAATTGAACGTGGGGGGCGGACTTGGCATTCGTTACGTAGAATCAGATAATCCGCCGGCGATCGCCCACTGGGCAAAGGCCATTAGTCAGCAACTGAGCCAAGCCTGTCAGCAACGCCATCTTCCCTTGCCTAAACTCCTCTGTGAGCCGGGGCGCTCCATCGTTGGGCCTGCGGCAGTTACCGCCTACACTGTGGGTAGCCGTAAGGTGATTCCTGAACTGCGCACCTATATTGCGGTGGATGGGGGAATGTCCGATAACCCGCGACCCATTACCTATCAAGCGCAGTACACCGCCCTGTGTGCCAATCGCATGACCACTGCGGCCACAGAAACCGTGCGAGTTGCCGGTAAGCACTGTGAATCGGGGGATATTCTGCTTCCCGAAGTCACTTTGCCGCCGCTACAAGCCAACGATATTCTGGTCGTTGCCAGTACGGGTGCCTACAATTACAGCATGGCCTCCAATTACAATCGGGTTCCCCGGCCAGCAGCGGTGGTTGTTTGTGAGGGTGAAGCCAACTTGATACTGCAACGGGAAACCTACGCTGATTTGGTGGCTCATGATGTCCTGCCCCTGCGATTGAGCACTCCTGCCCCCTAGGAGGTGACGAGAAAGATGGGATGATCGGCCTCCTAGGTAACTTATCGTGGCTGCTGCTGTCTGCGGAGACACTAACAAAAGTGCGAACCGTCGTGGATGTGGTTTTGGTCTTGGCTTTAACCTACGCTATTTTGCGGGTTGTGGCTGAGCGGCGAACCCTGTGGATGATACGGGGCTTTATCTTCCTCCTTTTGGCAACCTCCCTAAGCCGTGCCGTTGAACTGCAGTTTTTGAGTTTTGTTTTGCACAACTTAGTCATTGGTTCGGCAGTGGCCTTGGCAGTCATCCTGCAATCGGAAGTTCGCATTTTTCTGGAGCACTTGGGTCGGGGGCAGTTCTTGGGCTTGATGCAACCTGTGGCTGAGTCGAGTCTGACCAATGATGCTGTTGATCTGATTGTGACGGCAGTAAAAGGGCTATCTCAAGATCGCACAGGGGCACTCATTTTACTGGAGACCCATACAAAGCTCAGCCCCCAGGATTTTACCCATGCGGGAATCGCGCTCAATGCCCGTTTGTCACCAGAACTGATTACCTCAATTTTTCAGGTGACTTCACCCCTGCATGATGGGGCAATTTGGGTACGGGGGAGTGAAGTAATTGCAGCAAAGTTGATCTTGCCTCTTTCGGATCGCACAGGACCTTGGCAGTTGGGCACCCGTCATCGCGCTGCTTTGGGGATTACTGAGCGCATTGGCCACTGTGTCTGTGTGGTGGTTTCTGAGGAAACGGGGTCAATTTCTCTTGCCTTTAAGGGGGAGCTTCAACGTCCCCTCACAAGCAGTAAACTAGGGGAATTGTTACGACAGTATGTGCAGGATCAAGGGACGGGAACTTCACAACCCCGTCCACGTCAGCACAGCTCAAAATTCTGGAAAATAATATGGCCATTGCGTTAATTTTCTGTAAATGGATGTCTCCATGACCCTACAGCCCCATTCCTTGATTGAGTTACCTGCTGATTTGGATCGCGATCGCTTACCTCGCCATGTGGCGGTGATTATGGATGGCAATGGCCGCTGGGCGAAGCAACGCAATTTGCCGCGCGTTATGGGGCATCAACGGGGGGTGGACACCCTCAAGAATTTGCTGCGTTGTTGCAAAGATTGGGGCATTGAAGCACTGACCGCCTATGCCTTCTCTACGGAAATTGGGGGCGCCCCCTGCCCGAAGTGGATTTTCTCATGACCCTCTTTGAGCGAGTCTTGCGGCGGGAGCTACCAGAAATGGTTGCCGAGGGCGTACAAATTCACTTTGTCGGCGACTTAGCGTGTTTGCCGAAATCCCTGCAAGCAGAAATTAAGCACGCCATGGCCGCCACAGCCAATAACCAAAAAATTAAATTTGTGGTGGCAACAAACTATGGTGGGCGACGGGAAATTATCCACGCTTGCCGTTCACTGGCAGCTCAGGTGAAAGCGGGACTCCTTGACCCTGCTGATATTGATGAAGTGCTCTTTGAGCAACATTTGTACACCGGCGGCCTACCGGATCCTGATTTGTTGATTCGTACCAGTGGTGAGATGCGCGTTAGTAACTTTTTGCTGTGGCAGGTGGCCTATTCAGAAATCTATGTCACCAAAACCCTCTGGCCAGATTTTGACCGAGCTGCTTTCCATGAGGCGCTACGGGATTACCAACAGCGGCAACGGCGCTTTGGCCGTGTCTAAAGGGAGCGGTTTCGGTGGACAATAGGAAAGCCTGCCGGGTACGTATTGGAGCGATACTGTGACCCCCCAATTGCGCATTTATGTCCCTCCCCATCCCCTGATTCAGCATTGGCTGACGGTGGCTCGCGATCGCACCACACCCACCCCTTTATTTCGGGTGGCAATGACGGAGTTGGGGCGGTGGTTGGCCTATGAAGCGGCACGGGAATGGCTGCCAACGGTGGAAACAGTGGTGGAAACTCCCCTTGCTCCCTGTGCAGCAATGGTGGTGAATCCCCAGGTGCCCATTGTGGTCATACCGATTCTGCGGGCAGGTTTGGCCTTGCTCGACGGTGCCCAAGGGGTCTTACCAACGGCAAAAACGTACCACCTAGGGATTGTGCGGGATGAGGTTACCCTTGAACCCAGTTGCTATCTCAATAAGCTGCCCCCTCAGTTTGACCCGCAAACCCGTGTCCTCATTAGTGAGCCGATGCTGGCGACGGGAGGTTCAATCATGACAGCAATGCAAGAATTGGTACAGCGGGGGGTTGACCCGGCCTTGGTGCGAATTATTTCCGTGGTCACTGCCCCCCCAGCGTTGCAGAAACTGGGTGCCCATTTCCCGGCAGTGCAAGTCTATGCGGCCACAATTGATGAGAGCTTGAATGAGCAGGGGTTTATTGTGCCTGGCTTAGGGGATGCGGGCGATCGCGCCTTTGGCACTGGGGAGGAAGCGTAGCCCATGATAACAGTGGTGACTGTACCGGCAACAACGGCCAATTTAGGACCTGGGTTTGATTGCCTTGGAGCGGCGCTGACCCTCACCAATACGTTTACATTTTCGTTGAGCGATCGCCCTCATGTGAAGGTGCGGGGCACCGAAGCAGCAGGTGTTAGCAATAGCTCCGACAATTTGGCCTATCGTGCCTACAATCGTCTCTATGAATATCTCGGACGGGAAGCCCCACCCGTGTATCTGGAAATTGATTTGGGGGTTCCCCTCGCGCGGGGTTTAGGCAGTTCAGCAACAGCAATCATTGGTGGATTGGTGGGAGCCAATCGGCTGGCGGGCTTTCCCCTCAGTCCTAGTGAGGTTCTGGAATTGGCCATTGAAATGGAAGGTCACCCCGATAATGTTGTGCCTGCCTTGCTGGGGGGCTGTCGTCTTGCCGTCCAAGAGGGGGCAGGGGGATGGCATTGGCTAGAGATTCCTTGGAATCAGGATGTGGTACCTATTGTGGCGATTCCGGACTTTGAGCTGGCCACGGAAACAGCGCGTCAAGTGCTGCCCACCCACTGCACCTACGGTGATGCGGTTTTTAATATCAGTCACCTTGGTGTTTTGCTGCGGGGTCTGGAAACGGGTCAACGGGAGTGGCTGCAACTGGCTTTGGGCGATCGCTTGCATCAACCCTACCGCCAAAGTTTGATCAAAGGCTACGGCGATCTCCACAGGGCAGCTCTTGGGGCGGGTGCCCATGGCTTGGTGATTAGTGGGGCAGGGCCAACCCTCCTAGCCCTTGGGGATCCCGTTACTGCTCCAGCCATTGCCGCAGCGCTGAGGGAGACTTGGGCAAGGTTTGACGTACAGGCACGGGTCGAGGTACTAGGGATTCAACGCCAAGGAACAACAGTGCGCGATCGCTAGGTCATCCATTGAATACTTCCCTGCTCCTAGGAGGTGATCTAATGAGTCAAGAACAGGATGCCCTGACAACGGAAGTGCTGCAACGTCTGCGCCGCAGGGAGGGAACTTGGCAAGATTGGGGTGCAGGATGCCAGCAACTGCAAAAACAAGGACTATCCCCCCAAGCCATTTTTGAGGCTACGGGCATTGAACCGATTCACCAAAATCAATTGATCATTGCCTTGCAAGTGAGCCAGAGTTTGCGGGACGCTCCTGAATCTGTGCATGCCTATTTTCAAACGCGGGGCAGTGATCTGCTCTATGAGCTGCGAGTGTTGTCCGTGAGCGATCGCCTTGCAGTAGCGACGCTCATTGTTGAGAAACAATTGGATCTCAGTGCGGTTCATGAAGTGTGCCGTGCCCTTAAGGCGGTGAGCTATCAAAAAGATGACAGTGAAGGCTTTGGTGAGAGCGTAGGCGATCGCATTGGTCGCTACTACTGGCAACTGGCACGGCAGCAACGCGATTTGGCCCAGCGATCGCGCCTCATTGCCCAAGGCTTTCGCTTTGTCGAATCCGCCAGCGGTCGCCAAGCCCTCGAAAAACTGCTGACGGACTTTACTGTTGTCCCTGCGGCAAGCCAACCGCGCCTGCCCCTTTACCGCTTAGATTCCGCCGAAGACCTCTCCTCCTTTGTTCCTGTAGCAGGAACAGCCCCCCTTGCTGCCGAAGCGTTCAATCAAGTTCCCCAGTTAACCTCCACAGGCGCTTTTCAATTAGTTTCTGTTCCCCAACCCATGACCCTCGTTGCTCTCCCCAGTTGGCCAGTTCTCTTGAATGCCGTTGATCCTATCGCTGTGCTTTGGCCTGTGGCAGAGTTACCCACAGAATTACCCTCAACTCCTGAGGGATTGCCCATTGAACAGGTGCTCTTAATTGTTGATCGCGGTCTTCAAGCATGGGATCGCGATCGCTACCTGCTGATTGCTCCTGCCGCCAGCAATGCTGTCCAATTGGCTTGGTTTCCTGAAGCGCCTACAGTTCCGATTCTTGGCCAACTCCTGCTTGTTCTACGCCCCCCCCACGTCTTGGATGAGAGCATTAATAGGGAACTCTGGTTTTTTGAGGAATAATTCAATAGGCGAGATTGACCACAAGGCCTAAAGCGCCCACACTTCCCACCAAACTATAATCTCCTAAGGCTAGGCGCACAGGCTGCTGGGGTGCCTTTAGATTTACCACCACAAGGGTCTGATCCACGACTCTCGACCAAAGTTTAGCATCGGCAAAATTTGCCAAGGGCGGTGTATCCACAATTACTAGATCAAAGTAGTTTTTGAGGTGAGCCATGAATTGCTTGAGCGTATCTTGACTGAGGAGCCGCATGGGCTGATGCCGCAACTCCCCAGCGGTTAAAATGGTCAGACCTTGTCTGACCTGAGTCAGGCGATCCCAGTGGTGCTGGCAAATCAACCAATCGGCTAAGCCCTGTTCGTTCGCCAGTCCCAAATAGCGGTGAAGCTGTGGTCGCCGCAAATCCCCATCAATGAGGAGAACCCGTTGATCCACACCTGCGGCAGCAAGGGCAAGATGGAGGGCAACGGTAGTGCGTCCATCAGCGGGTAGAGCTGAAATCACGGCTAACGAATGCTCCAAACCCACGGCCTGGAGGTTCGCAAACACATGGTGAAACGCCTCCTGAAATTTCACCGATTCCCCCACGGCGGGTAGGACTTGGGTCACCCACCACAGCCCTGAATTGCCCTTGACCACGCGCTCTAAGCGCAGATTGATTGGGGGGGGTGCCTTGGGAATTTTGCCAAGCAGCGGTAAGCCTAAAGCCTCTTCCACTTGGGCGGCACTGACAAACGTATTGGCGGCAACATCCGCAATATAAATGGCCAGAACACCCAAGACTAAGCTGGCGATCGCCCCTAGGATCAGCAGTTGCAGTCGCGGTACTGTGGGCTGTACAACTGGGTTCTCTAAATCCGTGAGCACTTGCCACGCAAAGTTATTTTGCGCCAGTTGCAGTTGCACCGCTTGTCGGGCTTGATTGAGCATCTCTAGGGAGAGATTCGCCGTCCGAATTCGATTCTCAAGGCGATCAATAGCGGGCAGGTTGCTACTCAGTTTCTGTAATTGTTGGGCAACTGCCGCTTGAGGAGCAGCCAGCTCGGCATCATAGCGCCGCTGATTTTCGTACTCAATCCACGCCGTAATGTAGTTAGTAATCAGCGTTTGTGAGACTGTTCCCTGAAAGCCTAGGGCAGTGGGATTGTCCACTGGATATCGCTCACCAATTACTTGGCGAGCGATCGCCTGCAATTGTTCCACTAAAACTCGCCGCTGTTCCTCTAGGGCTTGGATCACGGGTGTCCCTTCACGGAAAATAGCCAGATTCTTGGCAATTTCTTGATCCAGTTCTTGAATGCGTGCCAGTTGTTGTTGATAGGCGGGGGAGGCACTTAAATTCGCTGCCGCTAGAGCTTCGGCGGGTGTCATCTTCAGCTGTTCTTGGAACCCTTGAAAACGACCGTAGGCCTCTACAGCCTTCAAGCGAGCAGCTTGGCGCAGGCTATGGATTTGGCGGTACTGTTCTGTCAAAAAACGCAGTTGTTCTGAGGGTTGCAGGCTTGCACCTTGCGGTTGACCGGCTTGGAGTTGCTGCTGTCGTTGGTTTTGTAGTTGGTCTAATTCGGTGAGGTGCTGCTTGATGTCTTTATCCAGTTGTTCTAGGGTGCGATTGAGCTGTTCTTGGCGATCCCGTTGACTGTAGTCAACAAATGCCTCTGCCACTGCTTTTAAGACGGCGGTCACAATTTGCGGCTGGCGATCGCGATAGGCTACTTCTATGACTTTTGTGGGTGCCGCCAGTTGCTCTGTTATTGAACTAACGACAGGTCGAATTTCTAGATGCTCCACCAATACCCGCGTGGTCAAATGGGGGTACTGCTGTTGTAGTTTCTGGGCAATGGGTGCCAGTACTTTATCACTTTCTAGAACTAAAATCTGTGATCCCAAATCCACTTGAGGGGGTGGAGGTAAGGCAAGGGACTGGGTGGGGTGGGTACCGGCAATGCCATCGCGCGGCGGCAGGGTTGGTGCAGGCTGTGGCTCCTTCACAGGTTCCATCAGAAGGCGAAAATAAGCTTCGTACATTTCGGGTTGCCAGAGAACATACCCTCCCATCGCTAAAAATGAGAGTAAAACCGTAGCTGAAAGAAGTCGCCACCGTCGCCGACACAGCTGGCCAAAAGCTTGTAGCCTGCCCTTTCTAGAACTCTTTGCGGCGCTGAGCCGCAATGGATTTTGCCGGCGATCGCCCGAAGGGCACGCCCCACGACTGACAAGCCGTAAATTAGATATGTTTTGTGGGAGTGACATCAGTAGTATATTTTCCCTAATCAAATAGATTAATCAAAATTCCCAAGGTTCCTAACGCACCTACAGGACGCAGCGCATTGCCAATCGTATCTGCCACCTGCGTTACCGCTGACCGTTCTACGACAATCA
>DVDZ01000215.1 GCA_015296025.1 Thermosynechococcus sp. M46_R2017_013
AGACGCAATTATCAGGTTTTATGGGTCTTTACAGTCCTTCTCTTGCAATATGCGGCGCGAATGCGGAGTTCTTGACCTTGGGGAGTCGTGATCAGTTTCAGGGGCAGGGTATAAAAATCATTACTGGGGTTGATACCACCTCTGCACGGGCTGGGCATATTCTTGAACTTGACGCCTGACCCGTTCCATCTATGCCAAAAAGCCATTGTCGGTAGCCGCCTCCAGGAGGCGATCTTGGCGAATGCGGCTCAACAGGGCAACCGGAGTGTGGTTTGTTTGCTCCCACAGGTCTGGATCGAGCCGCTGAAAGAGGGCGATCGCCTCTGTGTTCCACGTCCAGTAGAGATTGTGAGCCAGTTCCCGCAGGGGTTCCAACGATTGTGGCAAATGGAGGCGAACGTTCAACGGGCAGATGGGCTTCATAGGGACTGCCAGCGTCGTCGTTTCTATCTTAATTTCCTATGCGCTTCGAGTATGATCTGCTGATAGTGGCGGCAAGTCCCTTGGCGTTGGATCTTGCCTATCGCTGTGCGGCATTGGGGCGGATTGGCTTAGTCATTCCAGCCGCCGATGGGCAGTGGCAATGGCAGTGGCAACGCTGGTGGCTCTCACAGTTTCCGCCCCTGAGGTTGGATGCGCAGCATTGGCAGAATTTTCAAACCCATCTCAGCTATGGACAACGACGCTATGCCCCTAGGGTTTTGAACCTAGCGGGGGTAGATGTCATTACAGGCACAGGTCAATTTGTCTGGCAGCCGCGCTGTCATTTTCAACTGGGGGGCGATCGCCTGTACGCACGGGGCTATTTACTTCTGGATACCCCTGCTGAACTGGAGAGTCAGCATATGGATGCCCTCAGTAGAATTGAGCGGGTCTGTTGGCACCACTGGTCTGGTCAGCCCCCTGATCCCAATGGACAGGGTTTGCCGCTTGTGACAACAGAAGATGCGTGGTTCAACGATCGCCTGCACGCTGCCCTGAGTAGCCTAGGTGTAGGGGTTCCCCCACTAGGAAGGCGTAAACCGCCCGATCCGACCCCTTTGAACTTACAACCTCTTCAGCGGGATGCCCAAGGTTGGTTGCGACTCAATGGGCAAGGCCGCACGAGCCATCCCCAAATCTATGCCTGTGGCGGTTGGCAGCGGGGATACAACTTGCCTTCCTTGACGCAATTTGAAGCTTTTACCATTGCCCACAACATTTTGCAGCGCAAATCCCTGCCCCTAGATTACTATCGCCAACCGTGGTGGATCGCCCTCCCTGTGCCCCTTGCCCGTGTGGGGTGGAATGCCCGCCAAGCCCAGCGCCGCTTTCGAGAACCCCTTCACCTCTGGGATATTCTGCATTTTAGCCCCGCCGGCCAAAGCCTTGGTCAAGTGGTGATCGGTGGCCGCGGCCAGCTTCTTGGGGCAACCCTGATGGGGCGGGAGGCGATCCCCAGTAGTCGCATTCTGGGGCAATGGCTTCAGAAGGATGCCCTCACTGCCGTCACCTACCTCGGCTGGGAAGTGGAGCGCCAGCGCCAGCGATTGCCCAGATCGGGAATGGGTCTTGACTCCCCCAACCCTTGATGCTGCCAGAGAACGGTAAAGGCGCCCGCCCCTTCCCCCTGCTGTGGCCAAAGACGATAGCAGGGAAACGCCGCCAGATGGGATTGGTAGGGGGCTAACACTGGCACCTTTTGAGGAATCAGGTGTGGAAACGTGGCCATGAGCCAAGTGGCCACCCCCTCATTTTCATCCTGACTAAACGTGCAGGTGCTATAGAGCAGCCATCCCCCCGGCCGCACAAGGGTGGCTGCTGCCGCCAGAATCCGTTTTTGCCGCCGTTGGTTGTGGCGAATCGTCACTGGATGGAAACAGCCATCGGCTTTTTGTCCCTTAGCAAGCAGGGATTGACCAGAGCAGGGGGCATCTACGATCACGACATCGGCAGTGCCTTGAAACTCAGCAGCCAGTACTTCAGTATCCCAAGAGGTGACGCCCACGGGATGCACTCGACAGCGCTTGAGATTACCAATGAGCATCCCTACCCGTTTGCCAATGGTTTCGTTGCACAGCAGATAGTGGGGGTGGAGCGATCGCCAAGCAAACAAGCTCTTCCCACCGGGCGCTGCGCACACATCAATCACCAATGATGGCTCCTGGGGCAGCGTCAACAACGGCACGGCCGCAAATACCGAGGAGCTATCCAAACAGTAGTAGGCACCTGCCTCATGGAGTGGGTGTTGACCCGTGCGGCTGCCGGGTGCAAAGCGACTGACCCAAGGGGGTTGCCAGGGAAGTGGCGGCAATGGCTCAAAGGGTAAGGAGGAAGTTGGCTCTCTGCACCAAAGCACCGTGGCAGCATAGGCCGGGGGAATGGTGAGAGCTTCTAAAAAACACTCCCGATCGTGGGCACTCTCAAAGAGACGGTTGGCACAGGCCACAGCCAATCGGGAGCACTTCGCCACAGGTTTAGCAGCGGACGGCAATGGCACCTTTAACCGCTGCAGCAAGGGCACGTACACTGGCCACCATGGCCACTTCACTATTCAGTTGGTTAACAGCTGAACCAACCCCCACACCCGCAGCCCCAGCGGCGATCGCCAGCGGAATCGTCACTGCCGAAAGACCGGAAGCACAAAGCACGGGCACAGAAACAGCGCGGGAAATTTCATAGGCGGCCGCCAATGTGGGAGCAGCTTTTTCAATCAGACCCAACGTGCCACTGTGGCGGGGTTGGCTACTGGTGCCCCCCTCAGTTTGAATAACATCGGCGCCGGCGGTTACCAAGGCCTCAGCAAGGGCAACCTGTTGATCTAAAGGCAGTGTGTGGGGCACAGTCACCGACAGCATGATCTGGGGCAGTAACTCGCGAGTTTGGCGCGTTAACGCCAGCACTTCCTCGGCGCTAAACAGCCGCCCTTGGGCATAGAAGCTATCGTAGTTCCCAATTTCGACAAGATCGGCGCCAGCGGCAACAGCATTCAGCAGTTGGAGTGGCTCCACCGCAGAGACGCAGACTGGCAACCTTGTCAGTTCTTTTGTAAGGCGCACCAGTTCAGGGTCAGCCGCAATATCCACAAAGGTGGCGCCCCCTTGATCGGCAGCGGTCACCACTGCCCGCACGCGATCGCGATCAAAATTGTTGAGACCACTAATAATCTTGAGAGCAGAACGCTGTTCAAAAGCAGCAGCTAAACGCGGATGCAGCATAGGCTTGAAACTTTCCATAGTTGTGCATTTTTTTATCCTACAGCGCTTTTTACAACCCCTGGCAGGGTAACCTCCTTTTGACAGACAGAACACTGGAAAAAGTGCTTCATGACCAAGTAGTAGTAAGCCAACAACTCTGCTTAACGGGGTGTGATCCTTTCTTGGAAACAAAGACTTTGTCAAGAAGTCGTACTAGAGGGGGGCTAGATACTGTCCCAAAGGAGACAAATCTTTTCCTCGCTATCCCTGCTCTCACTTTCTAGTGTGACTTTGAAACCTTTGCCTACATTTTTCAGCTCCCTATGCTCACACCTTAATTACGGTAAACACCCAGAAGTGTTAAATCTTGTAACAAAACTTAACATTTTAGACAGATTTTGAACACCAGTTGTGAACTCAAAGCAAGACAGTAGCAAGGGTTGAGGTGTCTGAGAACAGACTTGACAATAGTTCCCAAGGCTGCAATCGTAATTTGATGTTTTTTTGAGGGAAGAATGCACCATTTCTTCATTTTTTGCCAGCCTCTCAATTTATCGTTCAAAACTTCTAGATAGACTGATGAAAATCCTTCACTTCAATACTTATACCAGTGGTGGAGCCGGCAGAGCTGCTGTTAGAATTCATAAAGCTCTCAAGCAAATAGGCAAGGCGTCATAACTTTTTTAGTTCGCAGGCTATTCCCGGCGATCCTCAATCCTTCACGGTAGCCTCAAAGCTCAAAAAGCTCAACTGGCTCTTTAAGCGGAGACTCTCATAGGTATTGGTTAAACTCCTTGGCTACAAAAATCCAAATGCAATCTTGGAGTATATCAACACAGTAAACCTATCTTTATCGGCCGCAACCTCAATGAGAGCCAACTCCGCCAAGCCTCTAGGGCATGTCTCCGTTAGAAGCTAAACGTGGTGCGGATCAACCCTTGAAAAATGGGGCTACTGGTGGAGCGATTATTGGCATCCGTGATTGCCATAAACACAGGTGTGATTGAGATATTATCACTGAGGGGGTAGCGGAAAAAGAGTTCATAGTTAGTTTGGGTAGAGTCATTGACGCCCGCTGTTGATGCCAACGAGTTAATAAAAGGTTGCCCCACCGCCGCCGCTAACAGTGATCCTTCGGCAAGTAAATCTCGATAGGCTAGACCTGCCATCCATGTTTGCGCTGTGGTGTTCACTTGACCGCCGGCAGGAATGACAAAGACATCGGGATCGACGGCAAATGGCCCCAAGCCATTAATGGTTGCTCCATCGCCATAGAGTTTCATATCGGAGTAGGCATAACGACCAAACAGGCCGAACTTGCCTAGGGTCAGTTCCACATTGATTCCTCCCGCATTCTGGGAGATGTTCCCTGAGGAAGAATTCGTATATTGCAAACGTACAGCAAAGTTGTTCCGTTCATTGGCACCAAAGGTACGGGCAAACTCTAATTCCACCGTTCCCTGATAGGGATCACCGAAAAGACCCCCTCCCGTTGGAACATTCGTTGGTGCACCTGCTTCAGCAGCCACATATACACCGCGCAGCGTGAAAAGTCCTCCCCCCGGATTCCATTCAATACTGACCCCTGCACCACCGGGATCATTGACTGCATAGGGCACAATCAGGGGGTTGTTGATAAAGAAATTAGAACTAAAATCTGCGGAAGAATCATTAGCGTAGCTATTGGCATCAATAATATCACTGGGATAAAACTGCGGCCCCACACCAATCGTTAAATCCTTCGTGGGCTTGAAACTGTAAAAGAGGCGAGATAATCCCACAGTTAATCCCACTCCACCGTAATCCACAGAGCCGCCCGCAACTAAGCCGTTGGTACCAATTCCGGTTGCGCCAAACGTATCCAGTCCATTGTTGCCCATTTCAAGGGTCGTGGTCAGTAAATCAGTACCGCGAAAACTTGTATTCAAGTTAATTTCCACCTTGCTGATCACCGTGGGATTGTAGCTCCCCCCTGTGAACGTATTCCCAGAAACAGGGTCAAAGACTTGGCGGGTATTGCCACCCGCTTGAAAAGCTATCACGGCATCCACAGAGAGCTGGGTGGTTGTTGAAAATTGCGTTGCTTCGAGATTGGCAGTGCGGGCTTCAAGGTTGTCCACCCGTCCGCGTAGGGTCGCTAGTTCAGCACTAAATTCCTCAGAGAGCCGTTGCAGTATGGCCAAGTCTTCCTTGGTGGCAAAGCGATCGCTAACCCCATCGAGGCAGGCATTCAAAGCCGCTGCCATTTCAAACCGTGTCAGTGCCCGGTTCCCCCGAAAGGTGCCATCGGGATAGCCGGCAATACAGCCGTATTTTTCCACAAGGGAGGCCAGTGCTTGGTAAGCCCAATCAGTGGGGCGCACATCAGAAAGCTGGGAGACAGAGGTCACTTGGCCAATGTTAGAGCTAGCAGGAAGAGCATTCTGAGATTCAGCAAAAGTGGCTGGACTCATGAGGGCGACGTGAATGCTAAGGGCACCCGCCATGACTTTTGTTAGGGATTTTTGCATGACTAATCTCCTGACCTCACACTCAAAAAGCCTTTAGGAACTCAGTCCCTCAAAGTGGCGCTAAGGAACAAGGGAACCCAAGCCGAAGAATAATTAGAATGATTATCATTCTACTTCTTTGACTCTGTCAACCAAAGCTTCGCCCGGATTAGCATTAGGGCAGAAGTGTTGAACGATAGCTTGAGAGACTAGAAAAGAGGGAAGAAGTAGTGTATTTTTCCCTTGGAAAATAGAAAAATAAGTAGTCTATCATAACATCCCCTGAAAAAATTGTCAAGTCTATCCTCAAACACCCCAGGCCTTGCGACTCTACTGTGTTGAACTCACAACTGCTGTTCAAAATCTAAAATCTGGCTGACCTATGTTCTAGACCCCAGCTTGAACAGCATGGGAGCCTTGTTTTATCGCTTGAATCGGTCAGGAATACAGGTGTTCAACAGTGGATTGGAGCTTTGATTGGCCGCCAGAGCTACTTGTGGCTTAGAATATTAAGTTTTGTTACAGGATTCAACACTTCTGGGGGGTATCCTCAAACGACACGGGAAAGCAACGACGGCAGACTAGTAATATGTTCCCCCGACTCGCCTGGCTTCAGATGCAAACACACAATCTTCAACCATTTGGAGCGCAGGCTGTGCTCGTTCCAATAACTTACTCCACCGTGTTATGGATGCTATCTCCAATCAACGCTGGTTTCTTCCCTCTATTGATCCAAACGGTTGTGAGGCTCTAAGGCAGGCGCTGGGCTGCGATGCTTCCCTTGCGGAAATTTATCTGCGGCGTGGTTTAACCACCCCTGCGGCGGTTCAGGAATTTTTAGAGCCAGAAACGCTGAAGCTTCCTCCCCCAAATACGGTCTTTGCTGATTTAGACCGAGCGGTGACGCTACTACAACAGGCTATTGTCCGCGGGGAAAAGATGATGATCTGTGGCGACTATGATGCCGATGGTATGACCAGCACGGCGCTCCTATTGCGTGCCCTGCGCCACCTCGGAGCTGACATTGACTACGAAATTCCCTCCCGCATGCACGAAGGCTATGGTCTCAATGAGCGCATTGTGCAGGAGCACTATGAGCGCGGCGTCAAACTCATTCTTACAGTGGACAATGGCATTGCTGCTTTCCAACCCATTCTCAAAGCACGGGAACTGGGACTGACGGTGATTGTAACCGACCACCACGACGTGCCACCGCAACTCCCTCCTGCCCACGCCATTCTCAATCCAAAACTTGTTCCTCCCACCTCCCCTTACCATACCCTTGCGGGGGTAGGGATGGCCTATATTTTGGCTTTGTCCCTTGCTCAGCAATTGGGGCAATGGCGAGAACTAGTGCGACCGTTGCGGGAGCTGTGCACTCTGGGAACAATTGCCGACCTAGCGCCTTTGACCGGCGTGAACCGCCGCTGGGTGAAGCAGGGGTTGCAAACCATTCCCACCTCGCCCCTTGTGGGCATCCAAGCCCTGATGCAAATGGCGGGGTGTTTACCCGCAGAAAACACTTCCCTCACACCAGCAGCGGTGGGGTTTCACCTAGGACCGCGCATCAACGCCGTGGGTCGCATTGGCGATCCGCAGGTGGTCATTGAGTTGCTGACAACAGAGGATGCCGACCGTGCTCGGGAACTAGCGGCCATTTGCGAGGAAACTAACCGCCGTCGTCAGGAGCTGTGTGCAGAGATTGAGGCACAGGCGATCGCCCACTTGGAAGCAACAGGCTTTGATCCCCAACAGGAATGGGTTTAGTGCTTGTCCAGCCCAACTGGCACCACGGCGTGATCGGTATTGTTGCTTCCCGCTTGGTAGAACGCTACGGCGTGCCGGTTTTTATTGGCACCTATGAGGACGAGACCACCATTCGCGGTTCAATTCGCAGTATTCCTGAATTCCATGTTTTTGAAGCCCTTGAAGCAACCAAGGATCTGCTCTTGAAATATGGTGGTCATAAAGCCGCCGGCGGGTTTAGTCTACGGGCAGAGTATTTGGCTCCTTGGCGCGATCGCCTGCGCGCCTTTGCTCAAAGCTGTCTCAAACCAGAGGATCTGCGTCCCCTCATTACCCTCGATGCCGAAGTCTCCTTTGAACAACTGAACTGGGACTTTTATACTCAAGTGGAGCAACTGCAACCCTTTGGCAGTGAGAATCCCCAGCCTATTTTCTGTAGTCGCAGGGTCAAAATTCTCGAACAAGTGCCCATGGGTCAGCAGGGGGAACATCTGAAACTGACCCTAGAGCAGAATGGTCAGCAAATGCTTGCCAAGGCTTGGCGCTGGGGTTCATTTTTCCCATTGCCCACCAACGTGGATATTGCCTATCACCTCACAGCTCACACGTGGAATGGCGACACCCGGTTGGAACTTGAACTCAAGGGAGTCAAACCCTCCCTGGCGTGGCACGTTCCTGATCCGCCGAGTCACCCGATTCCCCATTGGCAACCCCTGCCGCCGTTGACCACGCTCCTACCGAAGTTGCAGGACAATGTTTTGCTCTATGGCTATGGTCGTCCTAACATCCCCCCCCATTTAACGAGCGCAACTATTCATTACGACCGCCCCCGCGATCGCTGTCGAACCCTCATTCTCTGGTCACTGCCCCCCTCTTCTACCCATTTGCGCTGGCTATTGGCCGTGGCTCAGCCCAAAGTGGTCTATGTGGGAAAGCAACAACCCGCGATCGCCCCCCTAGCTCCCCTCATCCTCGCCATTCAAAATCACCTCAGGGAAACCACTCAGATCAATCTGTTAGCCCTGAGTCAAACCTATTGGATTGCCCCTTGTACGCTAGTCGCGATCCTGCGCCACTTGGGCTATTGCTGCGAAGACTTTGCCCCCACCCTAAGCATTGCCGAGGAACTAGCACGACTGCGCCGTTGGTATCAACTAGAAGCCAAAGATTTGGCACGGCTTGCCCAAACGTGGGGGACATCCTAATTCCTTAAAAAGACAATGACTTACAGGTTGCCCCGACGCACTGCCAACAAGAAAATAATCATCGGCCCTGCAATGCCAATCATGCTAATCATGGTTAATTGGGCAATGACCTCAAAGTTGATATTGCTAAGAAATTCAATAATGCCATTAAAAATTCCCATAGGTTCTCCCGA
>DVDZ01000051.1 GCA_015296025.1 Thermosynechococcus sp. M46_R2017_013
GGCAAGGATAAAGTAGCAGTGATAGAACTCAGGGGAGACAATGCGGCTGGCCGCCAAGACCACTAGAAACACGGCAAAAGCGGCTAAGGCTGTGGGAGCATTGAGGGCAAGGAGTACCCCTAAACTTGTGGCAACGGATTTACCGCCGCGCCACCCCAACCAAATGGGCTTGCTGTGAGCTAGCACTGCAATAAAGGCGATCGCCAGCAACACAAATTCAAACCAACTGGCGGGTACTGGACTCCAAGATTGTCCCAAGACCCAACGCGTCAAAAGAACGGCACCTAATCCTTTGCCGACATCCACCAAAAAGGTGATCAGTCCAGGACCTTTGCCCACTACCCGTAGCACATTGGTTGCACCGGTTGAGCCAGAGCCATACTCACGAATATCAATGCCCCGCAGCACTTTCGCTAGGAGATAGCCCGTAGGAATCGAGCCGAGCAGGTAGCTCATGAGCGCCAGCAGTCCAAGGATCAGTGCAGTGGTCACGGGAGCCTCCAAGGGTAACTGAAACTACTCAAAAAAATCAGAGCTACGGCTAGGACGCAACTGGGGTTCAGGGGCAAAACCCAAAAGCAAGGGATATTGCAGGAGCGAAAGGCTGACTTGAGGTTGGGAATCATCAATGAGAATCAGGGGGATGTAGTCCTCCTGTTCAAGGCGATCGGCACGAAAGGCCAAAGCCTCCGCTGATTCAAAAAGTGCCACCCCCTGATCAGGGCCAAAATCTTGACGACTAATCCCCAAGCAATCCTGCAACCCCCGTCGCCAGTCCCCTAGCCGCTCAGGAGAATCGGCTAAGACCAAGACCCGCAACATCTCCCCATAGAAATCCCGCAGGATCGAGATGATTGCCGAGGCAACAAGGATATTTTGTAACCGACTGGGGAGTGATCGCAGGGCACCCCGTCCCCCCAGATCAAAAAACCAGCTTTCGACACGCTCAGCATGAATTTGCTCAAACGTGCGTCGCAACTGCCACGGGGGGCCATAGTAATTGGGGCTGCTGCGATACTGCTCCAGCAAGCGGCGAATCCGATCCGCTTCTTCCTGAAATCCCTCATCAAGAACTAACTTGGGCGGTGTTACGGCTGTTTCTACTGGAGCAGGGGCAGTTTCCGCCACAGGGGGGGCTGGGGGCAGCAATTCCGTTTCCTCGATGGTGGCAGCCAACTCCTGCATGCTCTTGACTAGAAATTCCTTGAACCCCTGCACCCGAATCGCAAGTTCTTGGGAGGCACCCACAAAGTTGCGCCGTAGCTCCTGCTCAATGCGTTCTTTGCGCCGTTCCAATTGTTCAATTGTCAGCTGCAAACTTTGTTGCCGCTCTTCTAAGGACTTGAGGCGATCGTGGACAAGACGATGAAACTCTGCATCGAGGGCTTGAATTTCCGCTTTGAGGGCATCGCGCTGGGCTTTGAGGGCTGTGATTTCCTCTGGCGTGGGTTCAGAAAGATCAGTCACCGTAGGGTCATCTGTCATTGCGAACTGGGGAAATAAAGGCTGTGCGTGGGCAGCGTTCTTGCAGGCATTGTACTAAAGTTTTGGCGTCAAACAGAATCGGCAAAAAGTGGATATTGTTGACCTCCCGGAAGTAGAAGAGGATGGGAAAGACTGGCCAAAACACCTCCCAGTGCTGCCATTGCTGATAGGGAAAGTGACGAATCTGTTGGCTACCTCGATAGACATCTAGTGCTGTTGCTGTAAATTCTAAGCGCAGTGTTGCCGCCTGCACAGCCAAAAATAAGGCAAAAAGAGAAATAGGTAAGCCCAGCCACCACCGCAACCACCACAGGGGCAGACCTAACAGCAGAACACCTAGAGGAACAGCAAATGAGGGTTGCAAGCGCACAGTGGCCAAGGAGGTTCCTTGCATGGTTTTACTCCTGAGGGGTAGTTGGCTCTTCCAATTGTGGCAAATCCTCTGGAGTGGGAACCGTTTCCGGTTCAGTGCCTGCTGGAGTGGGTTTATCTACAGAAGGGGAGGGGTTGGAGAGGACTCGCGGCCTGATGAGCACAGAACGCGCTGGGCTTTCTGCTTTCTTGAAGGGATTTAGACGCTGCCAGAAGGGCTTTGGTGGCGCAGGTGCCGAAGGGGGGTGTCTCAGTAGCTTTAGGCGTAGCTTTTGGCATTGCCTTCGGCGCGGAAGGAGTCTCTTCGGCGGTTTTCACTGCAGGTTCTGGTGTTGGCTCTGGGGCAAGGGGAGCTGGCTCTACGGATTCAACAGTCAGCGGTGTTTCCTCTGTGGTTGAAGTTGGTGCAGATTCCTGAGCAACGGGCGCTTTAAGAGCAGAAGTGGGTTCCTCAACAAAAGGCACTGGCTCTGGGGTAGGTTCGGCAGGCAAGTTGCTGGGGAGTTCTGGACTAAGGCTGCTTTGAAGATTTTTCGCCGCCAGTTCTCCCCGCAGTAGGCGCGAGAGGACATCCTTGCCATTGGGTTGATAGGTGACCAAGCGGGTAATGGGATTGTAGGGAGAGGGAATACGCTGACCATTGCCATCTAGAAGTTCGAGGCGCACCCAATTGTCCCCCGGCTGCAGACCTGTGAGATAGTAGGCTTGCCAGCGATCCACCGTGAAAGACTGGCCATTGATGGTGCAGCGCACTTGCCAGACGTTTTCATTGTTGAATTGTCGATCCAACGGCAGGTTGCTGAGGTAAAAGTCGAGGAGCACAGGTTCAGCGCCATAGGTGCCGGTGGGTTGGTTGTAAGTGAGCAGGGGAAGATTGGCTGCTTGCGTGTCCTCGTCTGCGGTGTAAAGGTGAAAAGTGGTTTGGGCATAGGCAAGGGGAGTTTTTATGCTTTCACCCCATGGATAGACCAGAAAAGCCCGCAGGAGATGGGTCCCCGGCTTAAGGTCACTAAATTCAATAGGCTTGCTCAGATCATAGACACTGCGGCTGGGCAGATCATCCAGCATCACTTCCACATGGGGACCGAGACCAGTGCGCTCATCCTGAAAGATGGGCAATCCTTGGACACTGAGGTTGACGGCGACGTTGCGGCTTTGGAGGGTTTGGTTAGCTTTGGGGCTGAGAATCTTCAGTTGAGGTTCATAGCGATCAAACCAATCTTTCATATCTTCAATGGCTACAGGAGGAGCCACTTCTGCTAGCGAGTCACTGGACTTTGCTGCTGCTTTATCCCCTACTGACCAAAGAAGAACTAGGCAAAGCACTATAGCGATCGCGCGTTGCCAATGAATCTGCCAACCCTTCATGCGCACCTCAGATGGTTGTAGTACTAAGGACAATTTTGGCAGACGGTCTGCCCACTTGCGCAATCAATTCTTAGGAGCCGTAGATTACGTGGCCACTACTAAATTCGCGCACTTCTCCATTGCTAAGGCGCACCTGCAATGTGCCGCGATCGCTAATTCCCACACCAATTCCCTGCCATATCTGTTCCCCTTGGAGAAGCGTCAGCGATCGCCCCCGCAGAAAATCCCGTCTTGGCGCCACCCCCGCCCACTGTTGCTGTTGCCAGCACCAAAGGAGTTCAGCCCGAATGGCCGCCAAGAGTTCCAAGTCCGTAGGGACTGCCTCACAAGGATCAAGCAGCCTATGGAGACTAATGGCTTGGGGAATACCCATGGCCTCAACATCAACACAGCGGTTCAGCCCCACCCCCACCACTAACCAAGGGGAACGGCTTTCGCAGAGAATTCCCGCCAGTTTCTTGCCCTCAGCCATGACATCATTTGGCCACTTTAGTTGCAGATGGCGATCCACTGCTGGCCGCAGCCCACTCAGGGCGCGCATCACTGCTATCCCAGCTTGGACACTGGGGGCAACCATCCCCTGCACCTGCGGCAGGATAAAGGAGGCTGTCAACACACCTTTCGGAGAGTGCCAGACACGGTTGCACTGACCCCGTCCTCGCGTTTGTGCCTGAGTATAGATTACTTGACCAAGATAGAGTTGATCGGCACGGTGCAATGCCCATGTGTTGGTACTTTCACAGGTTTCAAGCCAAACTAACCAAGGAAAGGTCATGGCGATCGCCTATTTGTACACAGAAGCCGATAGTTCAACTAATGCTCGCAAGAGTTCGGGTTTTGGATGTGCCCCCACCCGCTCAAAAAATAGTTGCAGAGTCTGGTTCAGCCACTCCACTAGCGCTGTATAGCCTTCGGGCAGCGTTGTGATTTTTGCACTGACGAGATAGTGATCATCCCTGTGGGCAGCCGGCACTAGAATATTGGCTGCTTGGCAGTTATTCAACGCAATTGCAATTTGACGACAACTAATTTCTGCTGGCGCAGTTTTTGCAATCATCGTGGCCAGTTCCCCTAAGGTGGCAGTGGAATCACCCGCAGGGAATGCTTTGCAATCGCGATGCTCCAGAAGCCACGTCAAAACATAAGCCAAGGCTGTGGGGTGGGCGATCGCCACCCGTGCATGGCTGAGCAGGGCACGATAGGTTACCAAACTATGGAGGGGACGCTTTTCAAAGTTGGCCATCACTAGAGCACTGGGGGGTAAATGCTCCCGTAGGCCAAGGAGTAGCTGATTAGCATTGCCCTGACGATAAAAGACGCAGAAGATTGTATTTTTGCAGACGTAACGCAGGTATTCCGAGAACTTGACCATCCCTAGCTGCAAAATGTCAAAATTGGGCAGCAGAGCTTGCACCGCCCCTTGGACTTTACTAATGGGTAGTCCTTGCGCCCGCAGGAGCTTACCGCACTCTGGATCTCGACGATACCAATTTAGAATCTCCCGTGTTTTGGCGATCGCCCCCTCGGCATGGCTGGTAAGGCTGACACTCAAATCTGCACACAAACGACGATTATCGGCATCTAAAGAAATGGCGGCGGGTGGGATGGTTGGTGCCGGAGCTTCAATAGGAAGGGCAGAACTGGTGACAGGCCGTTGGGGTTTCACCATTGGATCAGGAATGTGAACAAAGGCATCACAAATGGCCTGAAAACTCTTGCCAGCGGCATCTTCGTAGGCACAGCCAATCACCGTTTTGCCGTACTGCCGTAACTTCTTGGCCAAGGAGCCAAAGCCACCATCCCCAGAGACAATCACAAACGTATCAAAACGGTCATCCTGAAAAATTAAATCCACCACATCAATGGCCAATTGAATATCAGCAGCATTTTTGCGATTCTCGTAGGAAAAACCAAAGACCTGTACAGGTTCAATACCCAATTGGTGCATTTCACGGCGCAGCGACCCAAGGCGGGCATCACTCCAGTTGGCATAGGCGCGTTGCAGCAGCACCCGCTCGATGGGGTAGGCTTGGCGAATATGGTCTTGGATGGCACCTAGGGAAATTTTGGCCACATCGGTGGCCTTGATGTTATAGCCTTTAATCAGGTTTTCAATGTCGTAGAAAATAGCAGTGCGGCGCTGGCCATTCCCAACAGTTCGGGTTTCGATGCGCTCAAGCCTTTCTTCTAGCCGTTGGAGGAGATCTTTAAGCTGGGGGGATGGAGAAGGATGCCGTCGATCCTGTACCCAAGTGCCCACTAGTGCCCCGGCAGAACTGACCGCCACCACAGGAAGCGGTTCCCGGGTAAAGGCAACGGCGAGGGAACCCGCCACAATTGCTCCTAAAGGAGGTATGCACCAGTTCTGCCATGCCATAATTTATTTTACAAACTGTTGAAATTCTGAAAAAACTGCCTCTCAAACGCTAGTTTCTTTCAGACGTGCCATTCCGTGATCGCAAATTGTTTTTGCATAGTCCGTCCAGCAACCACTCCCCCAATAGCGAAAACAACTGGTTTGGGAGGTCAGTACATAGAGGAGGGCTTCACGGTAGGCAGGACTTTGGGTGACTTGGGGATCGGCCGCCACTAAAGGATCATAAACGCGGTGAAACTCTGCACTGAGGCGCTCCATGGGTTGGAGAACCGTTTCATAGCCCTTGACCCAACGCAGGTGATTTGTCCAAGAGGCACCCTCCATGGAGAAGTGGGGATTGGTTTGCTCTAAGTGGGCGATTGCTGCCGCAACCCTTTCTGGTGTTATTGGGCTATCTCCTAAAGCCTGCCAGAGTTGATGCTGGTGCACCGCCTGACAACGGGGGAATTGATCGGCAGTCACCCCTTGAGCTGTCAAGAGGGCAAGGTACTCACTGCCATTGAGACCCACCACCCCCGCTTGGGGATTGGCTTTAATCTCATGCCAGACCGGCATAAAGTCACGGGCATCTTCATTCATCATCACACCGCCATTTTCGCCATCGGCAATTTGACTCACACAAGGCGGAGAGAGTGATTCTTGCCAGTGAAGAGACAGATGTTTGGCTTGGTGATAGGGCTGCATTTGTGCCACGAGTTTCGTATCCGAGCCCTGGGTTTTAATAAGCACCGTTATTTCCGCCACCTCTCCTTTAGAATTGCCAGCCACAAGCCCATTGGGGACATACTTGGCAGGCAACCCATCCAACTGTTCCACACTGTGCTCCTGTACCAGCAACCAACTGTAACCGCAGCGTTTGAGGCAGCTCACCAAGGTAAAGAGGGTATCTGGATGGTTGGGGAGATGCATTTCCGGCAGCGAAAAGCCCTGTACCCGTTGCAACGCCTCAACACCAAAAAGCGCCACAAATTGATGCTGCCAAGCCCGAATGTGCAACTCAATGTCGGCGATTGGCGTTGAGGGAATCACCGCATGTCCCCAGCAAGTGCCCAGCCACTCCACATAGGGGGCATAGGTATCCACCGTAATCCGCCGCAGGGCGTCTAGGACTTCCTCTTGTCCCATCTGTTCTAGACCCCAGAGCAGATTTCCAGAGTAATCGAGCATGATCCGCGGTTGACAACCCTCCGCCACTAACTGGGGAATCCAATCTCCCATGCGGCGATAACACCAGAGAAATTGGGGCGCGTTGTGATTGTCTCCCTCTTGGGGATGCATCAGCATGTCCTGTAAGTAACTCATCAGGCGGCCATCCTCTCCGGCTGGAATTGTCGGCTGGTGCATATGGAGGGCACAGGCAAAGGCCGCGCGAATCGGAGCGATCGCCAAGGGGAGCAGGGGAGGGCGACGGGGCACGTCACTCAACTCCTGTTCCCAACCACTCAGGACAGGTTCACCTTGAGATGAACAGGTGGGCCAAGGGAGGGGAGGACGGGGCATGGCTTAAGCTCGAAAGACTTGGGCAGGATCAAGACGCATGACTTTTTGAACCGCTAACAGGGAAGCACTGACACACATGGCCACGGTGGCACTAAAAACAGCCAAGGCCAATTGAGGGCTAATGATAATTTGAATTGCACGGGTCTGCATTGTCCACATCCCCAATCCCCAGCAGAGGCTAAGCCAGGTATGTACCTAACACAGCCATCCATAGAGCCTGCTCAATAATAATTCGATATAGGTACCAGTCAGAGGCCCCCATCGCTTTGAGAGTGCCATATTCTTGCAGGCGATCGCTTACCGAGGAATAAAGAATCTGACTGACAATCACTATCCCCACGACTATACCCACCCCTGCTCCCAATCCCAAAATGAACCCTACACTGGTACTGGCCAACCAATAACGGCGGGTCATTTCACTCAGAGCCGCGCTACTCAGCACTTGATAGTTGGGGAGAGCCGCCCGCAATCGCTCCTGCACCTTGGCTAAATCTTCCCCCGGCTTTGCTTTGACCATGACATAGGTAATGCGGGTACTGGGGGATACCAACGGCAGAAATTCGGGTGTAGGCTCACTGGCATCAAACCGAGGGAAGTTCAAATAAAGGTTTGCAGTTTCCAGCGAGGTAAAAACATAGGGGCTAGAGACGATTGATTTTAGACCGCGCGTCCAGCCAATGACCGTGGCGGGGTAGTTATTTGCTCGACCTTGCTCGCCCACAGCCGTCAGGGAAAGGGCATTGAGGTCAATGCGATCTACAATGACACTGTAGGGTTGTTCTAGATCCGTCAGCGCTGCACCCGCAACTGTTGTCAAAGGTAGCAATGTTCCTGCTGGCTCAATCCCAACCACCTGCACTGGATCGATTGCCTCTGTCTCTGAACGCCGCCACATGGCTGACTGCATCAGAAGCGGTTCTGCGATCGCAACCCCTTCCACCGCTTGGGCATCGAGAACTACTTGATACTCAATGGGCAACGTCAGGCCAAAGTAACGTAGCTCGTTAGAGGCAATCCAAAAATCTGCTTGGCTTTTGTTCACCAAGAGAGTGGCTGAGCGACCAAACCCCTCAAGAAGTCCTGCTTGAATCGTAACCAGACTGACCGCAAACGTAATGCCCAGTTGAGCAACGAGAAAGCGGCTAAAGTCTTCTAAAAGATTTTTGCGAGCAAGAGAAACCATTCTTTCATTTTAAGTTTTAGATAAAACCGTGTCTAGGCACTGCCAGCCAGTTGCAAAAAAGCGTTTCACCAAGACCTTAAGCAGCCAATAAAAAATCTTTAGTTAAAAACTCTCGTGGTACCTTTTGTTCTCAGGGTCAGTAAATAGCAACCTGAATCTACATTTGGCCAAAATAACAACACATCAGTGGTCCTATTGCTTTGTATTCTCAAAACCACAGCCAAGGAGGAGGACAGCAGGAGATCGAATCCCTTTAGCCCCTGGCGGGAAAGAATGCCATGCTCAAAGATAGGGGATAGGTTGTTAATATGGGGAACTTAATAGAAACTTTTGATTTTGGATGCAGACATTCTTAACCTTTAGATGGTTCTTAGGTTTGTTCTTTTACCCAACTCAAG
>DVDZ01000092.1 GCA_015296025.1 Thermosynechococcus sp. M46_R2017_013
ATTTCTCTATACAATGTAAAGCACTTGAACTTTGGCAACGCGAGCTATGACGAACTCCCCTGTAACTGAGCCATCCCCGCGTCAAGAGTCGGTTCTGCGCTACACGGTATTGGGTTCCCGTCGCCCCAGTAACTACTTTTGGGCAACAGCGGTCTCCATTGGGGGTCTTGGCTTTTTTCTGGCCGGCCTTTCCAGCTATTTGCACCGCAACCTACTGCCCATTGGCAACCCGATTGATTTGGTCTTTATTCCCCAAGGAATTGCGATTGGCTTTTATGGAGTGGCGGCGCTGTTATTGGCGACATATTTATGGCTGGCGATCGCTTGGGATATTGGCGGGGGCTTCAATGAGTTCAACAAAGAAACGGGCTTTGTGCGTATTTTCCGCTGGGGCTTCCCCGGCAAGAATCGCCAAATTGAGGTAAGCTGCCCCATCAGCGATGTGCAAGCGATAAAGATTGTCATTAAAGAGGGACTCAACCCCAAGCGTGCCCTCTACCTCAAGATTAAAGGCCGAGGTGAAATCCCCCTTACCCGTGTGGGTACTCCCCTGCCCTTAGCAGAACTAGAGACGCAGGGAGCAAAGATTGCCAGCTTTTTGGGCGTGCCCGTTGAGGGGCTGTCGTTTTAATCTTCGTGGTCGTCGAAGGGATCTGCTAGCTCCTTGGAGGGGGGGCCAAAGGAAAGGTAGATGGAGTAGCCAGTAACACCAATGCAGACGGCAGCAAGAGCAATGCTAAGAACTGTTGCAGGTTCCATAGAAGTGTACTAAACGGGAGCAAGATATGCTTTTATAATATTACGAAACATTAAAATGCTGTTCATTTCGTTCAAAAAAAGGGATTTATGGCACGACGGACTTGGCTTGGGGATATTCTGCGCCCCTTGAACTCTGAATACGGTAAAGTCGCCCCCGGCTGGGGCACCACTCCCCTAATGGCAGTCTTTATGGGGCTGTTTTTAATCTTTTTACTGATCATCCTACAAATCTATAACTCGACACTCATCCTCGATGGTGTTAATGTGAGTTGGGAAGCCTTGGGATAATCCATGAACGTTTTTGGGATCGGTCTGCCGGAACTCATCGTCATTCTGGTGGTGGCACTGTTAATCTTTGGCCCGAAAAAGCTGCCAGAAATTGGCCGCAGCCTTGGCAAAACCAAGCGTGCCTTTGAGGAAGCCTCCCGCGAATTCCAAGATGAGATAAAACGTCAGACCGCCGCCCTAGAGCAGGAACAGCAGGCCAAGGCAGAGGCTGAATCGCCTCGGGAACCTTCCGCCTAGGTGGCATGGTACTCCAGCCTTGTGTGATTGTTGGCCTTGGCAACCCAGGCATAGAGTACGCGACAACGCGCCATAACATTGGCTTTCGTGTCCTTGATGCCCTTGCCCAGCGGTATCAGATTGAATTGACCCCGCAGCGGCGTTTCTTGGGGGAGGTGGGGGAAGCATTAATTGAGGGTCAGAAAGTGCGTCTCCTCAAACCCACAACTTACATGAACAGCTCGGGGCAATCTCTGCATGCCCTCTTGAATTTCTATAAGCTACCCCTTGAGCGAACCCTTGTCGTCTATGATGATGCCGATTTGCCTTTGGGGCGAGTGCGCTTGCGTTTGAGCGGCTCGACAGGGGGACACAATGGTATTAAGTCAATTATTCAACATTGCCATTCCCAACAGTTTCCCCGCCTCAAGGTGGGCATTGCTTTTGGCGATCGCTTGCAGCAACAGACAGGACCTCGTAATGCTGTGCCCTTCGTTTTAGGACATTTTTCACCAGCAGAACTTGCCATTTTACCCGCCGTACTTGACTTAGCTGTGGACGCCATTGAGCTGAGTATTCAGTCGGGGGTGGAGGCGGCCATGAATCGCTACAACGGCAAAAGTATTCCCCTACCGCAGTCGTGAACTGGAAATCTGTTTTGAAACTCTGAGGCGAAGCAGCCTCTCAAGTTAGAGTAAAGACAGTTGTTGTCGGCGCAGGAGCATGGACATTACTGAAAGCGTGCGCATGGCGATCGCCACCCTGAAGGCCAATCGGTTGCGCAGTGGGCTGACGATGCTGGGCATTATCATTGGCAATGCGGCGGTAATTGCAATGGTGGGCGTAGGTCAAGGGGCACAGCGCTATGCCGCCGGCCAGTTTGAATCCCTAGGCCCGAATACGCTCTTTATTGTGCCAGGCACGCCCCAAGCCCGCAACCGCACCTTTAATGTGCCCCAAACCCTTGTCCTTGAAGACGCCAAGGCGATCGCGACCCAAGTGCCTACGGTTAGAGAAGTGGCACCACAAATCCAAGTACAACAACGAGTCACCTATCGAGGACGCAACACCACCGTCTTGATTGTCGGCACAACCCCCACCTTTCCTTCAGTGCGCAGTTTTACGGTGGCGCGGGGACGCTTTATTTCCGATGAAGACGTAGAACGGCATCGCCGCGTCGTGATTTTAGGCTCGGATTTGGCGAAAAAGCTCTTTATCAACGAAAATCCTGTGGGGCAGCAGGTGCGCATTAAGAATCTTTCTTTTGAAGTCATTGGGGTCATGGCGGAAAAGGGCGCCTTCCTTGGCAACAATCAGGATGAGGCCGCCTACATTCCAATTACGACGATGTCTTCCCGCATTGTTGGGCAACGTTCCCCCTACGGGATTTCCTTAACCTTTATCTCGGTGTCAGCCCGCGATGAGCAAAGCATTGATGCGGCCAAGTTTCAGATTACCAACCTCCTGCGGCTGCGGCACCAAATTGTGGATGAGGATGATTTTACGATTCAAACCCAAAAGGAAGCCCTGCAAATTATTGGCAATATTAGTCATGCCTTGACCTTGATGTTGGCGGCGATCGCCAGCATTTCGCTGCTGGTGGGGGGTATTGGCATTATGAACATCATGCTGGTGTCCGTTACAGAGCGGACTCAAGAAATTGGCTTGCGCAAAGCCATCGGTGCCACCCAGCGCGATATACTGGCACAGTTTATGATTGAGGCGATGATCCTCTCTGCCTTTGGTGGCCTAATTGGTACAGGCGTCGGCGTGGGCGGTGTCATACTAGTGGCGATGCTGACTCCTTTAGAGGCTGGAGTGGCTCCCCTTGCTGTGGCTGTGGCTGTGGGCGTTTCTGGCAGTATTGGCCTCTTTTTTGGGGTGGTTCCCGCTCAGCGGGCGGCGCGCTTAGATCCGATTGTTGCCCTGCGCAGTGTCTAACAGTACCCTTAGGAAATTTCAAATGGAAACAACAACCCTAGATTGGATAGCTGGTGGCTTGGCGATCGCCATTGTGATTGGTGGACTGTTAATGATGTTTACGAATCTCTGGACGCGGCGATGAACCTGCGGCGAGGCTTGACCTACCTACTGTTGGTGGCGATCGCAATCGTCATGCTACTCCCTTTGGTGTGGCTCACCAGTACCGCCTTCAAATCTGCCAATGAGGATATTTTTGCCTTTCCGCCCCGCTGGCTGCCTGCCGAACCAACTCTGGCAAATTTTGTAACTGTCTGGCAAACGCATCCCTTTGGCCAGTACCTGTTCAACAGTACGCTAGTGGCGATTCTGACAGTGGCATGCAATCTACTGACGTCTGCCTTGGCCGCCTATCCCTTGGCGCGGCTTTCCTTTCGTGGGCGTGAGGTGATCTTTACGGCCATTTTGGCCACGATCATGATTCCCTTTCAAATCATTATGATTCCCCTGTTCATTCTGGCGGTGCAACTGGGTCTGCGGAATACTTATCTGGGAATGATTCTGCCGAGTTTGGCTTCCGCCTTTGGTATCTTTCTGTTGCGACAGGCTTTTATGGCGGTGCCCAAGGAACTGGAGGAGGCAGCTCGCCTCGATGGCTGCTCCGCACTGGGGTTGTGGTGGTTTGTGATGCTGCCTGCCATTCGCCCTGCCTTGGTGACCCTTGGCATTTTTGTGTTTATTGGCGCTTGGAGTGATTTTCTCTGGCCATTACTGGTTTTGGATCAGCCAGAGCTTTATACCCTCCCCATTGGCGTGGTGACTCTGGCGGGAACGTTTTCCTTGGATTGGCGACTGATTGCAGCAGGCTCTGTCATTTCAATTGTGCCCGTGTTCACTGTCTTTATTTTTTTACAGAGGTATATTATTCCCTCGCAAACTGGTGCTGGGCTGAAAGGCTAAATTCTAAAGCGGCGATAGCGAGGGGCATGTTGGCGGAAAAAGGTTTGAATTTCAGCAGCTTGACCTAGGGCAATGACCGTGTCCTTTGCTTGCAAAGGCAGACTCAAGGGGGATGAGTGACCAAGCTGCCGTTGCAACGGCGCACAGCCACAATAATGAACCGGCCTCGACCTTTTGCTTCCACTTCAGCGATCGCCAGACCCAACAGCGGGGATTCCAGGGGGAGGGTAAACTCCTCAATCTGGAGATCCAACTGGCTCAATAGCTCAATCAGATGACTGCGCTCCTCTTTCTCCTCCAGAAAATCCAGAACTGTCGGGCGAGTAATTAACTGGACAATCCGTTGGGCACTAATGCTGGAGGGCAAGACCACATGATCAGCGCCAGCAAAGCGCAGTTTGGACTCCGTGGCTGGTAACTCACCATAGGCCAAGATTTGCAGATTGGGATTGAGGCGGCGAGCAATGAGGGTGATAAAGACATTGCTGGCATCATCAGGTAAGACAGCAACGAGTGTGCGGGCACGATCTACGCCTACAGCTAACAGCTCATTTTCATCCATAAGATCGTCGCCGCGATAGAAAGGATGCCCTGACTGCTGAGCCAGCCGTAGTCGCTGCCGTTGGTTGTCAATTACAACAAAGGGAATTTGAGCAGCGGCCAGGTTCATGGCTAGAGTCCGCCCTAGGGAACCATAACCGCAAATAATGACGTGATCTTTGAAATGGGCAAGATGGGAGGGAGGGGTCATCGAAAGGGGCGGGAGCGGAGGGTGTATTTGCGAATTAGCTTGGGGGCATCTTGGACATGCCCCAACAAGATCAATGTATCCCCCACGTCCACAAGGGGATTGTCGCGGGTCGAAAATAATTGACCATCGCTCTTGCGTAAACCAATGATAATAAATGCCCCTTGGCCACGCACTTCCAGTCCCGCCAAGCGTGTACCTACATAGGGGTAACTGGGGGTAATTTCCATTTCCTCTAGTCGCGCATCAATATGGCTTAAGAGTTCGTTGAGGGTCTCGCGATCGCCCGTTTGTTCGAGGAAATCAATGCGTGGCCGTCGAATGAGATTGGTCATTTGGCTGGCACCAATTTTTGTCGGTAAGACGATGTGATCCGCCCCTGCCATGCGTAGCTTTGATTCTGTGCTGGCTAGATTGGCCCGCGCTACGATCAAAAGATTGGGGTTCATGGATCGTGCTGTCAGCGTAATAAAAACATTCGTTGTGTCATTGGGCAACACTGTAGCAAGGGCGATCGCCCGATCAATGCCCACGACTCGCAGGGTTTCCTCCTCGGCTGCACTTCCCCAATAGGCGAGATAGCCCAACTGCATTGCCAGATCAATGCGCTGTTCATCAACATCCAAAATGACAAAGGGAGTCTTGGTGGCAGCTAACTCTTGAGCCATCACCTGACCAATGCGGCCAAAGCCACAGACAATGACATGGCGGTTCAGTTTGTTGATGTCGCGGCTTGCTCGTTGAAGATCTAATAGGCGTTTGATTTCACCTTCCGTAAACAGTTGCACCACCGCACCGATGGTATAAACCGTTGCCGCACTGCCAGCCACAATAATCATCATGTTAAAGAAACGTTGGGCTGGGGTCAGCAGCGGACGCACTTCACTGTAGCCAATGCCAAAGACGGTGATGACGTACATATAAAGGGCATCGAGCCAGTTCCAGCCAAAGCTGGTGTAGCCCATCACCGCCACTAACGTGAGCAGGATAAAAAGGGTGATGCCAATAATAAAACGCTTCAGGGCAGGGGTCGCAGGTAACCGTCGCATGGATTTAATCTTTGCGCTCTTAGGGTAGAAACAGGGTGATGGTCACTGGCAAATAGTCAATCACGACATCGGGGGCTTCTTGGGCAAGAATGGCAATGGTATCCTGATCCGCTAAGCAGCACGACCGCCTGCTAGGCCACCGCCGACAATGACAACGGCAAAGTCTTGCATCGTCCATTCGTCCAGCATCTTTTCCTATACTAGGTTGGCGGTTAGAAGAGTGGTGGCCGTAGAGTGGCAAGATGCTCTTGCGAGCCTCCCGCTGAATCGTTAGAGTGGCAGTACAGTCCTTTTTTGAAAGATAGGGGGCACTAAGGGGACAGGTTCAGCAGCCAATTTTTTGATGGTTGTGAGCGTGTTCTACCCCGGTGAAAAGGGCAATATCCTGCTGGAGGCAGCCGTCCTTGAGTGCATTTTTTCTTCACTATGGGGATTGTTGGGTGCGCCATTGGTGCGATCGCGATCGCGCGGCGGTGATGCACCTCATTGCCAATGTCCTCAATGAGTTTGGCCTTGCTTGGCAACCCGAAGGTGCCGATGCCGATGTAGTGCATGTTGAGGACTACTACCATCGTCGGGGCGGACAATTTTGGGTGGTGGAACAAGCCACTGAGGTGGTGGGCACCATCGCCTTCTACCCCATTCAACGAGGTGAAGCGGCAGTGGAAATTCGCAAAATGTATCTCCATCCACGCGTGCGGGGTCAAGGCTTAGGCACATTCCTCTTGCACCATCTTGAAGCAGCCATTGAGGCGGCAGGCTACCGCAAAATCTGGATTGAAACCGCCTCGATCATGACCGCAGCAGTGCATTTGTACGAAAAGTCGGGCTATCAACCGGCCACAGGTGTGGAAACCCAGCGCTGCGATCGCGTCTATGTCAAGGACTTAGTGCCCTATGGCGCAACTTCAATGGCTTCTATCCCCTGCTAGTGCCCTGCTTCTTCTAGTTTCACCCGCTGCCTTTGGCCTCTGTCGCCAAGATTTGACACGAACCATTGAACAGGAAATACACAATCCTCAATGGCAACGGGGGCAGTGGGGCATTGTCATTCGGGATTTAACTAGTGGCGAAGTGCTCTATAACCATCAGGGGGAAAAGCTCTTTTTGGTGGCCTCGAATGTGAAGCTCACCACTGTCGCAGCCGCCCTTACCTATTGGGGTCCCAACCATTCGTTTGTAACGACCCTCAGTGGGCGATCGCCCGACCGAACAACCATCCGCCTTCAGGGCAGTTTTGACCCCAGTTTCCGCAGCCAAGACCTGCAACGCATGGCCAGCCACCTTGCCCAACAGGGAATCCGCCAAATTCCAGTTCTAGAAATTGGCGGTATAACGCCCGTTCAGATCAATCCCACTTGGGCGCTTGAAGACTTGACCATGGGGGAGGCAGCAGGGGTCACCCGCTTCAGTCTCAATCAAAATGCCCTCAACCTAGAAGTGGTTCCTCAGCAGTTGGGTCAAGCCTTGGCGCTGCGACTCCAAGGAGCCCCTCCGCCTTGGCGAGTGGTGAATGAAACCCGCACGGTGGCTGCCTCTGAACCGGAATTTCTCGAAAGTGAGGTGCGCAGCCAGCAAATCATTGTGCGTGGTCAACTCCATGGGGGCAGTGAGCCGGCAGAAATGCGCATCCCCCTCAGTGAGCCAATTCCCTACCTACAGCAGCAGGTACAGCGTGCCTTTGCTCAAGCGGGTATTCAAGTGCAGCAGATTCGCCTAGTGGAGACGGCAGAGCCGTTAGCCGATGTATTGGTGCGCCATACCTCACGCCCCCTAGGGGAGTTGATATTGCCTATCCTCCGGGATAGCGATAATTTCTATGCAGAAATGCTCCTTGCTGCCCTAGAGGCAGCCCAACCCGGCTATCGCCAACGCTACTTAGAGCAAATTGGAGTTCAAGGGGCAGTTTTGGTGGACGGTTCGGGACTCTCGCGGCAAAACTGGCTGACGCCCAATGGCTTGGTAACCCTGTTGCAGCAGATGGTACGAACAGAGCATGCTTCGCTGTGGTGGCGATCGCTCCCCCTTGCTGGGCGATCGGGTACATTACGTCAGCGGTTGCGCAATACAGCCGCTCAAGATCGGGTCTGGGCTAAAACCGGCACGTTGCGGGGTGTTGTTGCCTTAGCGGGATATGTGGAACCAGTACAGGATCGCCCCTTAGTTTTCAGTATTGTCCTCAACCAAGCAGGGACGACTCCGCTGCAATTACGCTCAGGACTAGATCGAATTGTTTTGCTCCTAGCGCAATTACAGGCTTGCGATCGCTCCCGCTAAGGGTCGGGATGACAGCCTTTTTCTACGATGTGGGATACACAAGAGGGATGCGGTTCACCACAGTTTTGAGAGGGTTCAATCCCTAGGAAAGACTCTACTGGCAGATACAGGAGAGTATTAGATTTTCCCAGTTGAGAAGGCTTTACTCCTACTCTGTTCCTCAAATCCTAAAATTATTGATTGATTTTACTTATAAAAGAAATATAGAAACAAAGATTAAAAACAATTACACTGACTTTTTTGATCTGATAGGATTGGAAGGCATAGTTCGCTTAGTTTCAATTTAATGAAGTATCGCATAGACGAGGCGGGTGAAGTTCCTTTTTACTGTGTTAATCATAGCTTTGCTTTGTGAGAATACCTGTATGAAATAACCAATTCTTGGACTGCCAATCATGCAATTATTCTGCTATTAGAAAAATAAGCAAACAAAAGATCGTGATCAAAGATA
>DVDZ01000156.1 GCA_015296025.1 Thermosynechococcus sp. M46_R2017_013
TTGCTTTGTATTCTCAAAACCACAGCCAAGGAGGAGGACAGCAGGAGATCGAATCCCTTTAGTCCCTGGCGGGAAAGAATGCCATGCTCAAAGATAGGGGGTAGGTCGTTAATATGGGGAATTTAATAGAAACTTTTGATTTTGGATGCAGACATTCTTAACCTTTAGATGGTTCTTAGGTTTGTTCTTTTACCCAACTCAAGTAGGCAGAGGAACCAGCAATAATGGGTAGGGCAATTATTTCTGGGACTTCATAACTGTGTAATGCCAGTAGGCGATCGCACACCTGCTCAAACAAAGCAAGCCGGGTCTTAATGAGTAACTGCCATTCTGGATCGCGATGTACAGCCCCTTGCCAGCGGTATATTGATTGAATAGGCAGAATCTGTACACAGGCAGCTAAGTGCTCGGCTACCAGTTGATTGGCTAAAGAAAGTGCTTCAGCTTCCGTGGCAGTAGTGACAATGACCACACAATACTCTGATGTTGCTTCCAAGCTTGCTATCCTCACCTCACTATGTCAATCCTATCTTGAAGCAATTGTGCAGTGAATGTTGTTATTACTGGGATTGGGCTGTGGACAGCGCTGGGGGATACAGCGATCGCCACATGGCAACGCTACTGCGAAGGAAAAACAGCCCTGATACGTACCCCTGAAGGCCTAGTAGGTGCAACGGCGTTACCCATCGAGAAAATTATTGCAACTACCACAACTCAAGCGCTCAACGATGCGAAATTAACGGCTCCCCTAAGCAGTGCTGGCGTAGTGGTCGGCTCCAGTCGTGGTTTTCAAGCCCAGTGGGAAACATGGTTACGGCAGTCCTCTCTTTCCCGAGAAACATGGCTACAAACCTTGCCGGCAGCCGTCTCACAGCAGGTGGCGCAAATTGTTGGCACTCAGGGGATTGTTCTCAACCCCACCGCCGCCTGTGCCACCGGCATATGGGCGATCGCCCAAGGGGCATTACTCATTGAGCAGGGCCATTGTGATTTGGTGTTGGCAGGGGGCGTGGAGTCAGCCGTTTCCTCCCTAACTTTGGCGGGATTTCAGCAATTGGGTGTATTGGCTCAGGAACGAGCAGCTCCCTTTGATCGCCAGCGGCAGGGATTTGGCCTAGCGGCCGGCGGTGCCATTGTTGTCCTAGAGTCTGAAGCAGGGGCGCGATCGCGAGCCATCGAACCCTACGCACGGATTGCTGGCCTGGGTTTGAGTGCGGATGCCGAGCACATGACTGCCCCCAGTGTCCATCAAAGGGGCGCCCTCCTAGCAATTCAACGCGCCTTGGCTCAAGCCAATCTCACCCCGCAAGCAATCCACTGTATCCATAGCCACGGCACGGGAACGGTGCGCAATGATGCTGCCGAAGCTGCTTGGATTCAAGCCCTGTTTGCTCAGGGGGTTCCTGTCACTAGTCATAAGGGTGCCCTTGGGCATACCCTAGGCGCCGCTGGAGCGATCGCCATTGCCCTCTCCTGCCTGTCTTTGCGAGAACAGCAGATTCCCCCCCTGTGTTGGCTGCAACACTCCCGACTTTGACCTCAACATTGTCCAACAGACCTTTCCTGCTCACTTAGAGCACATTCTCTGCTGTAGTTACGGTTTTGGTGGTCAAAATGCCGTGATTGTTCTAGCCCGTCCCTAGGAACCAGTCACCACCGTCGGTTGCGCAACCCCAAACTTTTGCATGATGGTTTTAGCCATTTGTGGCGGCGTTAGACCCAAGTCCGCTTTTGATTCCTCGGGCGTAGCGTGTTCTACTAGGACATCGGGTACCCCCAAACGGAGCACTGGCACGAGAATATCGGCCTCCTGAAGAGCCTCTAGAACCGCTGAGCCAAAGCCCCCCATCAGGCAGCCCTCCTCGAGGGTAACCACGCGGCCAATTTGTTTTGCTAAAGGAAAAATCAACGCAGTGTCTAGGGGCTTCGCAAAGCGGGCATTAATTACTGCGGCACTCAAGCCGTGCTCCTTGAGGATTTCCGCCACCTGCATTGCGGGATAGACCATTGAGCCGTAGGCCACTAAAAGAACATCTTCGCCGGCGCGCAGGAGTTCTCCTTTACCGATTTCAAGGGGTTCCCAGCCTTCTTCCATCAGGCAACACCATAGCCATTGCCACGGGGATAGCGCAGGGCGATTGGTCCATCGGTGTAGTTGATGCCCGTTACAATCATCCGCTGTAGTTCGGCTTCATCCTTAGGTGCCATCAGCACCATATTGGGTAAGCAGCGCAAATAGGCAATGTCGTACATCCCTTGATGGGTAGGGCCATCGGCACCGACAATCCCCGCCCGATCCATACAGAAAAAGACCGGCAAATTTTGGATACAGACATCGTGAACAATTTGGTCGTAGGCTCGCTGCAAGAAGGTGGAATAAATCGCCGCCACAGGGCGCATACCTTGGGTGGCCATACCGGCTGCCATCGTGACAGCGTGCTGCTCTGCAATGCCGACATCAATATATTGGTTTGGCACCCGTTTTTGGAGAATGTCTAGCCCTGTGCCCGTGGCCATTGCTGCTGTAATGCCAACAATGCGTGGATCGTTTTCTGCAAGCTTAGTTAGGGTTTCGCCAAAGACTTTGGAGTAGCTAGGGGGTTTGGGCTTGCTGGAGGGTTTGGCCTTACCCGTCACCAGATCAAAAGGGTTTTGGGCATGGTAACCTACTTGATCCTTCTCGGCGATCGCGTAGCCTTTCCCCTTAACAGTTACCACATGAACCAAGACAGGCCCCGGAATTGTATGGGCATGTTGGAATGTAGTAATCAGTTCTTGCAAATTATGGCCATCCACAGGGCCAACGTAGGTAAAGCCCAATTCTTCAAAGACAGCCCCCACCTTGGGAACCGCAAGACGTTTCATGCCCTCCTTGATGCGCTGCATCTCCGGGGTCAGGTTTTCACCTAGGAAGGGGATATGTTTGAACTGCTCTTCGAGGTTATCGGCAATAAATTGCACCTGCGGTGAGAGGCGGATTTTATTCAAATAGCGAGGAATCGCGCCCACATTCGGGGAAATGGACATCTCATTGTCGTTGAGTACTACCATCAGGTTGGTGTGGGGCAAATGGCCAGCATGATTAATCGCTTCTAAAGCCATCCCGCCGGTGAGGGCACCATCGCCAATAATGGCCACAACTTTGAATTTTTCGCCCTTGAGATCGCGGGCGATCGCCATTCCCAAAGCTGCTGAAATACTCGTGGAAGCATGACCCGCACCAAAGTGATCAAAGGGACTCTCGCGGCGGTTGAGATAGCCAGCAATCCCTCCCTTTTGTCGCAGGGTATGGAAGTTGTTGTAGCGACCCGTTAACATTTTGTGGGGGTAGGCTTGGTGCCCTACATCCCAAACCACACGGTCTTTGTCTAAGTCAAGGGTTTGATAGAGTGCGAGGGTGAGTTCGACAACCCCCAAACCCGGCCCAAGGTGTCCTCCCGTGGCCGCCACCGTTTCCAAATGTTTGTCGCGAATTTGGGCGGCAATTTGACTTAATTGGGCAATGGACAACCCATGCAACTGGTTAGGATGGGTGAGTTCACTCAAGTGCATAAAAACCCGACCTCGCAAGATACCAAGGAGCGATAGCCTACCGCTGACCACAGAAAAACTATCTGTTGACTGATTCTAGCAAAGTCCCCCGCCAAAGTTGGGTATCATTTCGCTCCTAGACGCGGTGAAAAGCCGCAGTCGTCACGAAACAGCTGATCATACTCTCATCAATTTTGCTCAATTCACGAATCTTTGCAGTAGATTCATCCACTTGCGCGGGAGACTGCGGAGAGGATGTCAACTAAGAGCGCCCCCTAGCGAACGCCTAGCATTGTGTTCTCAAAGGTGATCAGTTCATCGCGGTGTCCTTCTATGGTCACTTGAGTACCGATTGCGTGGGGCTGCAAAGAGAGCTTAACGGTTTCCAGCCGCTGGGCGCCCCGCCAATAAAACCAAGGGGCAATGGGGGTCAAACCAATGAGACCAAAGGCCAAGATACCGCGCTCCGGTAAGAGGACAGTCAACACTAGGGCGATCGCCGTGGCACCGCAGACGGCAAGGCCAAAAAGGAAGGCGGCCAAAAAGGGACTAGCGGCAACATTTCCCTGAAATGTCACTTCACTGCCATCGGCATTGACCGTATGCAGACGGTAGCCCCGCTGCTGAAAATATTGCTTGAGGCGGGGGGCAAGTTCAGTAATGGGCTGGGCAATGAGCCACTCTTTGGTTTCAATGCGTTCTTTGGTGGAGGCACGAATGAAAAACACAAATCCGACGGCCAACAAACTCGTCAGCAGTAGGGTGGAAGGATAAATTAAATCACTGGACATGTGGAGGTGATTTGGAGAAGATTGTTGTTTGCTATCCCCCATTGTCGAGGATTGATTGGGGTCTGCAAAGAGATCTTGCACCGCGATCGCCCCTTGATGTTCTGGGGAATACTAAACCCTGGCGATAGTGACTTTGCTGCTCCATGATGCGGTCTCAAACGTCTCCCCGTGATATTCGGGCACCCCGTTGCCGTGGGATGTGGTGGCGCTCAGAAACAGCCTTTGCTCTGCTGCTATTGACCAGTGACCTAGGGGGGTTGGTGTTGGCGTGGAAATTGGGGTTACAACTCAATCGCTTCTATGCGCCATTGCCCTCTGATTTGGCAGCATGGTACTGGCTGGGATTGCCCAGTGTCTTTTGGCTTTTTGCAGCGGGCTTGTTGTTTTTGATTGCTCTAAGTGGGCTGTATCACCCGCGCGGCCATTGGAAAAATTATCTGCGCCTCGCTAAGGCGTTGAGCTTGGGCTATTTGCTGGCGCTGGCGATCGCCTACTTCTATGATCCTAAGGTGGATCTGCCTCGCTCCCTGTTTTTTAGTGCTTGGGGTCTCAGTGTGATCCTTGCTGTGATCTTGCGCTTGGCGGTCAGTTTAGCCTTCAAAATTTTCACCCTACGGCGACCGATTCGTGCATTTTTGGTGGCGCCCGTGGAGCGGCAAGAATATCTCAGCAGACGACTGGAGCAGCGCTCCAACTATAAGATTGTCGGCAGGGCGATCGCCACTTTGGCCAATGAACCGGAAACTTTGACCGAGATTCTTAATTGTCAAGCCCAAGAGGTGATTGTAGAAGGCCTGCCGCCGGCTCACTTGGCCTCAGCCCTCTATTGGCAACTGCGACAACATGGCATTTCTTTGCGGTTGATTCCCTCCAGCTTAGAAATGCTCTACCGACGCGGCACTCCGGAAATTGTGGCTGCTTTGCCCACCCTGCGGGTAGATATGACCTATCTCCATGGTTGGGAGTATCGGCTGAAACGCTATTTGGACGTGATTTTGGCACTCTTTGGCATTGTGGTGCTAGCGCCCCTCTTTCTTGGGGTGGCAATCGCCATCAAACTCACTTCCCCCGGACCTGTCTTTTTTCGCCAAGAACGGGTGGGACTCCACGGACAGGTCTTTCAGATGTGGAAATTTCGCACTATGCGAGCCGATGCTCCTCAGCTCCAAGCCCAGTTGGAGGCACAAAATGAATCCGCCGATGGCATTCTTTTCAAGGTGAAAAATGATCCTCGCCGCACTCCCCTTGGTAGTTTCCTACGCAAAACCAGTATTGATGAACTGCCCCAACTATTTAATGTCCTCTGGGGAGACATGAGTTTAGTAGGACCGCGTCCGCTTCCCCTGCGGGATGTTGCCCGTTTTCATTCTTGGCACCACATTCGCCATCAGGTGATGCCCGGTATTACAGGACTGTGGCAAATTTCCGGCCGCTCTCAAATCAACAATTTTGATGAAGCCGCCCGCCTTGACCTTTACTATATCGATAATTGGTCTCTCAATCTAGATTTGGAAATTTTAGTGGAGACGGTGCGGATTGTGCTCTTTGGCAGTGGAGCCTACTAGGCGCGGCAAAGAGGAACCTGCAAATAACTGTTCTACCTGTTGAGGAGAAAGGGGACGCGCAAAGAAATACCCTTGGCCATAGTTGCAGCCGAGGGCTCGGAGGATACGGTACTGTTCATCGGTTTCAATACCTTCTGCAACTACCTTCAGACGCAGTGAGTGAGCCAACATGAGAATGGTGTGCACAATTGTAGCCGAAGGCTGTTCCCTGTTGAGGGTAGCAATAAACGAGCGGTCAATTTTTAGAGTGTCAACGGGGAAACGGTGCAAATAGCTGAGGGAAGAGTAGCCTGTACCAAAATCATCCATATACAGGCCAATGCCCATAGCGCGGATTTCCTCTAGGGTAGCGATCGCTACCTGCTTGTTGTCAATTAGGATTCCCTCTGTCACCTCAAGGCGCAATCGCTCGGCGGGAAATTTCGTTTCTGCCAAAATAGATCTTAAATTGGGTAACAGATCTGCTTGCTGAAAATGACGACCACTGAGGTTGACACTGAGGCTGAGAATGCGGCTACAAGGAAAAGCCTTTGCCCACTGTTGCATCTGCCGACACGCCTCCGCCATCACCCACCAACTAATGGGTAGGATCAAACCCGTTTCTTCAGCCACAGTCATGAATTCACTTGGGGAGATTACCCCCCGTTCGGGATGCTGCCAGCGCAGCAGTGTTTCAAAGCCAACAATATTGAGTGTTGATAAGTCCACAATGGGTTGATAATAAACCAAAAATTCATTGTGCTCTGCCGCCCGTCGCAGATCAGTTTCAATTTTCATTAGGGCGATGCTCTGGGCACGCATCGTTATACTAAAAACCTCGTAGCGAGATTTGCCCAGGGATTTGGCGCGGTACATGGCCGTATCCGCATCGCGCAATAAGTCCTCAGCCGTTTTACTTTCTTCACTGGGAAAAGCAATGCCAATACTGGCACTGGTAAAGACTTCATGTCTCTCCAGCAGGAAAGGACGACTCAAAGCTGCTAAAATCCGTTCTGCTACTTCAATGGCTTGAGCAGGATTCCTTAGCTCTTCCAAAAGAATGGCAAACTCATCACCACCGAGGCGGGCAACCGTATCCTCTGCGCGGGTACAGGTGGTAAGTCGCTGGGCAATGCCCATGAGGAGCTGATCCCCGGCTAAATGTCCCAAGCTATCGTTGATTACCTTAAAGCGATCCACATCCAAAAAGAGCACCGCAAAGAGGGAGTTGGGACGCCGCACCCAGCGGGTAATGGCCCGGGTTAAACGATCCATAAAGAGTACGCGGTTGGGCAAGCCGGTCATGGCATCGTGGAGTGCATCATGGAGAATCTGCTCCTGAATCAGGTGGTACTGTGTAACGTCGGTCATTGAACCGGCCATGCGGTAGGGCTGCCCCTTCTCATCGCGCAGTGCCTTACCCCGCGATCGCATCCAGCGGTAACTGCCATCGGCGTGCTTCATCCGAAATTCACACTCAAAATGGGGATGGGTACCGAAAAGATGCTCCTTCATGCACTGACGCAATCGCTCTAGATCATCGGGGTGGACACGCCGCCACCATTCCTCGATTCTGGGTTGTAACGTTCCCGGCGTTTCCCCAATCAGCAGTTCCCAACGGGGCGAGTAGTACATTGAGCGATCGCGAATCTGCCAATCCCAAAGTCCATCATTTGCACCTTCGGCTGCAAGAGCATAGCGTTCCTCACTAAGACGCAGGGCAAGTTCTGAGCGTTTGCGCTCAGTAATATCGGTAATGTAGCAGCGAATTAATTGGCTTTCCGGCAGCATATGGATTGTTACTTCATAGGTGCGATCGCCAACATTGATTTCCTCAACGGTAAATCGCCTTTTGTGTAACGACCAACTTTTGAGGCGGGATAGGAGGGGGTGTTGCCCATCCGTCTCCCCCAACTCAGGAAATTCCTGAATTGCCGCTGGATTCAGGTAGGTGAGTTGGCCATTGGGGGCAAGTTCAATAATTGGATAGGGGCTTAGCTCCGGAAAAGAGGACAACCGCAGCAGTTGCAGTTCCGTCAAGTCGGACATCTGACTGCCGATGAAAGCACCCCCCAAGGAAGCCGCCTCCCGATCTGAAATACCGGCGGCCTCTAGGGCACGGGTGTAGCGGTTGAAACTTGAATCAGAGATATTGGCGATCGCGTGGTAGCGGGCACGTACATCTCCGCCAAAGACAATCAAATCTTTATGCTGGAGAATGTGGGAGTAGCAGGGTCTGCCATTTACCGTCAGACCATTGACACTGCGCTTCCCTTGTAAATCGCCATCAATAAGGCGAAAGAAAAAATTACCACTGTTCGGATCCAAAACCCGTAGCAAAACAGCATGTTGCCGGGAAATCAGGGGTGACCTAAGAACAATCGTATTACTGGGATGCCGCCCAATTGTATAGGTACTAGCTTCTAAGTGAATGATGCGCCGACCCTCCTGATCTTCAATAACGAGGAGATGGCGCCACTTCTTCGGCGGATCAGACTTCACATTTATCGCCTCGGTAAATTGTCATCAAGGAACGGCTTTGACTACAAATTCCTCAATCAAAGGGGTAGTGACAAGGAGAACCGCTTACCATTTTAGAACCCAAGATTTTATCCTGTTTACAAAAAATTTACTTGGTTGCAGTACAATCCATTCTGAACAATTCTTAGAATAAGTTCAAATGTTTCTTAAGCAGTGTAATAAATTTTCATCTATGCCAATCCTTTTCCCATCGATGGAACCCGCTGAAAACGGTAAAAGCTGCTATCGGAGACAATTGTATCCTCTTAA
>DVDZ01000054.1 GCA_015296025.1 Thermosynechococcus sp. M46_R2017_013
CTGCCAACCACAAAGACCGTGGGGCGATTAAATTGAATTTGGGCAAGGGTACAGCTCCTCGCTCCGAAAGACCGTAGATCCAATAGCCTGCTTCCTTCAGCCTTTCAAGGGCTTGGTTGAGGTTAGTTACCCTTGCCACAGGCAGATACTCCAAGGCCCCTGCGGCTGCTTTAGCTACGGTTGCCGTAATACCGACGGCGCGCCGTTGAGGAATAATCACTCCCTGCATCCCCAGCGCCTCTGCTGTGCGGATCATGGCGCCCAAGTTTTGCGGATCGGTAATCCCATCGGCCGCCAAGAGCACAGGTTGATTGACGGCTGCCGTTTTTGTTAACAAATCCTCAAGAGACCAGTAGTTATAGGCAGCCACCTGCATGGCAATCCCCTGATGTCGCCCCCGTTGGCACAGTTGGTCGAGGCGTTCGGGTGTCACTGTATCAATAACGGCGCCCTGCTGTTTGGCTTCATTCAAGCGCTGATGAAAGCGGGGATCGTAGCGCAGACTGGGAATAACCCAAATACGGTTGCAGGGGCGGCCACTCTCAAGGGCTGAGAGCACCGCATGGCGACCATAGAGGAGTTCAGGGATCTCCTCACTCGGAGCCACTGGGGGGGATTTCCTAACGGGTTTGGCCGATGTCTGCCGTGAAGCGCGAGGAGGACGGGTCGCAGTCAGGCGATTTTTTTTGCGGGGACGAGGTTTCTCGGTCATTGAAGGGTTGTTAGAGTAGCAACTCTCCCCTAGGGTGTTCGCTGAAACATCGCAAGGGGGCGATCGCCATCATAAAACGTCAATGTATTTCCCTCAATGCGGTAGCGGTTGGTTTGCTCAAGAGTCTGCAAAAATGACATCTCTATCCTTTGAGCCCGCTGACCGATGCAGGTTCGCCGTGTTGTCGCAACTGCCGAAAACTGCAATTGCTGGCCATTGACGCTGTAGCCACCGTTAAAGTTATTACAGCCACTGAAGCCTGTTGCTCGTTGGCCATTGCCATCAAATTCAATAAACACAGCATTCATCGGATTGCGCGGTGGCATCGGCATATTGGCCAGGCGCTGAAGTTGCCAGCGGCCACTGAGGGGACTTTCAGTCGCACCCGCTTCAAAGGTCAACAGGAGGCGATTGCCCTCAAAGAGCTGTAGGGTATTTCCTTGAATGCGGTAGCGGTTAGTACGGTTGAGCCCTTGTAGCATCTGAGTTTCCACACTCTGAAGCAGCTCTTGACGACATAGGCGTCGGGTGGTTGCTAAGGGGGCAAAAAGGAGGCGCGGGCCGTTGGCGGTGTAGCTACCATTAAAGCTATTACAGCCGGTAAAGCCATTGGCACGGCGGTTGGCACTATCAAACTCAATAAAGGCGGTATCCACTGGAAAGGCTTGATTACCAATGCGTCTGAGATGCCACCGCTGACCGCTGAGGCTCAGTCCCGAAGCTTGGGGGGGAGTGTTATTCGCCGTGGGTTGGGTGGCAACAGCCACGGGTACCAAGCGTGGCAAAGGCAGAAGTCCCCCTTCGAGGCGATAGGTCACGGTGCTAATGCGGCTAGGGCAGCAGAGGGGATCATTAGGATCATAGCGGGCAAACTCTGCCGTGAATGTACCATTGTTTTGGAACTTGACCTCACCCAGAAACGAGCCATCAGCGCGGGAATCCATCAGATTCGGAGATAGGGTTCCCAAGTAGCGCCCTCTAGAAAAGACAAAGGCCTGATACCCCATCGGGCGACACATGCCATCAAAACCACTATTGCCAAGAATAATTTCCACGTTCTGATGGCGAATGGGTGTACCCACCAAATACCAGCCCCGCTGTTGAATTAGGCGATCCGCTGTGGACTGGGGCGATCGCAGGGTGCTGCGACAGCGGTTTAACTCACTTGGATTGGGATTGCCCTGGGGTGGGAGGTCGAGGAGCGGGAGGGTGGGATTCCAGTTGCGCAGGGGTTGATCGAGCCAAGATTGGGGTGCAGCAAAACTTCTAGGGGCGATCGCCAGCATTGTTGCAACTGTATAGAAAGTTGCCAAGCCAGCGGCAGTGGGAAACCTAAGCATGGTCAGAGAAGGTAATAGGGGGATTTCTTAGCAGTTAAGGACGTACTAGGGAGTATAGGGGTTCCCTATAGCGTTTTCTATAAAGATCAGGAAACCTTTAGGATGTCGCCTGCAGCAAGCACGCCAGAGCTAAATCTTGGGCAGTACTGTCGTGGCCATAGCTAAAGACATGGGGCAAATTGGGGTGAAGCTGTTGGGCAATCTCGCGGTAGGCATAGGGACTGCCATAGACCACCAAACCCATCAATTGATTGTGGCTTGGAGCCATTCTAGGGTAGCGATCGCCGGCACACTTAACCCTGCTTTGCCGCGGAAGGGGTTGCCACGGCTAAATACCTGCACTAAGGTCGGTGCCTTGGGGAAGCCCGCAATCATTGTCAGCGCCGTTTGCTGATCAATCACTACCCGTTGGTCAAACCCCCAAGTGGGAGGCAGTCTCAATGCTGGACAGGTGCGGTTCAAAAAGCTGGCGTCGAGTGCATCATCCACCACTAGACAATTTACCCCTGAGGTCACGGGTTGCAAAGCTTGGCCAGCCCGCTTGATACTTTCTTGAGCAATAGCGGTGGCCACTTCAATAGCTGGGGTGGTTTGGAAATAGTCCAACTGTAACAAAAGGGGCAGTAAACGCGCCTTTGCTGCTTGAATTCGAGCCACAGAGGCCTGAATCCGCTCGTAGGGAATCCGCCCCGACTCAACAGCAGCAACCACCGCTTCAATGGCTGCGGGGGGATCCAAGGGCATGAGTAAAATATCGGCACCCGCTTCTACGGCTTTGACGGCAGCTTCTGCGGTACCGTAGGTGTGGGCGATCGCCCCCATGACCAAAGCATCAGTCACAATCAGACCCCTAAACCCCATCTCTTGCCGGAGGATGCCCGTGAGAATTTGGGGCGACAGGGTTGCGGGTTGCTCGGCATCCAAGGCAGGGAGGTGCACATGGGCACTCATCACTGCATCCACACCTGTTTGAATTGCAGCAACAAAGGGCGGCCATTCAATGGCTTGTAGGCGATCGCGATTGTGGGGAATCACGGGTAGTTCCAAGTGGGAATCGGTGGTTGTATCCCCATGGCCGGGAAAGTGCTTTGCTGTTGTTAGCACTGGATAGGTTTTTGCCCCTTGAATAAACGCCGTTGCGAGGGCACTGACAATGTCTGGCTCCTCACCAAAGGCACGCACATTAATCACCGGGTTGGCGGGATTATTATTTACATCCACCACGGGAGCTAAAACCCAGTTTAAGCCGATGGCCAAGGCCTCTGCTGCCGTGGACGCTCCCATTGCCCTTGCAAGATCCACTGCCCGCTGTTGATTCTTTTGGGCTATCGCTCCTAAAGCTGCAGGGGGTGGAAATTGTGTTGCGCCGCTAAAGCGTTGACCAACCCCCTCCTCAATGTCAGCTGCCAACAGTAGGGGAATTGTTGCCCAAGATTGGAGTTGTCGACAGCGCTCTGCCACTTCGACGGCACTGCCCCCCAAGAGAATCACGCCGCCGACTCCCCAGTCTTTAATCCAGTGTTTTAAGGTGTCTTGGGACGGTTCCCAAACAGGATACTGAATCTGGCGATCGTAGAGGTGGCCACTGGCTCGTACAACCACCATTTGCGCCACCTGTGCCCGTAGGGAAAGATCAGCAAGAGGGGGAAGAAATGTCATGAGTGTAATCTCATTCAGAACAAAATTTCATAAATCAATAATTTCCTTATTCAGCATATAAAAAATTGTCTCAAACTCTCTCAGGTAACTTGTCTGATTTTTTATACTAAAAGTACAGCCTTTACCTAATGATGTTGAGGTGAAGTCCGATTCCGTTGCTCCGGTAGAGCAAGTTTCAAGTCTTTTCTGCGGTGTTCAATCATTAAGCCAAAGGCTGGAGCCTAAATCGCTTTCTTTAGGACTTTAGGAGTTGACCTATGTTAAAAGCACTACGTGAGCAACTACAAAGTATGATGGTCTTTTTGATGGAGGCATTTGGGCGCATCTTCACCCCTCGCAACGATCACTATCCTTCCACAGGGGCACAGCCCTTCACGGGGACGCCCTCCCGTAAGGGTTAGTTACTTTCTCCTGCAAGAAAAATCCCCCTAGACAGGTTACAGGTCAAGTCAAGGACGGTCGTTCAGCATCAGCTCTGCCATATTGGCGCCGAGAGGGCTGATGCAATTTTTTTTATGAGCTTGGGGCAAGCATCCAAACTGTCAAAATCCAGAGATAATCCTCAGTACTGAAAGTACTGCCAAAAGGGTACAACTGCTAAATTTAACAGCATATTGCAAAATTAGTTAAGGAATGTTTCAGATATTGAATTTCCAGTTAACATTTGAGCATTCTCGAACCCCTATGCTAACGTAAAAGTAGGCACAGAAAGAAAGGTTAACGATAAGAGTGAACTTAAGGCTTGTGCCTCCCAGTCCTTGAGTTCGGGATAAAGCAAAGTTACTCCAAGATAAAACTCACTTCTGTCTTGTGGGTAACATCAAAATCAATCCTTTGAGCTTCACCTGTGTACCTTTATCTTCTTGCTTTATCCAGCCTTATCGTTGGTGTGGTTACTGCCGAAGTCCCCATCCTGTCGTCCATGGGAGTTAAGGCAATACTAGGTAGCCCTCTAGTCTCCAAGGTCGTCAACGTTGACAGCAATTTATTACCTAGTGTCCATGCTCCAAGCTTGATCGGTTGAGATCGTCGAAGGGGGTTGGATCGCCAGCTAAAACCACGTTTTGTCCACGTTAGTTGTTGAGTTAAATATCGTCGTTGCTAACTTTTAAAGGGGTCTTGCTGCCGTCAGCTTGACCCCCTCGTTTTAGGTTATGGGGTTAGTTGCGGTTGTCGCATTGCTCGTGCCAGTTCCGCCGCCACTTCTGGGCGCGAAAACTCTGGGGGTGGCAATTCTCCCCGGCGCAGCATTTCCCGTACTTTGGTGCCTGAGAGGTGAATCCGCTCTTCAGGTTTGCTGGGACTGGTTTTACTGGTGGCCATGGACTGGGTACGGGTGCAGTAGAAAGCATGTTCAAACTTCAAAGGAATAATGCCTAAGGCTGCCGGATCAAATTCATCAAAAATATGCTGAGCATCGTAGGTGCCATAGTAGTCTCCTACGCCAGCATGATCGCGACCGACAATAAAGTGGGTGCAGCCGTAGTTTTTGCGCACTAGGGCATGGAAAATTGCCTCCCGTGGTCCTGCATAGCGCATTGCTGCCGGATTAATGGCGAGAATTACCCGATCTTTTGGGAAATAATGCTCCAGCATAATCTCATAGCAGCGCATGCGCACATCAGCAGGAATGTCATCTTCCTTGGTGGCACCCACAAGGGGATGCAAAAAAAGGCCATCCACAATTTCAAGGGCACATTTTTGGATATATTCATGGGCGCGGTGGATAGGGTTGCGGGTTTGGAAACCAACAATTGTCCGCCAGCCTTTTTGGCGGAAGAGGGCACGGGAATCCACTGGATCAATGCAATAGTTAGGGAATTGGGGATGGGGATGCCGCTCTAGGAGCCAAATGGGGCCTGCAAGGTTGACTTCTCCCTGTTCATAGAGCACCTTGACGCCGGGGTGTTTCTCATCTTCAGTGCGATAGACACAGCGAGCCTCACGGCGTTTGTCATAGGTGTATTTTTCGGTGAGTTCGAGAATCCCCAAAAACTGACCTGCTGCATTATCCAGACGAATGGTTTGGCCAATTTCCAAGGGGGCAGCCACTTCAGCGCTGACAGAGAGAGTAATGGGAACAGACCAAGGCAACCCATTGGCAAGGTACATTTCTTCGACAACTCGCTCGTAGTCGGCCTGTCCCATAAATCCGGTTAGGGGACTAAACCCACCAATGGCAATAAGTTCTAAGTCAGAAACAGCTCGCTCATCAAGGGTAAGGCGGGGCAATTGATCGGCGCGGGCAAGCCAAGCTTGTTTTTGTTCAGGGGAGAGAATGCGATTGACGAGACTACCGCCGTGGGGGGCGATCGCATCCTTGGACTGAACCGTTGGTAATGGACTCAATGGGCAACTCCTTTTTGGAACTGGATGGACTTGTTGCAAAACTTCATAAGATATGAAGTCATTATTGGATGAATAGGTGCAGGAGACAACGGGTGGATGTCTATCGTTACGGTGTGCAACGAGATTGGTGCTGGCGAGGGTGGCAGAGTCGCTACAGTTTTTGGCGACCCGCTTCCCATGGGGGGGCTCCAGTGATCTTGCTCCACGGCTTTGGGGCATCTCTGCGGCACTGGCGATACAATCTGCGGGTCTTAGGAGATCATCAGCCGACCTATGCCCTTGATTTGATAGGGTTGGGGGCAGCGGAAAAGCCAATTGCTGACTACGGTGCTGAATTTTGGGCGGCTCAGGTTCATGCCTTTTGGCAAGGAATTGTTGGCCAACCAGCGGTGATTGTTGGCAATTCCATTGGCGCCTTGATTGCCCTCACCTGTGCCTATCGCTATCCCCAGATGGCAGCGGGGGTGGTGATGCTGAGTCTGCCGGATCCAGCGGTGCGCGAAGAGTTGATTCCAAGGGCGATCGCTCCTCTTGTGAGTGGAATTGAACAGATTTTTACGGCTCCTTGGTTGCTGCGCACCCTTTTTTACATACTCCGCCGCCCCTTCATTGTCAAACGCTGGGCACAATTGGCCTATGCCAACCCCACCTGTGTGGATGATGAATTGTTGGAAATCCTGCTCACCCCTGCCTATGACCGTAATAGCGATCGCGCCTTTGTACAAATTACCCGCGCTATGAGTCGTACAAACTTTGGCCCCAGTGCCAAAACAATGCTCAAACAGGTGTCCCAACCCCTATTGCTGATCTGGGGCAAGCAGGATCGCTTCATCCCCTCGATGCTCAGTCAGCAGTTTCAACAGGTACAACCGAGAATGCAGGTGGTGGAGTTGGATCACACGGGTCACTGCCCCCACGATGAGCAGCCCGATCGCGTGAATACACTGGTTTTGGATTGGTTGCGCAACCACCCACTTTTGAGGGGTTGAGTCCTGCTGTGGCAGGTTCTATGAGCACGGCAATCTTTAGAAGTTGGCGCGTTTGAGGGGGAACAGGGCACTGCTGCTGGGATGGCCGACACGTTTAAGGACTTAAACTTTACCGCCGCTGCTGACATGGCCTTGGGCTTCGTCTCCGCTGTGGCTGCTGGAGAGACACTTGCAGGTCAAACCCTTACTGGCCTCTAGCGATTATTAGTGCCTTGGCCGCCATTGGCGAAAATTTCAACCCCCTTATTCTCCTGAGTCTGGGGGGATTGGTTGGCATCTCTTTGTTATGCTCTATTTAGCGCCGCGAATTTTGCCCACGTTCTGGTTTGAGCGGGTATTAATCCATCGGCGTCACCTCCACCGGTCTATTGCTGATTTGTATAACCCATCAGGGGCACTAGAAAGTTTTGCCTACAAGCAAATTCTCTTTCTGTGCTGGCACTAACAGGTGGGCTGTTGCTGCTGTGGTTGTGATTTGGCTTCTGGAACTATGGCTAAATCCAGCAATCCCTTGTGCAAAATTGACCCTATCTAAGGGGAAACCTAGAATGGAAACGACCTGAGCCGCTGTGCCGTCTCAGGTAAAAGCCGTGTTTTGAGTTTGCCGATGACCTCTGTACTCCTCCAATCCGTTGTTGAGAGTGATGAACGCACCGATCTGCGTCAGTTTTCACGCATCCTGCAACTAGGGGAAAAACGCTATCTCCTGCGCAATGATATTTTGGGTGCCTTTGCAGATTACTGCCGCAACCGCGATCGCCCTGTGCCCACGCCCTCAGAATCAGGCCTCAGCAAGCTGGTGTTCTATACCCAAGAGATCATTGTTGACAACGAAAGTCTGTGTTGGATTATTCGGCCACGGATTGCCCAGCAGGAGGTGTGTCGGCTGTTGGTGGAGGATTTGACGATCGTGCCCATGACGATTCCAGAATTACTGGATCTGCGCGATCGCCTAGTGAATCGCTATCACCCCAACGAAGGGGATATTTTTGAGATTGACGTTCAACCCTTCTACGACTACTCGCCCATCATCCGCGATGCCAAAAACATTGGCAAGGGGGTAGAGTTTCTTAACCGTTATTTATCCAGTAAGCTCTTCCAAGATCCACGGCAGTGGCAGCAAAACCTCTTTAACTTTCTGCGAATTCATCGCTACAACGGCTATCAACTTTTAATCAATGAGCGTATTCACTCTCCGCAGCAGCTCTCAGAGGGAGTGAAACAGGCCTTAGTGGCTCTTAGCGATCGCGCCGCCGACGAGGCCTATAGTGACTTTCGCTTTGAACTGCAAAATCTCGGCTTTGAACCGGGTTGGGGCAATACCGCTGCGCGAGTGCGGGACACCCTAGAAATTCTCGATCAACTCTTGGACTCTCCGGATCACCAAGTCCTAGAGGCCTTTGTCTCGCGGATCCCAATGCTCTTTCGCATTGCCCTGATTTCTCCCCACGGCTGGTTTGGCCAAGAAGGCGTACTGGGGCGACCCGACACCGGTGGGCAGGTGGTCTATATCCTCGACCAAGTGAAAAGCTTGGAAAAACAAATGCGCGAGGATTTGGAACTGGCAGGGCTGGGAGTACTACAGGCACGGCCTAAAATTATTGTCCTGACTCGCCTGATTCCCAATGCGGAAGGGACGCTGTGCAACCAACGCCTTGAAAAAATTTATGGCACCAATGATGCATGGATTTTGCGGGTACCCTTCCGGGAATTTAATCCCAAGGTGACGCAAAACTGGATTTCTCGTTTTGAAATCTGGCCCTATTTGGAAACCTTTGCCATTGATGCCGAGCGAGAGTTGCGAGCAGAATTTGGCCATGTCCCCGATTTGATTATTGGTAACTATTCCGATGGCAATTTGGTGGCCTTTTTGCTGGCGCGGCGACTCAAGGTAACCCAGTGCAACATTGCCCACGCTTTAGAGAAGTCTAAATACCTCTTTAGTAACCTCTACTGGCAGGACTTAGAGGATAAGTATCACTTCTCACTGCAATTTACGGCAGATTTGATTGCCATGAATGCCGCCAACTTTATTATTAGCAGTACCTATCAAGAGATTGTGGGAACACCTGATAGTATCGGCCAATATGAATCGTACCAGTCCTTTACTATGCCTGACCTCTACCATGTGGTTAATGGGATTGAACTTTTTAGTCCCAAATTTAATGTTGTGCCACCGGGGGTCAATGAGCAGGTGTACTTTCCCTATTACCGCTATACAGAGCGGCTGCAGGGCGATCGCCAGCGGTTGGAGGAATTACTCTTTACCCTTGAAGACCCACAGCAGATCTACGGGCATTTAGAGGATCCTGAAAAGCGTCCTCTCTTTTCCATGGCGCGGCTAGATCGAATCAAAAACCTCACGGGGCTAGCAGAAGCTTTTGGCCGTAGCAAAGAACTGCAAGAGCGCTGTAATTTAATTTTGGTGGCGGGAAGTTGCGCACCGAAGACTCTAGCGATCGCGAGGAAATTGCCGAAATTGAGAAGCTTTACCAAATCATCCACGAGTACAACCTCCACGGTAAGATTCGCTGGCTAGGGATTCGCTTGCCGAAAGCAGACTCTGGGGAAATTTATCGCATCATTGCCGATCGCCAAGGGATTTTTGTTCAGCCGGCTTTGTTTGAAGCCTTTGGCTTGACGATTTTGGAGGCAATGATTAGTGGGCTGCCCACATTTGGCACTCGCTTTGGCGGTCCTTTAGAAATTATCCAAGATGGGGTGAATGGTTTTTATATTAACCCGACCCACTTAGAAGAAATGGCTGAAACCATTGTCCGCTTTCTGGAGGCTTGCGATCGCGATCCTAACCAGTGGCAGCAGATTTCCAAAGCGGGTATTGAGCGGGTCTATAGCACCTACACCTGGAAAATTCACTGTACCCGCCTGCTCTCCCTCGCCAAGATTTATGGCTTTTGGAACTTCTCTTCCCAAGAAAACCGCGAAGATATGATGCGCTACATGGAGGCACTCTTCTACCTCCTCTATAAACCCCGCGCCCAAGCCCTGTTGGCAGAGCACATGCAGCGATAAGGAACAGTAAATCCCTATCCCAAGATAAACAATGGAGTTGCCACTCTTAAGAATAGAGGAATGCTGCCGCAAAAAGTTGGGTTACTTTGGTTACAAGGAGAAAAAATGTACCACCTATCGTTGAGCGTTGTATTGAGCAATGGCGCCAAAAAAATCCCACTTGGCAAGTTATTGTTTTGGATCGACAAAACCTGCATGAATTTCTGGACTTAAAGCTACCCAATCACCTATTTTCTAAGTTGACTCCTCAGCAACAATCGGATTTGATTCGTCTGACACTGTTGATGCAGCAAGGTGGGGTTTGGGCAGATGCGACAACTTTCTGCATCACTCCCTTGAATGAATGGTTGTCATCACTGATCAATAGCGGATGCTTTCTGTTTAGCAGGCCGGGAAAAGACCGACTGATTGCCAGCTGGTTTATTGCTGCATACCCCAACCATTACTTGATACATTCTTGGCACGATTTTCTTGCTCATTACTGGCTGGATAATACTTTTGAACCCTTAAATTTTTGGCAACAGCAATTGGTGAATATCCTCTATATTTTCCTAACATTCAATTGTTATGTAACTCAATATTGGTTTTCTGACGTAATCACAAAATTTCTAAAAGTTTACCCTTACTACAGTCTGCATTATGCTTTCTTTTCCTTGATTCATCGGGATTCAAGAGCAAAAGAGCTTTGGCAGTCTATACCCTATCTGTCGGCTAACGTGCCTCTAAAATTAGTACGGCGAGGATGATTTCGGCCACTTAGTTCTGATCTCAAAAAGGAACTGGAAGAAAACCCTGCACCTCTATACAAGTTGACATGGAAACACCCAAAGCTATCTCAATATTTTTCAAATCCAGAAAAGTTTACATTTTCAACTTTGCATTATCTGTTAACATTTTTTTAGAATCAGCAACGTTGAAACAGCATCGGTCAATCAGATTCATGCCAAATCGATTTTGGCAGGAAATATACTCTAGCAGCCTGAACAGGGATGCCCACTGGGTTAGAACTAGTTTGGCAGTTCTCTATATTGGTCTTGCTGTGGCGATCGCCTTCAAGAAAAACTTTAGACGTAGTGGTAATCAATTGCCCAGCGAGCGAGTTCAGTGCGATTATGGCAACCTGTTTTGCCCAGCATATTGCTGACATGGCTTTCCACAGTGCGCTGACTGATGTGTAACTCTGCAGCAATTTCACGGTTTGACAGGCCTCTGGCAACGTATTGAAGAATCCGCGTTTCTGTGGGGGTGAGTTCGACACCGCAGGGCGAAGTGGATCTAGGAAGTAGTTGCCGTCCTTGGGCTTCCCGCAGGCGAGCAGTCTGGTTGAGGAGGGCTTGGATTTGGGCTAGGAGTTCATCCGGTTCAAAGGGTTTGACCAAGTAAACATCACCACCAGTTTGCAACCCCTTAATGCGATCGTGGGTTTGTCCTTTGGCCGAAAGAAAGAGCACCGGCAACCAACTGAGGTGGGTTTGTTGTCGCACCGCACTGACAAAGCTATAACCATCCATCTGCGGCATCATCACATCACAAATAATTAAGTCGGGGGTTTGCTGCTGAAGAATTGCCAGACCTTCTTGGCCATGGCCTGCAGTTAGCACTCGATACCCCTGCATCTCAAGGTAATCTTTCACCAAAAGAACCAAGTTGGGGTCATCATCAACCAAGAGAATGGTGGCATTTTGCGCAGAGGATGCCTCAAGGTGCATATATTGAAACGATTGCTAGGACTACCTACAACATTGACAGTGCTGGTACAAAGTTTGAGTTGAAATCTGCTGCTTCTTTAGGATAGCTTATTCCTCTGGGGAGAAAGCATGAGTAAACTCTGAGGCAGTCTCTTTGGAGGCTGTCACAATTTGAGAGCGCCCTGCTGCCTTAGCGGCGTAGAGGGCGTCGTCTGCGGTTTTCACCAGTTGGAGGAGAGTCTGCCCATGGGTGGGAAATTGACTGATACCGGCGCTAAAACTCACCTTAAAGCTGTTATGGTTCGGGGCGTGGAATGTGTGATTCCGCAAGCGGTGTAAACAGATGGCAAGACGGTGCTTGGCAACTTCAAGGGAAATATCATAGAGGGCAATTAAAAATTCTTCTCCTCCCCAGCGGGCCACAATATCTTCCATCCGCAGGGACTGTTTCAGTATGCGGGCTGTGGTCACCAATACCTGATCACCAATATCATGACCGTAGGTATCATTGATGCGTTTGAAATGGTCTAAATCTAAAACGACAATACAGAGACTTCGCTGTTGGCGGCCAGCAAGGGTCAAAAAGCGTTCAATATCCTCTGTGGCTTTACGGCGGTTGCTCAGTCCTGTGAGGGGATCCACCTCTGCCAAGCGTTTTAGGAGGCGAGTACGCTCCAAGCGATTGATAATGCGAGTCACTAACTCAGGTCCTACAATTGGCTTACTGACAAAATCATCGGCACCAGCGGCAAAGAGTTGAGTGACAAGAGCTGGATCGGTCGTGGCGGTGAGAAAGAGAATGGGGAGCTGGCTCCAGCGAGGATCATTGCGGACAACTTGACAAAGTTCTATGCCATTGATGCCGGGCATTTGGACATCGAGAATCACCAGTTCAGGATGGGTAGCCTCTAGGACATCCCAAAATTGGTCGGGATCCTGAAGTGGGGTAACACTCATCCCCCAAGGCTCTAAGAGCCGTTTCAAAATGGCCAGAGTGATGGCATCATCGTCAACCGTCAGGATACTGGCGGAGGTCATTTCTTGAGGTTGAAGTAACTGTTCGAGAGCCTGCAACAGCCGCTCGACATCCACAGGCTTACTGAGGGTCATCCGTGAGCCAAGACGAATGGCGGCAAGGCGATCGCGCCATGTGTCGTGGGCGGTAAACACGAGGGCGGGGATCGGCGGACGCTGTTGCCGTAATTGCTGCAAAAACTCGCGGGTGGTGACTTCATCGGGCATCACTTCAGGATTGAGGATGACTGCATTGGGCCAGCAGTCCTCAAGAAAGGTGTTGACCAGCGGCCAGCTATCGATGGCGACGTAGCGAAACCCACCATCAGCGGAGTGTTTTTCAAGGGAGTGAATTAACTCAGCATCGTTGTCAATGTGGAAAACCAAGGGCAGTCCTGAATCGTTGTTATTTTTTGGCTTGGCGGGGGCGATCGCGCTTAAAAGTTGCTGGACAATTTCCAGCAGGGCTTCTGGGGCACAGGGGTAGGAGCAGTAAATGACTTGGGTTTCCGGCTGGGTAGCTAAATCAATAGCGGTGAGCACCAAGATTGGCTCCTGAAACCCGCGATCGCGCACCTGCTGGCAAAAGACCTCAACTGCGGTGCCCAAATGGGATTCATCCACAATCAACAGGTGATAGCGACGACTGGCCAATAGTCCCCAGAGATCTTCAGGGCGTGCTACTACATCCACGCGATGATTAGCAGTCGTGAGAATAGAGACCAGCGTTGCCGCCGCTGCCACATCATCGTGATAGAGCAAAATGGCCATACGTAAGTGTTAGCCCCTGTTACTATCCACTACCCTACTGCTTTGTCTCGATCTTCCTCAAGTTCTTAGGGATACAGACTGCCCCCAGATAAGTTACATATCTTTACGTTTTCACCGCTGCTAAATGCTATTAATTCTCAACAGTGATGCTATAGTAGGCCTAGGCATTATTGAGTATTAGTCTCAATAAGCTGCCCTGTTCATGCCATTCGTTTATCCAAGGAGGAATATTTATGGCGATCGCTAGTGAACCCCCGACTTCTGTAACTCCACCATCGCCAGCAGGTGCAGGCTTGCAAACCTACGGCCAAGCCAACGTCAAGTACGATTGGTGGGCAGGCAATGCCCGATTTGTCGGCCTTTCAGGGTTATTTATCGCTGCCCACGTGGCACAAGCAGCGCTGACCGTATTTTGGGCTGGCGCCTTTACGCTCTATGAAATTTCTCAGTACAAACCTGATCTACCCATGGGGGAACAGGGGCTAATTTTATTGCCCCATCTGGCCACATTGGGCTTGGGCATTGGTGAAGGGGGTAAAGTGGTGGATCTGTACCCCTACTTTGTCATTGGAGCGGTGCATCTCATTTCTTCGGCAGTGCTGGGGGCAGGTGCCCTCTTCCATACGTTTCGTGCCCCCCACGATCTCAGTACTGCCACAGGGCGGGCGCGGCGCTTCCATTTCCGCTGGGACGATCCGAAACAACTGGGAATCATTCTGGGGCACCATCTGCTCTTTTTGGGATTGGGTGCCCTGCTGTTCGTGTTGAAGGCAACGATTTGGGGTGGGCTGTATGACGCAAATTTGCAAACAGTACGCCTTGTTACTGAACCCACATTAGATCCCTTTGTTATCTATGGCTACCAAACCCACTTTGCCAGCATTGACAATCTGGAAGACTTAGTGGGTGGGCATATCTACGTTGCCATTTTGCTCATTGCAGGTGGGATTTGGCATATTCTTGTGCCGCCGCTGAGTTGGGCACGGAAAGTGTTGATGTTTAATGCTGAAGCCATTCTCTCCTATTCTTTGGGCGGCATTGCCCTAGCGGGGTTTGTGGCGGCCTACTTCTGTGCAGTGAATACGCTCGCCTACCCCGTAGAGTTTTATGGTCCACCTCTAGAAGTCAAATTGGGAATTGCTCCCTACTTTGCAGATACAGTTGACTTGCCTCTGGGGCAGCATACTCCCCGTGCTTGGTTAGCCAATGCCCACTTCTTCCTTGCCTTTTTCTTCCTCCAGGGACATCTCTGGCACGCGCTCCGAGCCATGGGATTCAATTTCAAGCAACTAGAAGCTTTTCTCAATCCAGTTGTTGAAAATTAATCGCATTAATTCGCCTCTTGAGCCATGGGTGCTGCCCTCGATCTAAGAGATCGAGTGGTTTTATGCATTGAAGGAAAGCTTTCATTGCTTTTGGGAAGATTTGGTACCCCTAAGCTGTCGCGCGATCGCGGGCGCAAAGAACATCAAAAAAGCAATTTGAACCGTAAAGACCCAGCCATAGTACCGCAGGAGGGGATGCAAATCCCACTGTGCCATGAACCCTAAACTGGCCACTGTCCACAGGAGGATCACTGCTGGCAATAGCAGCTTCTGCTTTGGGTATGCCATATTCAGATTTTGCTTAGGTTTCGTTTTGCATGGCCTGCATGCGGGCTTTGGCTTTGGCGGCACTCTTTTTCAGGGCTTGCAGACGCAGTTCATAGCGCTTGCGTTGGCGGCGGTTGGGCGCTTGCTCAATTAAGAATTTGAGGGCACTGCCCAGACTTTTGTAGGCGTTGGGAAGTTCATAGCAAAGCGAGTCGCCAAGGCGATCGCTCGTTCATCAGCAGCAATGGCTTCTTTGAGAACCTTTTCACTATTGTTGCGCTGGTAGAGTCGCCAACCTGAAAAGACACACAGTCCAAGGGCAAGCGTGAGTAACAGGCCGTCCTGTACCCAAAGTTCGCCCACAGCACCCCCCAGACCAATGGCCAGTGCAGCCATCTCCCAGCCATCACGAGGAATCGTGTCATTTTGGATGCGAGCTACTTCATGCCAAAAGAGGAGGTTGCGTTGATCCTTGGCCAACTGATCCCAGCGTGCCAAATCAATTTGAATTTCCACCTCATCCTTGCCAATTTCTTCGCAGGTGATGAGGGGAGGATTTACCCCACTGGCTGGTTCAATCATCACCCAGCTTTGCAGCTCTGGTGGCAAAAGAGATTTAAGACGGCGCAATTCTGCTAAGTCAGAACGGGCAACTGAGGATGCAGCCGAGGTCATAGCACAACACAATCCTAGGGTATTTCTTACCTATCTTAACAGTTTAAGGCTGAGCAATCGGGATGACAGGATTTGAACCTGCGACCCCTTCGTCCCGAACGAAGTGCGCTACCAAGCTGCGCTACATCCCGATAACTTATTTAAGATAACATTTGCCGGCTCTTTTCTCAATTGACCTGTGGGGATTGTGCCATCAAGAAATTTAGGCCAAATTTAGTCCATTGTTCAAACTAGGGCAGCTAAAACCCTTTCTGAGAAATGATTTGAGAAAACCGCTCTATTGCGGCACCCGCAATCACCTGAGATCAAGTGTTTGCCCGGCCTGTTTTGTTCATCTGCTCACCTAAGCTATGCCGCATTGGCCAGGCTTGGCTTTTTTGTATATCTCGTGTGAGATTGCGCATCTCACCAAAAGCCTTATTACAAGTCTAAGTATCTCATCTAAGATGAAACTCATGACAAGTTGCAAATACACCCGCTTGCGCAGGGATGGGGACTTTCTCTTCAAGGTTAAGACTTGATAAAGTTTTGTCCTTAGGGCAAGACTGTGCTATAAATTGAGAATTATCCGCAATAAGCTACTTTCAAAAAGTTGTTAAATGCAATATGTCATCACCCTCATGGTCGCCTTTTACCTACATTGCCGACCCCCATCATCAAAGGCAGCGCTGGAGAAAAGGCATGTCTAAACTGATTTCCCTTGCGGAAGCCAAGGTGGGCGATCGCTACACCATTGCGAAATTAATATGCAGCAATACTCAACAACTTCTAGGGATGGGTTTGGCACCGGGGGCAGTCATTAGCATTTTGCACCGGAGTGATAGCGGCTCAGTAATGGTAGGTCTTGATTCCCAGCGATTTTGTCTTAACCACGAGCTAGCCCAACACATTTTGCTCAAGGCGCCAGAGCTTCCAGTGGTGAACCTGCGCACTGCTCCGGTTGGTACTCGTCTGCGCATTATTGGTTATGCTCCCACTCACCCTAGCTACAAACGCAAACTATTAGCAATGGGCTTAACCCCCGGCACCGAAGTGGAGGTGATTCGCCATGCTCCCTTGGGCGATCCCACAGACATTAAAGTGCGCGGCTTTCATTTGACCTTGCGCAAGGATGAAGCCGAGGCCCTTAAGGTGTCTCCCCTCTAGGTAAGGAATGTTCTATGGCAGCAACAATTGTTCTGATTGGCAACCCAAATTGCGGTAAGACAACCATTTTTAATGGCCTCACAGGAGCCAACCAGCGGGTGGGGAATTGGCCAGGAGTAACTGTTGAGCGCAAGGAGGGTTCCTATTGGGATCGCGACCTCACCGTAACGGTGGTGGATTTGCCGGGGGTGTATGCCCTCGATGCTGAGGAAAGCGGCCTAGATGAGCAGATTGCCCGCAAGTTTCTATTGGCGCGCGAGTACGATTTGGTCGTCAATATCCTAGATGCGGCGAACTTGGAGCGCAACTTTTACCTGACTTCACAGCTGCTCGATCTGGGGGTACCGCTCCTCCTTATCCTCAACATGATGGATGTAGCCCGTGCCGCAGGAATCAACATTCATACAGAGACGCTGAGCCAACGTTTAAGCCTTCCTGTGGTGCCCTTTTGTGCCAAACAAAAACAGTATTTTCAGCAACTGCGGCAGGAAATTCGCACTGCCTTGAAAGCTCCCCCCCTATCCCCAGTGAGCATTCCCCAACCTCCCGTCCTTGAGGAGGCCATAGCTGATCTGCTGACCCAAGGTGCTCAAAATCGGATGCAAGCCTTGGTTTGGCTGCAATATGCCGAATCCGTTTCTCAAGAGGTGGTTCCCCCCTTGCGCCGATGGCGACAGCGGATTCACCAGACCTTAGGGGAAGATATTGATCTCATCATTGCCGATAGTCGCTATTGCTGGATTCAGAGCCTGATGGCCGACATTCTTGAGCAACGCGATCGCCTGACAACCACCGTCTCGGATCGCATTGACCGCCTTGTTCTCAACCGTTGGCTCGGCATTCCGATTTTCTTTGCCGTCATGTACTTAGTGTTCCTTATCTCAATTAACGTGGGGGGTGCCTTTATTGACTTCTTTGATATTGGCGTGGGCACGTTGGTTGTAGGCTGGCCAACGCAGATCCTTGAAACTCTAAATGCCCCCGGTTGGCTGATTGGTCTTTTGGCCGAAGGGGTAGGGGGCGGTATCCAAACAACGGCAACATTTATTCCCCAAATTGGTTTACTTTTTATTTTTCTTACCCTACTTGAAGACTCTGGTTATCTCGCCCGAGCGGCCTTTGTCATGGATCGACTCATGCGCTGGATGGGTTTGCCGGGTAAATCTTTTTTGCCGATGCTGGTTTCCTTTGGCTGTAATATCCCCGGCATCATGGCTACCCGTACGCTCGAAAATCGGCGCGATCGCCTGATGACGATCCTTATGAATCCCTTTATGTCCTGCGGCGCTCGTCTACCGGTCTATGCCTTGTTTGTGGCGGCTTTCTTCCCGCGCAATGGTCAAAACCTAGTTTTTTTACTCTACATATTGGGAATTGCGGCTGCCATCTTTACGGGTTTCTTAATGAAGCACACTCTTTTTCAGGGGGAGATTGCGCCTTTTGTCATGGAATTGCCCCCATACCATCTGCCCACATTTCAGGGAGTACTCCTGCGGGCTTGGGAGCGGCTGAAGACCTTTATTGTGCGGGCAGGCAAGATGATTGTTATTCTTGTTGTCATCCTTGGGCTGCTCAACTCCGTGGGCACCGATGGCCGCTTTGGCCAAAAAGATAGTAGCCAGTCAATTTTGAGTGCTTTTAGTCGCCAGATTACCCCTATCTTTGCGCCCATGGGAATTCAGGCCAACAACTGGCCAGCAACGGTAGGACTCTTTACAGGCATCTTTGCCAAGGAAGTGATGGTTGGAACAATGGATGCCCTCTATACCGATTTAGCCCGCCAAGAGAGCCAAGGGGTTGAAGGGGAGGATGAACCGGAAGCACCTTTTTCAGTCTGGGAAGGATTGAAGGAGGCAGTGTTAAGCATTCCCCAAAATCTCAGTGAGATTGGGCAGCAAATGCTAGATCCCTTGGGATTGAAGGTGCTGCAGAACGTTGATAACCCCGAGGCAGCCGCTGAAGTGCAGGAGGTGCACTACACTACCTTTGGTCAAATGGCCAAGCGCTTTGGTACACCCACGGCGGCCATTGCTTTTCTATTGTTCGTGTTGCTCTACTTTCCCTGTGTGTCGGCCACTGCTGCTGTCTATCGGGAAACGAATTTGGGCTGGACAGTTTTTGTTACGGCTTGGACTACAGGCTTGGCTTATTGGGTGGCCACGGCCTACTACCAACTCATGACCTTTGCAGCCCATCCGCTGTTTTCATTCCTGTGGTTATTGGGTTTAGGGGTGGTGATGGGGATGGTGATCATGGGCTTGAAATACTGGGGCGATCGCCAGCGGTTTTCTACACTAGGGAGACAGTGATCATGCTCTTACAACTCCAAGAGTATATCAAGAACCGTCAAATTGTGTCTTTGCGGGAATTGGCGACCCATTTTCGGGCACCGCCAGCAGCAATTAAGCCCATTTTGGAGCAACTCATCCGCAAAGGCCGGGTGCAAAAAGTAGCCCCTAGCAACTGTAGCGGTTGTAACCAATGCGGCTCAGAGACCTTTGAACTTTACCAATGGAGAATCAGCAATGCTATCAGAAGCAATGACCCAGCGACTCAATGAACAGATCAACCTTGAAATCTACTCAGCACATCTCTACTTGCAAATGAGTTCTTGGTGTGCCCACAAAGCTCTCGAAGGTTGTGCGACATTCCTCAGTCGGCATGCGACGAAGAGATGGCTCACATGCGACGCCTGTTGAATTACATGCACGAAACCGGTGCTTTGGCCATTCTAGGGGGTATGGAAGCGCCGCTACATACCTTTCAGTCTCTGAAGGAGATGTTCACCAAAGTCTATGAGCATGAACAGTTCGTGACCCGCAAAATCAATGAGCTAGTACGCTTGGCAGATACGGAGCCTGACTATGCAACATTGGAATTCTTGCAGTGGTACGTTGCCGAACAACACCAAGAGGAATTTTTATTCAAGAGCATCCTCGACAAAATTGAACTGATTGGCACCGAGGGGCAGGGACTCTTCTTTATTGACCAAGAAATTGGCAAGCTTGCCTCAGCCAAGTCGCCCACTCACCCTAAAAGATGTGGTGCCCACTAACCCTAAAAGATGTGGTCGATGCCCGTCGTCCGAAAAGTTGGGTGTCGCTTGAGAAAGTGTCATAGGACGCTCTACAGGTCTTTGCAAACCTAAAGTATGGTTTAGTTAGTGAGGAGTGATTCGCAAACAAAAGTCCTGGGGTCGAAACACGGCAAGACTCCCAGGACTTTTTATTTGGGTCTAAAGCAGATACATTAAAAGTATGCCGTTGCGAATTTCTGGCCAGCGATCGCTCAAAACGCTTCCCGGCCACAATACCCGACCCACAAGTGCAAAGGTTCGCCAAGCAATTTTTAATATCTGGCAAGGCCGCCTAGAAGGGTGTTATTGGCTTGATTTGTGCGCTGGTACGGGTGCAATGGGAGCAGAAGCTCTTGTTCGCGGTGCTCAATGGGTGGTAGGGATTGAACAATCTCCCCAAGCCTGTCAAGCCATCCGTCAAAACTGGTCAGCCTTGGCTCAACCCCATCAGCACACGCTTCTGTTGCGGGGGGATGTCCGCCAGAAACTCCTCCAACTCCCTGTGCCACAGTTTGACTTGATCTACTTTGATCCCCCCTACAAGAGCGATTTATATCTCCCCGTTCTGCGGTTACTTTGGCAACAAAGGTGTCTGAAGCCAACGGGGGAAATTGCCGTTGAGTGTCACACCAAAAACCCCCCGGCTTTAGAGGCCATTCTAGCAATCGGCTGGCAGCAGCAGCGAATTAAAATCTATGGCAGTACAACGGTGCTCTTCTTTTGTGGCCACCCAATTTAATTCCATCCTTCCAAAATTGGGAATATTCAATCGGCAGTGTGGCAGTTGCAGGAGGCTCTGTACGCGCGGTACAGTGTCCATAGCATTCTGCAGCAAGCCAAGGAGTGCACCTGTTTACAGTGAATCAGGTTCTTGACGCCAGCAACCGCCAAGGATGGAGTTAGATGCTAGGTGCTCTTCCTATTCTGCCAATGTCTCGCTAGTGGTTCCTCAACAGGGATTTTCTATGCAAACTCGCCCCCTCGGTCGCACGGAGATTCAAATTACGCCGCTCATTCTTGGCACTTGGCAAGCCGGTAAACGTTGGTGGGTCGGCATTGAAGATGAGGAGTCCATTCGCACGATTCGTGCAGCGGTGGCAGCGGGGATGACCACCATTGATACGGCGGAGGTTTATGGGGATGGTCACTCAGAGCGGATCATAGCCGCAGCCGTAGGGGAGCTGCGCGATCGCTGTGTCTATGCAACGAAGGTGTTTGCCAACCATTTGCGCTACAAAGAAGTCATTGCCGCTTGCGAGCGATCGCTCCGTAACCTTAACACCGACTACATCGATCTGTATCAAATTCACTGGCCGGCGGGTTCCTTTAACTCAGAGGTTGTGCCCATTGAGGAAACCATGCAGGCAATGGTGGAGTTGAAAGTTGCCGGCAAAATCCGTGCCATTGGTGTCTCCAACTTCTCCCGTGCCCAACTGGCCGAGGCAATGCAGTACGGGCGCATTGACAGTGTTCAGCCTCCCTATTCCCTCTTCTGGCGTTGGGCAGAAACAGAATTAATTCCCTTCTGCATTGAGCACGATATTACCATTTTGGCCTACTCCCCCCTGGCTCAGGGGTTACTCACGGGCCGCTTTGGTCCTGACCATCGGTTCGATCCTGACGATAACCGCGCCAAAAACCAGCTCTTTCAAGGGGAAACCTATACCCGTGCCCTCGAGGCCATTGAACTCATGAAACCCATTGCCACCAGTTTGGGGACAACGGTGGGGAATTTGGCGCTGGCTTGGGTCTTGCATCAACCGCAAACCTGTGCTATTGTTGGTGCTCGCCATCCAGAGCAGGTATTAGAAAACATCAAAGCGGCTGACCTTCACTTGGATGAATCTATTTTGGCCATGCTGGATGACATTAGCCAGCCGGTCATCGCCACTGTTGATCCAAAGAATCCAGTAATGTGGAAGTGGTAGTTCAGATTTAGCCATGTCTTTATGAAACTCCTTGGTCTTGGTGCAATTGTTCTCTACCTCTTGATTGCCCTGCGCTTTTGGCAAGGATTTCACCGCACGTACTACACCCAATCGCGCTTTATTCTTAGCGTGCTGTGGCTACCACTCCTTATGAATAAGTCCTATCGCGAAAACTTTCGTCGCGCGTTACTGGGCTAGGTGGAGGGGGCAATTTGGCTGATTGGCGGCACCCATGAGAGTCGCTGGATTGCGGATTTAATCGTATCTCAAGGGTTTCCTTGCTGGGTAAGTGTGACCACAGCAGCCGCCTCTGGTCTCTATCCAGCTCATCCGTTGCTCACGTGCCATGTCGAGCGCTTGACCTCTAACCGTGCCCGCGAGTTAATTCAACAACACTCTATTCAAGGGATTGTGGATGCTTCCCACCCCTTTGCAGCGGAGATCTCTGCCCTTGCCATTCAGCTTAGCCAAGAACTGGGGCTACCTTACTTGCGCTTTGAACGCCCAGAGTTGCCCCAGGCAACGGGTATCTATACAGATTTAGCGACGCTGCTGCAAGGTAATCTCTTGGTGGGGGAGCGGGTGTTGTTGACCGTGGGGGTAAAACCGTTGGCAGCCTTTGCTCTCCTCCAGCGTCAGGCAACGCTCTTTGCACGGATCTTGCCCACAGTTACTGCCCTAGAAGCCGCCTTAGGGGCTGGGTTTGATCGCCAGCGGTTAATTGCCATTTTTCCACCGGTGTCCCAAGAACTAGAGCGCGCTCTTTGGCAACAGTGGCAGATTACAGCGGTGGTGACCAAGGCCTCGGGCAGCGAGAGTGAGCGGATCAAGCAACGAGTTGCTCAAGCGTTGGGGGTGAAGCTGATTACCCTGCAACGCCCCCCTCTGATTTACCCGCGCCAAACGAGCGATCGCGCCGGTGTCGAGGCCTTTTTGCAGGAGTTAGCCTCCCCTAGACAAAACGATCCGTGACCGCCCCCAGACTACTAGAAGAGACAAGTTTGGCATACTTTGCTAAAACGCCACGGGTATAGCGCGGTGCCGGCGGCTGCCACTTGGCGCGGCGGGCGGCCAGTTCTTCCTCACTGACATTCAATTGCAGGAGTCGCTGATGGGCATCAATGGTAATAGAATCTCCCTCCTCCACAAGGGCAATTGTTCCCCCCACAGCAGCCTCGGGAGCAACGTGACCCACCACCATACCATAGGTACCGCCGGAGAAGCGGCCATCGGTAATGAGGCCAACGCTATCCCCTAAACCGGCACCGATAATGGCAGAGGTGGGAGCCAGCATTTCCCGCATCCCGGGACCACCCACAGGACCTTCGTAGCGAATGACAATGACATCGCCAGGGTTGATCTTACCGGCAAGAATTGCTTCTAAACAGGCTTCCTCGGAGTCAAAGACGCGCGCCGGTCCGGTGATCTGGGGATTTTTTACCCCGGAGATTTTGGCAACTGCTCCTTCAGTGGCTAAATTCCCCTTGAGGATGGTTAAGTGGCCGGTGGCGTAAAGAGGCTGGTCAAAGGGACGAATCACTGTTTGGTTGGGGTTGGGGGTATCGGGCACATCGCGCAGCCGCTCGGCAATGGTCTCTCCTGTAATTGTCAGGCAATCGCCGTGGAGCAGTCCGGCATTGAGGAGCATTTTCATGACTTGGGGGATGCCGCCTGCCCGATGTAGATCGGCGGTGACGTATTTCCCTGAGGGTTTGAGGTCGCACAGGACAGGCACCCGTTGGCGAATGGTTTCAAAGTCATCAATGGTCAAAGGAACCTCGGCACTGTGGGCGATCGCCAAAAAGTGTAGCACTGCATTTGTAGAGCCACCGATCGCCATGATCACGCTGAGCGCATTTTCAATGGATTTACGGGTGATAATATCGCGGGGGCGGATATTTTTGCGGATTGCCTCCACTAGCACTTTGCCCGCCAGCTCCGTGCTGTCTGCCTTTTCGGCGTCCTCCGCCGCCATGGTTGAGGAGTACATCAAGCTCATGCCCATGGCTTCAAAGGCCGAGGACATCGTATTGGCCGTAAACATACCACCGCAGGAACCCGCCCCTGGACAGGCATGGTGTTCAATGGCGTGGAGCGTTGCCTCATCCATTTTGCCGGCACTAAACTGACCCACCGCTTCAAAAGCACTGACAATGGTAAGGTCTTGCCCCTGCCAGTGACCGGGCTTAATTGTGCCCCCATAGACAAAAATGGCAGGAATGTTCATCCGTGCCATGGCAATCATTGCCCCAGGCATATTTTTATCGCAGCCGCCGATCGCTAATACCCCATCCATACTTTGGGCATTACAGGCAGTCTCAATCGAATCGGCAATCACATCCCGCGAAACGAGGGAGTATTTCATCCCCTCGGTGCCCATGGAAATACCATCGCTGACGGTAATCGTGCCAAATAACTGCGGCATCCCTCCTGCTGCGCGAATGCCCGCTTCGGCACGACTGGCTAAGGTAGCAATCCCCATATTGCAAGGGGTAATGGTGCTGTAGGCACTGGCTACGCCAACAATTGGTTTGTTAAAATCCTCATCGCCAAAGCCCACGGCTCGCAGCATGGCTCGGTTGGGGGTGCGTTGAACGCCTTGTGTAATGATGCGACTGCGCCAGTTGTCTGCCATAGTGTTCTCGCGATCGGCCTAAACATAAATAAAACATCTTTCTATTTTCCCCCACTTGTGGGCGATCGCTCTAGAGGGCTAGCCAAATAAAACCATAGGGCAGTCAACAACCCTAAGCCAGAGAGATACTTCACACCGTTGGGAATCAATGGATTGGGCGACCAAAAGCCCTCAATCATACCCGCAATAACCAACAGCGGCACAATTCCAAATATGAGTTGCACCGCTAAGGCACCATTGCGCTTCAAGGCGCTAAGGCGACGATATTGCCCCGGCAAGAGAATCGCTTGCCCTAGCAATAGACCCGCAGCCCCCGCCAGAAAAATGGCGGGCAACTCCAAGGCACCATGGGGACTGACAAAGGCCCAGAAGGAATACTCTAGGTTATGTTGCGCCACAAGAGCAGCAATTGCCCCAAGATGCAAGCCATTGTTCCAAAGGATATAAAGGGTTCCCAGTCCCCCTAGGATTCCCCCCGCCAATGTTGCAAAGGCTACACTCAGGTTGTTGGTCATAATGGCGCTGGAGGCCAAGGGTTCGACGCCCACAATAGACCCCATCCACAGCTTGCCCTCCTCTTCCACAAGGGACAGAATATCTGAGGGCACCACCAGTTCCAAAAACTGGCGATCGCGCCACGCATACCACCAAGCAATCGCAGCAGCCACAAGAAAGACCCCCAAGGCAAAGGCCGTATAGCCCCATGTTTGCTGAACAACCGCTGGGAAGTCCCGCTGGAAAAACCACCAGACCCTGCGCCAATCTTGGCAGCGCCGCCCCTGATAGATCTGGCTGTAGCCCCGCAACGTCAATCCCTGCAAATAGTTGACAAGGTTACTGCCTAGGCGGCGCGTTTTTGCCCGTGCCAGATCCGCACTGACTAAGCGGTACAACCGACTGAGGCGGCAAATTTCCGCTGCTGACAGGCCTTGAATCCCCTCCATCTCAGCACGGTTGAGGAGTTGTTCAAACTCGAGCCACTGCGGCTCCTGCCGTATTAGCCAGCGTTCAACATTCATGGTCTATTGATTCCTCTTGAATCGCCCCCAAAAAGGACTCTAGGCGTTTGCGGGGAATGTAGGGCCAGCCGCCATTGGTTTCAATATCCCGCAGCAGTTTATAGAGCGCTTGGCGATTGGTGGGCAACGCTGCCTGAAACTGATTGTCACAAATTTCGCGGTGCAATTGCTCCAAAAGACGCAGCAGTGCCAACAGGTCATGGACATTCCCGTTGGCTTGCTCAGCCGCCATGCGGATACGTTCAGCAAGGGCATTGAGGTCGGTTGTACTGAAACGGGATGGCAAGGAAATCATCTTTTTCTATCAAGCTTTTTGAATTGGGAATAACGATTTTCTAGCACAGTTGCTAGGATGGCAACACTACTAGAGAAAGAGGTTTTGGGACAATGCTTTGAACAGCTGTTGCCCTTGTGGGGGCAGCAACTTTGAGCCTAGGGCTGGCGATCGCCCCTTTTGTCTGGGCAGAAATGGAAGTGGCTCGCGACAGTAGGGGTCGGGTGTACACCGTAGATATGGAATGGCATTATCCAAGTAGAGGGGAGACGATCACCGGCATCCTGTAATCCCTACAACGTTAAAAGCGAGTATCACGGTTGGGATTAGCTATCCCCCCGCTACGATAGCGGGTGATATTGCCCGTACGGTCTGCGGCCGTTAATCTGCTGTTGCGCCAATACCCCGTGCGAGGTCAGCGGGGGGAAAGACCCCTAGCTCAGTGATGATGCCGCTAATTAAATGGGCAGGGGTGACATCAAAGGCAGGATTGTAAAAATCCACCCCAGCCGGCGTAATGCGGCTAAACCCCACCTGATAGATTTCTTGGGGATGTCGCTCTTCAATGGGAATTTCTGCCCCAGTGGCAATTTGGGTGTCAATGGTAGAAAGGGGTGCTGCAACAAAGAAGGGAATGTTGTGGGCTTTGGCGGCAAGGGCAACGCTATAGGTGCCAATTTTATTAGCGGTGTCCCCATTTAGGGCAATGCGGTCGGCACCCACCACCACCGCGTCAATCATCCCCCGCTGCATACAGTGAGCCGCCATCGTATCGGCAAGAAGGGTAACGGGAATGCCCTCCTGCACACATTCCCAAGCGGTTAATTTAGCTCCCTGAAGGCGAGGACGAGTTTCATCGGCATAGAGCCGCTCCAAGCGACCCGCTGCCCAAGCCGCACGAACTACCCCTAACGCTGTTCCATAACCTGCTGTCGCTAGGGCACCGGCATTGCAGTGGGTGAGCAGGCGCAACTTCTCGGGAGTTTTCGGCAGGACACCAAGGCCGTTTTCACCAATGGCTTGACAGGTGTGCACATCTTCACGGGCAATGGTTTGGGCGGTTTCAAGAAGGTGCCGCTGTAATTCCGCCAAAGTGGCTGTGGGTTGCTGGGCTGCCCTTAACATGCGATCAATCGCCCAAAATAAATTCACTGCGGTTGGGCGAGTTTGGCGCAATTCCGAGGCAACATTCTCAAGGTGCGCCAAGAACCCTTGGCGATCGCTCCCTTTGTACTCTCTTGCCCCCAAAACCATGCCAAAGGCCGCTGCCACACCAATTGCCGGCGCACCCCGTACAACCATTGTCCGAATGGCAGTGGCCATGTCCGCTACAGTGGTGATGTCCTTCAGTTCATACTGTTCTGGCAAGCGGGTTTGATCAATTAACTGCACGCGATCGCCCGCCCACACCACAGGAAAGATGGTTCCGACATTTGCTGTAACAGCCACAACAGCCTCCGTATCTAATTAGTTCTTAAAAGAGATACCTCATCATCGCTGAGGGGGTAAATTTACTTTAACCGTTCAAAGTCAATCTCTAGGCAAAGGTCAGTTCACCATTGACCTCTAGACGGGTAAATTGGTTAGGAATCAAAAACTGCTCCCCCAAGGTCTCCGCCACACTGGGGGTAATCCAGCCCAGTTGCTTCAAAAGTTGAATGGCAACGGCATATTTGGCCCGCTTGGCGCCATCGCTGACCTTAATTGCTAATCCCATGCCCTCGCCCACACGACCTACGCACTGAATTCCCTCAGCCCCAGACTTACTGAGGATTTCTCCCTCCGTAAGGCGCATCAACTCGCTATCAAAGGCACCGGGTCCGGCAACAAAATCAGGATGGTGGGTCATGGCACGAACGACGCGCTCCATTGCCCAGTCATTGCCAGAGGCCAGTTGGCCGTAAAGGGTGGCCATCTGCACCAGTTGCATCAAGTACGTGGGCGCCCCACAGTCGTCGTGGGCACAGATGAATTCTGCGGCGGGCATCCTTAGCAATTCCGCCACCTTGGAAAGGATTAAAGTCTGCACCGGGTGATTTTTGTGGAGATAGCTTGTCAATGGCCAATTGCGCTGTTGACAAACTGCTAGCATTCCTGCGTGTTTCCCCGAACAGTTGTGCTGGAGTGCCCCTTGGCGGCCGGCAGGAACGGGACATTGCAACGCCGTGGGATCGACATCAGCCCGCCAGAGAATGTTAAAGACTTGGCGGACTTGCTCAATACGGCCTTGGTGGGAACTACAGATAATGGCAAGGTCGCGATCGCTCAAATCAAACCGTTCCATCGTTCCTGTGGTGGTCACTGCCAAGGCTTGAAAGGGCTTGAGAGCAGAGCGGACAAAAGCAGCGGTTTCTACATTTCCTGCAAGGGCAAGGATGCGACCCCGGGCATCACAGACAACGGCATGGACATGGTGGCGCGACTCAACAATCCCTTCCCGCAGTAAATAAACATCGAGGGGAGGGGCTTGGGTGCGTTTGGACATAGGTTCGGTCATGCAGGTAAATGAGCAACAATATCAGCAGCAGCTACAGGAGTGCCCAAACAAGGGCAAGGCCCACAGAAAAGATCACTAGCGCCAAAAGGGTCACCTGTAGCCGTTGCAAAACTGGGCGCAACTCGTAGGTATAAATTAGGCGATCTTGGGCTAGTTCAGCTTCAGGCTTTTGCCATTCTTGACCGTCATACCAGCCTGTTTCTTCATAAACAACGGTGGGACGTTGCAGGCGATCGCCCACGTAAACCCAACCCAACACAAGGCGCAGGAGAATGAGTAATAACAAAAAATTTGCTCCTAGGGCACCGGCTAAAAGTGTGTGAAAAGGTGCCTCTTTCAAAGAAAAGCTGGCGATCGCCACCGGCTCACTGACTAACCAAGCGACTCCCCACAGCAGTGCCAAACGCCGTCGAAAACGCGGATGCGGCCAAGTTGACCACTCAAAAAACCAAGAGGCTTTGAGGTCACGATATTCGTTAATGGGTCGTTGATCTGCCGGGACGGGACAGAGAATCTGAGACACAGTGGCACAAGTTCAAGGACGTTGTTTCCAGCATACCAGTCTCCTTGAAGTCATGGATCGCCACAGGGGGCAGGAAATTGGGCTGCCCTGAGTGGTGCAAAACTTTTGCTGCTATATTAATTGTTGCCAAGTTGTTGCTACATGAATCATTCTTTAACTTCCTTGCGGCACTGTTGATGGAATGGCACCAGTCTGATGTTGCGCAATTGCGGGCAATTGACCAGTTGCTGGCGGGACACAACCTGAGTCCAGCACAATACGACATTACGCGCCGTGTAATTTATGCAACAGGGGATTTAGAATACCTAAATTTAATTATTTATTCAGAGCAGGCTCTGCAATCCGGTGTGGCGGCTCTGGCCGCTCATACCCCGATTGTGGTGGATGTTACGATGGTGCAGGTGGGCGTCCTCTCCTACACCCAAAACACATTTGGTAATCCCATTTACTGTGGGGCAGAAACCTTTACCCGTCCGCAGCAAGAAAAGTCCCGCATTGCCTTTGGCATTGAAACCTTGGCGCGGCGCCATCCCACGGCTATTTTTGTCCTCAGTAGCGATCATTCAGCCCTAGAACCGTTACTGACTTTAGTGGAAGCTCAAGAAATTCGCCCCGCGTTAATTATTGACGCCGCCCCCAATTTTCTCTCCCCCATTTTGGAACGCTTGCAAAAGTCCTGGGTGCCCCACATCTCCATTAAGGGTTGTAAGGGGGGCGTCAGCGTTGCCACAGCAATTATGAACGGTTTACTGAAGTTGGCTTGGACAGCCTATGGTGACCCCCTGCCCTGAGCCGAGTGAGTGGCTCTGTGTTGGCCAAATTATCGGCGCCCATGGCCTGCGGGGGGAAGTCAAGGTCAAGCCCTTTAGTGACTTTCCCGAGCGCTTTACGGTGGCGGGTTCCCGTTGGTTGCGATCGCCCCGGCAGCCACAACCCTATGCTGTCACCCTTGTGCGCGGGCGATTTTTGCCCCGTGCTGAACAGTTTGTAGTTGCCTTTGCTGAGGTCAGCGATCGCACCGCAGCGGAGGCGCTTAAAGGTGCAGAAATTTTGGTGCCTGCGAGCGATCGCCCCTCCCTTGCAGTCAATGAATACCACCTTATGGATTTAATAGGACTGGCGGTGTATCACCAAGGTAAGCCGGTTGGCGAGGTGGTGGGCTTGGTCAATGCAGGCAATGACTTACTGGAAGTGCGGTTACTCGACCCTGCCCAAGAAGCGCCCCCATTGGTTTATATTCCCTTTGTGCCGGCCATTGTCCCGGTAATTGATCTCACAGCACGACGCATTGAAATCGATCCACCGTTGGGGTTGTTGCCCTGATCAATCCCTACCAAAATCGTTAATAATAGGGATACTTCTACTTTTTTAGCCCCGACTCTGGAAATTGTTGTTGAGTGAGTTGCCCCAACCCATCCCTTAAAACCCGTTAATTCCCCCTGGACGGTAGTCTTTACCCGCGCGATCGCCCTACCGTTTGTCCTTTCGTAGAGATTTCAGAGCCTTTGAGAGAGAGCATGAGCATTGGTAAAGTTCGCATTTATGACCTATCAAAAGAACTCAACCTAGACAATCGAGATTTATTGGCAATCTGTGAGCAGTTGGGGATTGCCTATAAAAGCCATAGCAGTACCATTTCCGAGGCCGATGCTGATCGCATTCGCGAAGCTGCCAAAACCTACCAACCCCACAGTCCCTCTCCCCGTAAAGCCTCAAAAACACCTCCCCCAGTGAAAAAAGCCCCAACCCCGCCAAAAAACCCAGCAAATTGTTGCT
>DVDZ01000184.1 GCA_015296025.1 Thermosynechococcus sp. M46_R2017_013
GACCACTCAGAACTTCCCAATCGTGGCCATCTCTTAACTGAGCAGATTAACCCCGCTAGCCAGCATCTGGATCAGCTCACCCCCCTAGAACTGGTTGATCTCTTTAATCGTGAAGATGTTCAGACTTTACGGGCAATTGCCCAAGCACGCGAGGCTCTAGCCCAAACCATCACCGCCACAGCAGACCGTCTGCGGCAGGGGGGGCGGCTTTTTTATGTGGGTGCGGGCACCAGTGGTCGCTTGGGGATTTTGGATGCCGCGGAATGTCCTCCCACTTTTTGTACCCCTCCCTATTTGGTTCAGGGTATTCTCGCGGGCGGTGAGGCAGCTCTTGTGCGCAGTTCCGAAGGGCTTGAGGATCGCTACGAAGATGGAGCAGCCGTGGTGCGCGATCGCCAGATTACCGCCCAAGATGTGGTGATAGGGATTACTGCCGGAGGCACTACCCCCTATGTTCATGGCGCCCTTGATGCCGCCCAAGCAGTGGGCACACTGACTATTTTCATGGCGTGCGTCCCCTCGGATCAGGTGCAGCGCAGCGCTGATATTGACATTCGTCTGCTAGTAGGGCCTGAACTCCTTGCTGGATCCACCCGGTTGAAAGCCGGTACTGCGACAAAAATGGCACTGAATATCATTTCCACCGGAGTAATGGTGCAGCTAGGCAAAGTTTATGGCAACCGTATGGTGGATGTGGCAGTTACAAATCGTAAACTCTTGGATCGTGCCCTGCGGATTCTCACTGATCTCACGGGGATTGACCGCGCAGCGGCAGCAGATCTCTTGGAACGCAGTGGTTATCAAGTGAAACGTGCCCTGCTGATGTACTGGACAGGACTGGATGCCCTTGCCGCTCAAGCTTTCCTAGATCAACACAGTGGCCAACTTCGCGCTGCCAAAAGCGCTGCCCTTGAGCGTTAGATACCTACCTTAAAACCAAGACCACGATGATTGCGCGGCTCCTCAAACTGCCTGTAAACTTTTGGTTCCGGGCGAGTAGGCACAGGGAGAATCTCTAGGCGGTTTTCAAGCTCTGCTAAATCACTGACAGATTGTAAAGCATGCGGATTCGCGGCAGGATTGGGCAGCGACAGCAATGCCGAACGCAAGTCTGGGCTGACTTGAATGGTGCCAATGGCAACAGAATTGGCCAAGGCAGGTAGTGTGGTTAATGTACTGGCAATCAGCATTAAAGGGACGGAGGGGAAACGCATTCTTAAGAATCCTCAATAGAGCGAGCAACTAAGCATTAAAACTCCTGAGGCACTGGTTGTGCTGCTTTCTATTCTAAAGCAGCTACTTTTCCCTTTGTTTTGACCCTGTGCGCGGCAAGCCCCGCCATACCGCTCAAGCTAACAGGGCGGGGCAGGATAGCGCAGACAGCGCAGCCGTCCTTGGGGTTTAGTTTGGCTACGCCGAAACCACGCCTTGCGGGTTT
>DVDZ01000150.1 GCA_015296025.1 Thermosynechococcus sp. M46_R2017_013
CCCACAGCATCTTTGATGTCCCTAAACCTCGGATTGGCCTAGTCTGGGCAACCCACAGTCAAACGCCGAGTGCAGCTCGGCGCTCCTGCCCTCTTGAGCACCTCCTACCGCTACTGCGGGAATTTGATGTCCAGTGGTATAGTCTGCAAAAGGAGCGATCGCCACAGGAAGCAGCACAACTACAGCAGGTGGGGGTGATTGACTGCCAGCCCTATATGGGGGATTTTCTGGATACGGCACTTTTAATCCAACAATTGGATGCAGTAATTACAATTGACACGGCTGTGGCTCATCTTGCAGGAGCCTTAGGGAAACCGCTGTGGATTCTGCTGCCCTTTGTGGCCGATTGGCGGTGGCTTTGGCGGCAGTCGCGATCGCCTTGGTATCCCTCTGCGCAGTTAATTCGTCAGCCGCAGCGGGAGGATTGGCAAGGGGCGATCGCCCAATTGCGCACTGCGCTTCAAGCGCGCTACCCAAGGATCGGCAATGGGGTATCCAATTGAGAACAAATTAGTGATTGCCGTGGCCTCCAGTGCCCTGTTTGATCTGACGGAGTCAGATGCAGTATTCCAAAACGAGGGCACGGAAAAATACCGTCAATTTCAGCGGGAGAGGAAATACGATGTGCTGCCCAAAGGGGTAGCATTTCCTTTTATTCGCCGCTTTTTGAACCTCAATCGCGCCTATCCCGAACAGGAGCCAGTGGAGGTGGTTCTCCTATCCCGCAATGATCCAGATACTGGTCAGCGCGTCTTTTACTCAATCCAGCACTATCGCCTGAATATTACCCGTGCAGCATTTTTGGGCGGGAAGTCCCCCCATCCCTACATTCCTGCTTTCAATGTGTCCCTGTTTCTCTCTGCCAATGCAACAGATGTACAGCAGGCCATCAAAGCTGGCTATCCAGCGGGCATGGTCATTCCTTCGCCGATTACCGACCATGAAGAGGATGCCGAGTTGCGCATTGCTTTTGACTTTGACGGCGTGCTGGCAGATGATGAAGCCGAGGCGGTATTTCATCAGGGGGATTTGGAACAATTTCATGCCCATGAACTGCAAAAGGCCAACATTCCCCACAATCCGGGGCCATTGAGTGATCTGTTTAGGAAACTGGCGGCCTTTCAACAGTTGGAGATGGCCAAAGAGCAGCAGGATGCCAGCTATCAGCGGCTGTTACGGATTGCGATTGTAACAGCCCGTAATATCCTAGCGAGTGAACGGGTGGTGACGACCTTAAATAGCTGGGGAGTGATGCCCGATGAAACCTTTTTCCTTGGTGGTATGGAGAAAGTACGGGTTCTCAAGCAACTCAAGCCGCACATTTTCTTTGATGATCAACTCACCCATCTGCAGTCAGCAGCAGGCGCCATTCCCTCGGTACATGTTCCCTTTGGTGTGCGCAATTAAACAACGATACTTAAGGATGGCTCAAGGGGG
>DVDZ01000100.1 GCA_015296025.1 Thermosynechococcus sp. M46_R2017_013
TCCGAAGAGGAATCTTGCTGCTCAATGTACTGCTTCAAGAGGAATACGGTGACTGTTCCACCACTGGCAATGAAGTACTCACCGTTGACCTCTATTACCGCGAAGCGTGAGGGCCGGGAGTATGTTACTAGCCCCCCTCCCGCTCCGACTTCATTAGCTAGATCGAACTCCAAAGGAGAGGACGCCGTCGCTATTGTGGCTTAAGTTATGGAACTCCCCAGGCTGGATTCGAACCAGCGACCAATCGGTTAACAGCCGACCGCTCTACCGCTGAGCTACTGAGGAATATTGACGATTTTCTAATGTAGCGTAGTTCACTGCTCTTTGCAAGCCTCGGCCACCTTTAAGACTGAAGTTTAGGCCAGCGCTGCCGCAGTTCAGTGACCACTCGATCTAGGGCAACGGCATGGGAGGCCTTAAAAAGGAGGCGATCGCCCGCTTGCACCTCCTTCAATAGGTACTCCACCAATTCTTCGTGGCAAGCAAATCGTTGACTGGGAACATGCCCCGCTGCGCGCGCAAGGGCTGCCCCTTCCTCGCTGTTATCGAGGATCAAAAGACCATCGAGGTCTAATTGGGCAATCGTTGCCCCCACCTGCTCATGGAAGGGAAGCGAAAACTTGCCCAGTTCGCGCATAGGGCCGAGAACCGCCAGATGCCGCTGGCCAGGGAGCGATCGCAACAGGTGCAAGGCGGCCACCATTGATTCTAGGCCGGCATTATAGGTTTCATCCAGCAAGAGAATATCTGGTTCAAGGAGATAGCGGCCACTGCGACCACTGGGCAGTTCTAGCATTAACTGGGGAGGCAGGCAACTGCTCTCTAGGTTTAGAGCTTGCAGTACCCCAAGGGCGGCCAAAAAGTTTAGGGCATGATGGGCGCCAGCAAGGGGAACGGTATAGGCCCGCTCACCCACGCGCAACGTTTGCGGAGGGATATAACTACCCCGCAACGTCCCTTGCTCAAGGCCATAGGTCAGGGTCTGGCCGCGCCAAACCTGAGCCGCCGTTTCCAACAGCAAGGGGCTATCGGCATTGAGCACCGCAGTTCCCCCCGCAGGCATTTCGGCAAGCAGTTCGCATTTGGCTTGGGCAATGGCCTCGCGCGAACCCAGGCGACCAATATGAGCCGTGCCCACATTGGTAATTACGGCAACATCGGGCTGAGCAATCTGGCTCAACAGGGCAATTTCGCCGCGGGCACGCATCCCCATTTCAATCACGGCAAATTGGTGGTGTGGCTCCAATTGCAGGAGGGTCTTGGGGACGCCAATCTCGTTGTTGAAGTTGGCTGTAGTTTTGTGAACAGCACCGTAGTGACTGAGGACAGCAGCAATCATTTCCTTGGTGGTGGTTTTGCCCACTGAGCCAGTAACTGCAATGACTTTGGCTGAACATTGCCGCCGCCACCACTGCCCCAAGCGCTGATAGGCCCTCAGGGTATCCGGCACCCAAAGCTGCGGCAAAGAAGAAGACACTGGTGCCTCGACAATCAAGGCGATCGCCCCCGCTGCGGCCGCTTGCTCCACAAATTGATGACCATCAAAGGTTTCTCCCCGCAGGGCAACAAATAGATTGCCTGCGGCAATCTGGCGGGAGTCAGTGCTGATCCCTGTAATGGGTACCTCTGGCGAGGCAGTTTCTACCCCCAACGCATGGGCGATCGCCCCCAAGGTCGTGTTCACGAGGCGGCTCTGCCAATGTAACTACATTTCAAGTAAGGTTGTAGCACCTGCGGTACGCGGACAGTGCCATCTGCCTGTTGGTAGTTTTCCAGAATGGCCGCCATAGTTCGGCCAACAGCTAAACCAGAACCATTGAGCGTGTGCACAAACTGGGTGCCCTTTTGCTTGGCTCCCTTGAAGCGGATTTTGGCGCGACGGGCTTGGAAATCCCCAAAATTAGAGCAACTGGAAATTTCGCGGTAGCAGCCCGCTGCGGGCAGCCACACTTCCAAGTCGTAGCACTTCATGGCAGCAAACCCCAAATCGCCAGTGCACAGTTCAACAACCCGATAGGGCAGTTTCAGGGCTTGGAGAATGAACTCTGCATCGGCCACAAGGGCTTCATGTTCCGCAGTAGAAGTTTCCGGATGGACAAACTTAACCAACTCGACTTTATTGAATTGGTGCAGGCGAATTAGACCGCGGGTATCCTTGCCGTAGCTGCCCGCTTCGCGCCGAAAACAGGGGGTGTAGGCACAGTGGTAAATGGGCAGTTGCTCAGCAGCTAAAATTTCATCGCGATAGAGATTCGTCAGCGGTACTTCCGCCGTTGGAATCAGCCAGAGATCGTCGTCGGCACAGCGAAAGCTCTCCTCAGCAAATTTGGGGAGTTGCCCCGTTGCCGTCAGCGAGGCCGTATTCACCAACAGGGGCGGCAACACTTCCACATAGCCGCGCTCGCGGTGGGTATCGAGCATGAACTGGATCAAGGCTCGCTCAAGGGCAGCGCCCATTCCCACTAAGGTCACAAAGCGACTCTGAGCCACCTTCACCGATCGCTCCACCTCCCAGAGTCCCAATTGAGTGGCAATATCCCAATGGGGCTGACAAGGTTGATTTGGCTTATACTCCTCACCCCAACGGCGCACCTCCACGTTTTCAGTTTCATCGCGGCCAACAGGAGTTGTTTCGCTGGGAAGATTGGGAATTGTCAGCAGTAGCTGCTCCAATGCCTCCTTCAGTTGCCGTTCCTGCGGTTCGAGATCACCGAGCTGCTGCTTGAGATCGTTGGCCTCGGTCTTCAGGGCTTGGATTTCGGGGTCAGTGGGGGGAACCCCTGACTTCATTTTTCTGCCGACAAGGGCACCAATTTCGTTACTGCGGGCTTGGAGGCGCGATCGCTGTTGTTCTAGCTGTCGCTGCTGCTATCCAATTCTAAAATGCGCTCAAGGTCAAAGTCACCGCCGCGCCGCCGCAGGCGATCGCCAAAGGCTTGGGGATTTTCTCGCAGTTGCTTTAGATCAATCACAGGCGGACGAAAACCAGTGCAAACCGCATTGATCCTATCACCAAGGGAGGAGATTGATTCCAGGGGACTGTCTTGCTGCGCATCGGGTCATCCAAACCTCTAAAGTGCGTCTATCAACTGTGGAGATTTTGATCGTTGGTGGCGTCAACAAGGGGTCGCCGTCCTCTAAAATGAGGGATGTATTAAGCGGTGTTAGCAATATGAGTGTCATTAGTCAGGTTCTTCTTAAAGCGGACGATGAATTACGCTACCCCACCACGGGCGAACTACAGACGATTATTGACTTTTTTCAAACGGGTGAGCAACGCCTCCGCATTGCCACAACACTGGCTGAAAATGAGAAACGCATTGTTGAGCAAGCCAGCAAACAACTGTGGCAGAAACGGCCTGACTTCATCTCACCGGGGGGGAATGCCTACGGCCAGAAACAGCGTGCCCTATGTCTGCGCGACTATGGCTGGTATATGCGCCTGATTACCTATGGCATCCTTGCTGGTGATAAAGACCCCATTGAGCGCACAGGCATTATTGGCGTACGGGAAATGTACAACTCCCTTGGCGTGCCAATGGCCGGGATGGCAGAAGCAATCCGTTGCCTAAAGGAGGCCTCCTTGGCACTGCTGAGCACTGAAGATGCTGAAGTTGCTGCCCCCTATTTTGATTACATTATTCAGGAAATGTCCTAGAACAAGGAGCAACACCACTCCTAGTGGTCGCCTGTTTGAGCCCTTCAGGGGGCAAGGCCACCCTCTATGAAACAGCCCCTCGAAGTCGTCATTTTGAGTAATGGCCCTGGTGAACTGGCCACGTGGGTCTATCCCTTTGTAACAGCACTGCGGCAACAGGTTAAACAGGGCATGCGAGTCTCAGTGGTGATTGTTCCCTGTCCCCATGCCAGTGGTCAGGAAGCAGAAATGGCTCGCCGCTATCTAGGGGTAGATCGGGTGTTGCCGGCCACAGAGTTTTGGCACCTTGTGCGCACAAAAACCACTCGCAGCAATTGGGATTGGTTTTCCCAAGGCGTTGTGGTCTTTTTGGGAGGTGATCAACTGTTTGCAGTCCTGCTGGCTAGGCGGTTAGGCTACCGCTGTGTGCTCTACTGTGAGTGGCAGGCACGTTGGCAAAGGTGGGTAGATGGCATTGGCTGCGCCGTCCTCTACCAATGGGCAAAACAAGAGCCAAGGTGGCGGTAGTAGGAGATCTGATGACCGATGTGCAGACCCTCACCTTTGATTCTCTGCCTGATGTGCGCCAACAGTTAGGCATTGCTGCAGATGCTCCCCTTGTGGGCTGATGGTCGGTTCCAAGCCCAATAAACTTAAGTTGGGGGTACCCCTTTCCCTTGGGATCGCCGACCATTTAGCTGCCGCCCATCCCCCGATTCACTGTGTAATTCCAGTGGCACCCACCCTGACGCTCAACGCCCTTAGCTGCTATGCCAATCCCCACTTTAACCCGGAACTCAAGCACGTTGAGGGCACCACTGCCACACTCGTCCAATCCAGTGCAGGGCTGCCCTATTTAGAGACGCCAAGGGGTACGAAAATCTATCTCTGGCAGCAGTTACCCAACTATCCCCTGCTGCGGCAGGTGACTCTCTGCGTCACCACCGTTGGTGCCAATACCGCAGAACTGGCCGCCTTGAATGTGCCGATGATTGTTCTGTTGCCCGCACAACAGTTACGGGTTCGGCGGGCACACCCTTGGGATGGCTTGGCGGGGTTGCTGGTCAGCTTGCCGGCAATTGGGCGGCAGTGGACAGCGCTGGTATTTTGGGCACTCGTCGCCAAAGGATTAGGCTGGCGGCGCTTTTGGCAGTTGTGGCGATCGCCAGAAATCGACTGGAACCTAGTAAAACAGGGTCTCGGCTACAGGGCGTGGCCCAATATCTGGGCGGGTAGAGAAATAGTACCGGAGCTGGTAGGTCCCATTGAGCCAGCAGTTGTTGCCGATCAGATTATGTCTCTATTGAGTCATCCTCAGCAACTGCATCAGATGCGGCAGGACTTGCGGGAGCAGGTGGGGTCGGCGGGGGCTGCGGCAAAATTGGTGGATTTGACGCTTCAGGTGGCGGGTTGGGCTGCCAGCGATCCAAAATGTCCTTGAGCACAATTTCCGTAAACCAAATCTGACCCACAATCACTAAGGGCAGTGCCAGCAGTAATCCTAAAAAGCCAAAGAAAATGGCAAAAATAATTTGTGAAACCAACGTCACAGCGGGCAGTAAAGCTACCTGTTTGGCCATGACGACGGGTACCAGCAGGTACTGCTCCAACTGTTGAATGACAATGTAGGCAATCAGCACCGCCACTGCTCGCCAAGGGTTGTCAATAAAAGCAATGATCATCGGTGGAATCACACTCAAAGCAGGGCCAATATTGGGAATTGCCTCCAGAAGACCTGCCAAGAAGGCATTGGCCAAGACCAACCGTACCCCCAGCAGAGCAAGAGTAATGCCACTGACCACACCAATTACAAGCATATTCAGGCCTGTGCCCGCCAGCCACGCCAAGAGTGCCTGCTCACTTTCGGTGAGAATTGTGTCAATCCGAGACCGATAAAAAGCTGGAAACAGACGAATAAACCCTTGGCGGTAGGGCTGAGGATCCATCACTAGCATCACCGTCAGCACCAAGACTAGCAGCGTATTCAGTAAGACTGCCAGTGTATTGGAAAAAAGGGCAAAGAAGTTATTAAAAATTTGCTCAAGGAATGGCTCTAATTGGGTAATGAGCCGAGTAAGTACAGGAGTGTCGTCAAAGCTACTCTTTGGTAAAAGGTAAGCAATCTCATCAAGCCATGCCTCCAGCCGCCCTAGACCTTTGGGAATCAAGACACCCAGTTGCTGCGCCTCTTGCAAAAAGGGGGGAATAATCATCCAAAAGAAGCCAAAGATGATCAGGAAAGTCAAGCTTATACTGATGGCGATCGCCCGCCCTCGTTGCAGTCCCCAGCTTTGGAGCCGCAGTTGTAGCCAGTTGAGCGCCGTTGCCAAGACCACCGCCAAAAAAACCAAGAGTAACACTTGGCGAATTTCCCAGAGGATGTAAAGACACACCCCCAGCACTAGCAAGCCAATCCACTGACCAAATGTCACTACTGTGCATCCAATCTGTGCCTCAACCCCCTATTAGAACAGGTTTTGGAACCCTACCATCCCAACCAAAGGAATGGCTAAACGACAAAGACTGTATTGTTGTCCCGGAGCTGGGGATACTCCAGCGGTGGCCTGTGGTTAAACTGGTCAAAGTAGGCGGCCAAAGGTTCCGGTAGGCTCGGTAGCGTGACTTGGGTATCTCCCTTGGCAATTTCCGGCCAGAGGGACGATAGAGCTTGGGCAAGGGGCTTGGCCTCAGTTTCCGATAAATTAAAAGGTGGCAAGGTAAGAAAGCGCACCATAAACCCTGCACCGCGCTGAAGCATCCATTCTCGTGAGAGATCACTTAAAGTGGGATAGGCACTGAGGGACTCAATGCGGTAGGATTCCACATCCACTTGCCAACCCCCTTGGGGGCGTTCCTGCAAAATAAGCCGACGATAGGGATGGGGATAGCTCACCAGCGAACCGGTCGTTAGGTCAAACAGCCCCCCCTCATAGGCAATGTCTTGAACATGGAGATGTCCGGTTAAGACCAATGCCACCCCTGCCGATCGCAACAGGTTCAATAGCTCCGCCCGATTCTCCAAGAGGTAGCGCTGCCCCAGCGGACTTTGGCTTTGCTGTGGCCAATGCTCAAGGACATTGTGGTGAATCATCACAAGGCGCAATCCAGAAAAGGGTTCTGCCAACAGAGCCGCCAACCATGCGAGTTGTCCTTGATCAACTGCTCCCACCTGCTGACCCGTTGAGCTAAATTGGTTGGAGTTTAGGGCAATTAGTTGCAGGTTGTCTGTAAGCAGGGTTTGATAGTAATGCTTGAGGCTTTTGCCATAGCCAGCGTGGGCATACCACTGGGGAAACTCAGCCCAACCAATACGGTTGTTGTCCCCTAGAAAAAGAGGCACATCGTGGTTCCCCGGAATCACATAGCAGGGAATGGGCAGAGTCTGCAGATAGGTACTGAGCCAGCAATGGTTTGCCCGCTCGCCATCCCGTGTCAAATCGCCGGGAATCAATAGGGCATCAATTCCTAGCCCTAGGAGATGGGCAACGGCGGCTTCAAAGGCAGGGATACTGACTTCGTAGAGAAAAATAGGGGGATAATCTGTCGGAATAGTCTCCGGCAGGGCAATGTGGGGATCACTGATAATTCCGAGTCGCACCGCCATCGCTATTTCCTAGTGGCGGAAGTGTCGCCGGTTGGTAAAGACCATGGCAATTCCCGCTTCATTGGCTGCTTGGATAGACTCATTATCCCGCAAACTGCCCCCTGGTTGAATAATCGCGGCAATACCGGCAAGGGCGGCAGCTTGCACAGAATCGGCAAAAGGGAAAAAGCCATCACTGGCTAGCACACCCCCACGCGCCGCCTCACCGGCATCACTGAGGGCAATTTGCACCGCACCGACGCGATTCATTTGACCTGCACCAATCCCTTGGGTTTGGCGATCGCGACTGACCACAATGGCATTGGACTTCACATGCTTAACCACTTTCCAAGCAAAGATCAGTTCGGCCATTAACTCTGGCGGGGGTGCTGTGGCCGTCACCACCTGCCAAGTGTGGGGCTCAATTGGCGTTGACGGCGTCTCTTGGAGAAGAAACCCCCCAGCAATTGTCTGCACTGTAACAGGAGGGGCAGTTTCTAACTCCGGTAGGGTTAAAACCCGCATCTTCGGCTTCATTTTTAGGATGGGCAGCGCCGCTTCCTCACAGGCGGGAGCCACGACACACTCTAAAAAGGTACGGGTTAGGGCTTCAGCAGTGGCCACATCCAAGGGGCGGTTGAGGGCAACAATGCCGCCAAAGGCAGAGACGCTATCCGCCGCAAGGGCGCGCTCGTAGCTTCCACTAGGGTCTTACCCTCAGCCACGCCACAGGGATTAGTGTGTTTGACGATGACGGCGGCGGGGGCACTGTCCCCTAAGAATTCACTGATAACGCCCCGTGCAGCTTCCAAATCCAGCAGGTTGTTGTAACTGAGTTCTTTGCCTTGGAGCAGCTCAGCCGCAGCCCAACCCCTAGGGTGTGCCCCTGTCATATACCAAGCCGCCTTTTGATGGGGATTTTCTCCATAGCGCAGAGCTTGTCTTTGCTGTCCGATAAGGTGAAAGACGGGGGGCAGAATCTCCGCTGGCGCCCCCGGAGAAGTGATTTCTTGGAGATACTCGGCGATCGCCCGATCATAACTAGCTGTTAGGGCAAATGCTCGCTGAGCACAGGCCAAGCGAAAAGCGGGCTGAGGTTCACCGTAAAGACGCAGTTCTTGAAGATAGGTTTGATACTGGCTAGGTTCCACTAATACCGTCACATGGGCATGGTTTTGGCAGCAGCGCG
>DVDZ01000071.1 GCA_015296025.1 Thermosynechococcus sp. M46_R2017_013
TCTCCCGCTTGGAACTGATCGATATTGCTGACATTGAGGATGACGCGGGCGCGACCTTGACCGATCATTTCGCCCACAGCGCGACCCGTGGCAAGTAGCGGTCCTTTTTCCTCAAGATGGTATGTGCGTAGGACGTTTGTTGCTTTTTGGGATTGGACGGTCTCAGGGCGTGCTTGAACAATGAAGAGTTCTCCGCTGATGCCATCTTTTGCCCACTCGATGTCCATGGGGGTATAGGTGCCCCGCAGGGCAGAATAGTGCTCCTCAATGAGACAGGCCCAGCGACCGAGGGTGAGAATTTCTGCGTCTGTGAGGGCAAACTGCTTCCGCAGCGTTTCTGGCACTGGTTCATTGCGGGTGAGCTTTGTCCCACCGAGGTCATAGACCATGCGGATTTCTTTAGTACCGAGGGCTTTTTTCAGGATGGGTTTGTAGCCCGCCTTCAAGGTTGGCTTAAAGACAAGGTATTCATCGGGGTTAACCGCCCCTTGAACGACATTTTCACCCAGACCATAGGCAGCGGTAATCAGGGCAGCGTCTTTGAAGCCGGTTTCTGTGTCAATGGAAAACATCACTCCAGAGCAGGCCAAGTCGGAGCGCACCATTTTTTGGACACCCACTGAGAGCGCCACACTGAAGTGATCAAACCCCTTGATCTGGCGGTAGGAAATAGCCCGATCGGTGAACAGAGAAGCAAAACAGCGATGGCAGGCATCGAGGACCCCCTTGAGGCCATGGACATTCAGGTAGGTTTCCTGCTGACCAGCAAAGCTGGCATCGGGCAAGTCTTCAGCAGTGGCACTGGAGCGAACCGCCACGTCTGTATTAGGGCCGTAGCGATCGCACATTTTTTGGTAAGCGGCGGCAATGGCATCCGTCAATTCTGGGGGAAAGGGCGTGTGCAAAATCAGGGAGCGGACTGCCTGACCCACACGGTGGAGTTCTGTTACATCCTCAACATCCAAGCCTTCAAGGAGCCGCCGCAATTGCGTGTCGAGATTGCCCGCTTGAATAAAGTAACGGTAGGCATAGGCCGTTGTTGCAAAACCATCGGGGACATTAATGCCTTTGGGAGTTAGTTGTTGGAGCATTTCTCCCAAAGAAGAGTTTTTACCCCCCACCAATGGCAGATCTTTGCAGCTTAGGGAATTAAGTTCTAGAACAAAGGCTGTTTCTCGATTGGTTATTTCACTGGTTGGTCTTGGAATTGATTGAGTCATTGTTATACTCCTAAACATTAAGTTTTATTGATTGAATGGCTGCTTGCTGTGCCCAGAAGAGGAAAAAGACGTGTTTGAGCCGCTCAAGCTTTGAATGCTTTTGGCTCCCTTTGCTATCTTGAATCTGTCAATCACCTGACTGCACGCGACTCCCAAGTCACAACTG
>DVDZ01000142.1 GCA_015296025.1 Thermosynechococcus sp. M46_R2017_013
TCACCGTATTCCTCTTGAAGCAGTACATTGAGCAGCAAGATTCCTCTTCGGAAGAGGGTAGAGCTTCCCGCCGATGAGCTAAATTAAGTTAGTAAGTTAAGGGAAAAAGACGTATTGGGGCTAGGGCCTGCAGTTGTTGCCCAAGGCGAAAAGCTTGGGGTTCATAGAGTTCGAGGGTGAGGGCAGCAGGGAGTTGCTGGATAAAAGCGCGCGATTGCGGCAGGGACAGACCTGTAATTTTTGTAATTAAGTTGCCGATTTCTAGGACGGCTTCCGCATTACGGGGGAGCCCCACCCACAGCCGCCACTGACGGCGAGGCGCCATTTTTCCCTGTTCAATCCGCCGTAGGCATCAATTGTGGCTAAGACAATCAGGCGATCGCCCGCAGTAAGTTGCAGTGTATCACTGGGCAAAAATTGCTGACTGGTCTCCCCGCCCAAAAACTGTTCGTGGCGCTTGTAAAAGACGGGGATAACTGCATAGCCATAGGCCACCTCCCCAATTAACTTGCCCTCAAGGGAGTCCCCTGGGGTTACTGTGTAATCGGCAATGAGCACTGTCTGCTGCTCAATCTGAAACAGACCAAGCATGGTTTCGCCAAAGGCGGCGCCGGCAAAAGCTTCTGCTGCCAAGGCATAGGCACAGAGGGGACGGGCACGGGGTAAAAGCTCCCGCAAATCATTGGTCAGTGTGGGATTATAGATGCTAATAACCAAGCCAATGGGGGACTGGCGCTGCTCTGTTGCTTGGCGGGCAATTAGAGCCGCCTCAAGGTTCAGCATCTCATCGGGAGTGGTAAGAACTAGGCTTTTGGCGGTCTCTAAATGGGCTTGGGGAAGTTTCTCAGTAATGCTGCCAAAAAGCATTGGTAGGTCTTCAAAGAGCTGGGTCTGCTCTGGGTTGTCCACCAGTAGGACAAGGGGTTGACGAAAGGTGCGCAGCAGTTGTACGACCTGTTGGCCAATGCGATTTAGGCCAACCACAATGACATGATCTGCCGTGGGCAGAGGGGGGCGTTTCTTGATAAATTCAAACCGTGCTTCTAGGAGTTTTTCGGCCAAAAGTCCTAAGACACCCACAATAAAGAGGATGCTGACAATTGCCACCAAAATACAAACCACGAGTAGCCAAGGGGGCACAGGATCATTTTCTAGCCCGCCAAAAACATCGCCAAACCCCCCTAAAAGGAGAATAAACCCAGCAGCAAAAGCTTTTTGCCAAGTGAGTTCAGGGACGTTGTAGCGCAACAGGAGGGCTGTCAAAAGCCACAGACCACTGCCTATCCAGAGTCCCCTGAAGATTAACTCGCGGGAGCGATCGCTATGAATCCACTGCCAGAATTGCTGCATCTGCTCAGGGAGTTGGCGCCCCTGCTGAATGAGTCGCTGAATCAGAGTGGAGTCCGCAACGGGCAAGGATTTAACCACTTCCACCCGTTCAATCCAAATGGGGCGATCGCCCACTTCAAAGTGTAAATCTGGGGGCCAATGGTTAAAAAGACGATGGGGGCGAGTCGGCTGGAAGAGAGAGGATTGCGAATGGCAGGAGCGGATACTAATTAGGCGCTGATGACGGCGTTGCCAGCGGTGGGCAGGGGTACCCAGTAGCGGACTCTCGGCAGTGACGGTTTGCTGCCACACTCGAAACTGTTGCCCCTCAATTGTAAACGCAGCTAGAATATCCTCCTCGAGGGCTGCCAAGGCAAAAGCAGGAGCCGGCAGTTCCGTCGGATTAAGGGCAACAAAGCTCCCCAACTTTTTTGCCAAAAGGGCGTTGAGATTATCGCGACTGGAGCGCACCACGAGGTGGACATGGGGATTTAAGCGGTGAGCCACAATCGCCGTAGCAATGTTGGTGGCCTCATCACTTGTCACCGCTAGTAGGGTGCGGCAGCGATCAATGCCAGCAGCTTTCAGAACTGTTTCTTGCCGACAGTCACCAATAACCACAGGTTCACTGAGTAACTCCGCCAACTGGGGAATTTCCCATTCAATGTTGCGGTGGCGTTCAATGGCACAAATTTCAATCGCCAAGTGATCAGCCGCAAACCGGCGCAGGCTTTGGATGCAAAACTGCCCCAAACTACCAAGACCACAGATAATAAAGCGATCGCGGCCGCCCCCCTCTGCTAACTGTGTGAACGGTGCTCCTACCGAGGGAGCAGACCACGATTTCCACCAGTAGGGAAAGGATTGATAGGGTTCAGCCACAAACAGAAGGAGACTTCCCCCTTGCCACTTCTGCCGCAGGAGAGTGCCCCAGCGGGTGAGGCGATCAAGGTCAACCTGAGTGGACTCAATCCAAATGGCTAGGTGGCGATCGCCAAGATCAATAAACCAAGTGGCACTGCTACCTAAGAGCTGGCGCAATTGCTGATCGATGACCTCCACAAGGCTCGCCATATTCTTCTAGCCGAAATAGGACAGCAGTGTCTGTTGCTCCAACTGACGACCAATCACCACAAGGCGGGTTTGACGGGGTTCTGCGGATTGCCAGGGGCGGTCGTAAAACCAGTCTAACCGCTGACCGACCCCCTGTACCACAAGACGCATCGGCTTGCCTTCAATGGCCGCAAAACCCTTAATACGGTAAATGTCGGGTACCTGTAATAGCTGCTCAAGGGATTGACACAGGCGTTGTAGCTCCCAAGCCCCCATCTCCAAGCAAACGGCTTGGATCTCCTCGTCGTGATCGTGCTCTTCCGCAAAATCGTGATGACTTGGCCGCTGCCCCAAGTTCTCCTCAACGGCTGCATTAAAGCCCAACAACAACTCCGCAGGCACTTGTCCTTGCTGCGCCGCCAGCAGCTTAATCCGTGGGGGCAATTGACTGCGCAGTTGACTCAGGAGCTGTTCCACTTGCTGGGGAGTCAGTTGATCGGCCTTGTTGAGAATCACCAAATCGGCACAGGCCAGTTGATCATTAAAGAGTTCCTCAAGGGGCGTATCTTCATGCTGGAGGCTCGGATCTGCCTCCTTTTGGGCAAAGAGTGCCTCTAAATCGGCGCTCACTTGACCCGCTGCCAAGGCCAGCCCATCCACAACAGTCACCACCCCATCTACCGTTGCTGCGTGGCGTACCTCTGGCCAACGGAAGGCCATTACCAAGGGCTTGGGCAGTGCCAGTCCCGACGTTTCAATCACAATGTGATTAATTTCCTGCCGCCGTGCCAAGAGCGCTTGCATCGTTGGCAAAAACTCCTCCTGCACCGTACAGCAGAGACAGCCATTGGTGAGTTCCCAGATGCCCATGGCGCGATCGCAACAGGACCGCAACAACTCGCCATCAATGCCGACATCGCCAAACTCATTGACAATCACGGCAATACGCCTAGCAGCGGCATTCTGGAGCAGGTGCCGAATCAGCGTGGTTTTACCACTGCCGAGAAAACCAGTAATAATTGTAACAGGAATTTTTGCACCCATTAAAAAGCCTCAATGTTAGGAAAGTCTTTGAGTTGATGGGCAGCTTCGCCACAGGTTCGTGGTGTTGGAAACACCTTTTCGGGGTTGGCGAGGCGTTTTGGATCAAAAGCAGCGCGCACCTGCTGCATTGTTTCTAGATCCGCTGGACTAAACATTTCCCTCATGAAACAGGCCTTATCACTGCCAATACCGTGCTCCCCAGAGATACTTCCCCCCAAGCGCACACAGAGCTTGAGAATTTCACCCCCCAAGGCTTCTACTTCGGCAAGGGCACCGGGAACCGATTGATCGTAAAGAATCAAAGGATGCAGGTTGCCATCGCCGGCGTGAAAGACATTGGCGATGCGATAACCACTGCGCTGACTGAGCTGCTCAATTTCCTTGAGAACAGTGGCCAGTTGACTGCGGGGAATCACGCCATCTTGGACAAAATAATTGGGACTGAGACGACCCGCAGCGGCAAAAGCGGCTTTGCGCCCCTTCCAAAGGCGCAGGCGATCTTCGGCCTCTGTGGCCACTGTGACATGGCGTGCGCCCTGTTCATAGCAAATGCGCATGACTTGTTCTTGCAAGATGGCACTTCAGCCTCTAGCCCATCTACTTCCACCAACAGGACAGCACCGGCATCGCGGGGATAGCAGTTGGTTGCCACCACATCCTCAACGGCATTGATACTCAGGTTGTCCATAATCTCCATGCCAGCGGGAATAATCCCGGCACGAATAATTGCAGAAACTGTTTCTCCGGCTACTTCAATGGTGGGAAAATCCGCCAATAGAACAGCGATCGCTTCCGCCTGTTTAAGAACCCGCAGCCGAATTTCTGTGGCAATTCCCAGCGTCCCCTCCGAGCCAACAAAAACCCCCATCAGATCATAGCCGGGCATTTCGGGAGCAGCACCACCGAGTTCCACAATCTCTCCATTGGGCAGAACCACCGTGAGTCCGAGCACATGGTTAGTGGTGACGCCATACTTTAGGCAGTGAACACCGCCGGAGTTTTCAGCCACATTGCCGCCGATGGAACAAATCGTTTGACTCGACGGATCGGGCGCATAGTAAAAGCCCTGATCGGCAACCACTTGGGTGACCCACGCATTAATGACCCCCGGCTGCACTACCACCTGCTGATTGGCCAGATCAATGTCTAAAATTTGGTTCATGCGGGAAGTAACAACAAGAATTCCCTCTGGGTGGGGCAGCGCGCCCCCCGATAAGCCGGTGCCTGAGCCACGGGCAACAAAGGGAATCCGATAGCGATCGCACACTTTGAGGACAGCAGAAACTTGAGCTGTGGTCTGAGGAAGCACGACGAGCTTTGGTTGCTGCCGATACATGGATAGACCGTCGCACTCATACACCAGGGTTTCCGCTGCTTTACAAATTAGACCTTCTTTGCCGACAATTGCCGCTAGCTCCCCTATGACCCGCTGCCAAGGAGTGGTTTGCCAGAGTGTGAACATCCCCAGTGTGCCGAACCTGCTTTCCCCTATTCTAAACTGACCACTGATTTCAAAAATGGGGAAGAGGGGGATTTGACATTTGTTTACTAAATAGTTATAAAATTATACTTAGATTGATTAAGCTGAAGTGGTAACCGTTTTAAGTCTGAGCGAGTTTCCTTGACCTCTACCTTGCAAAGGAGTTTGCTATGCTGTTTCGCCAACTGTTTGACTATGATACTTGGACCTATTCTTACCTCATTGCCGATGAAGCCACAGGTGAGGCCGCTTTGGTGGATAGCGTCCTAGAGCAAGTGGATCGGGATGTGCAATTAATTGAGCAATTGGGGTTAAAGTTGCGCTACTGCTTGGAAACCCATGTCCACGCCGACCACATTACCGGCGCTGGTCAAATCCGTGAGCGCACGGGCTGTAAAACCCTTGTCCCTGAAAATGCTAAAGTGGACTGCGCTGATGGCTATATTAAGGATGGGGAAGTGATTCACGTTGGTAGCATTCCGATTCAGGGAATTGCCACCTGGGGTCACACCGATAGCCATATGGCTTTTTTAGTCAATGGCACTCATCTTTTGACCGGCGATTCCCTCTTTATTCGGGGCTGTGGGCGCACCGACTTTCAAAGCGGTGATGCGGGTGCAATGTACGATGCGGTAACGCAGCGACTCTTTACACTACCTGACACCACCTTGGTCTATCCCGGCCATGACTATCGTGGCCACACTGTCTCTACTATTGGTGAGGAGAAACGCTTTAATCCTCGCTTTGTAGGTCGCGATCGCCAGCAGTTCATTGAGTTTATGGCCAACCTGAATCTGCCCGATCCCAAGAAAATTATGGAGGCAGTGCCTGCTAACCAACAGTGTGGTAAGGTTGCTGCTGCTGTTTAGTTCCTTGACTCCTGATTGCCCCTGTTTTTTGCCTACCCTTAGTTCCGAAGTTGGAAACCAAAAATTATGATCGCAACAACGACTGAGTCTCCCCTTATTTCTGCTGCTGAGCTCCACAATGCCCTGCAGCAGCGACAAGTCCTGCTCATTGACGTGCGGGAACCCAATGAGTACAACAATGCCCACATTTCGGGGGCGCTGCTGTGCCCCTTGGCCAATGTGAAGGAGCTGGAGCCTCCCTGTAGCTCCGACACGCCGGTGGTGCTCTACTGCGAGTCGGGTCGGCGATCGCAGATAGCCTACGAAATCCTCGCTGAGCAGGGATTTAGAAATCTGAAAAACCTCGAAGGAGGCATCCAGCGCTGGAAAAAGATGGGCTACGCTGTACAGGGCGCTGCTAATGCTCCCCTTAGCATCATGCGGCAAGTACAAATTACGGCCGGTAGCTTAATTCTCACAGGGGTGATCTTGGGCTTTACCGTCAACTCAGCATTTTTCTTCCTGTCAGGCTTTGTCGGCATGGGCATGCTCTTTGCGGGTCTCAGTGGCCGCTGCCTGCTAGGTCAACTGCTCATGCGCTTGCCCTTTAATCGCCCCAAAGGAAAATAGCCAATGCTGAGTTACTGGTTGGGGCACGGACTCGCGATCGCCATTGGCTTGAGCCTTGGTCTATTGGGGGGCGGCGGTTCAGTCCTTGCCCTACCAGTATTGGTTTATGTCATGGGCATTGAGACTAAAGTCGCGATTCCGATGACACTTGTGATTGTTGGCACCGTCAGTTTGCTGGCGGTCATTCCCCAGTGGCGGCGCGGTTACGTCAACTTACGTCTGGCACTGGTTTTTGGTTCAGCAACGATGGCTGGTGCCTACCTCGGAGCACGACTGGCAGCCTTGCCTTGGGTTACCGATACCCTGCAACTATTACTCTTTGCCGTTGCCATGATGGTGGCAGCAATTCTGATGATTCGGCGGCAGCAGCGCCCCCCTGCGCCCGAACTCACGCCGCCAGAGGTTTCTTTAGAAAGTCAGCTTTATACCCCCCCCGTATGTAAGTACTGCTGGTTATGGCTACCCACAGAGGGCTTGGGTGTCGGTATTCTAACGGGACTGGTGGGTGTGGGTGGGGGCTTTGCCATTGTGCCTGCCCTTGTTTTGCTGGGGAAAATTCCCATGCGACAGGCGATCGGCACCTCACTACTCATTATTGCTGCTAACTCCGTGGCTGCGGTTTGGGGCTATCTGGGCACCGTTAACTTGGATCCACGCTTGACCCTGACGCTAACCTTAGCAGCAGCGAGTGGTTCTGTTCTTGGCAGCTATCTCAGTCACTACATCTCCGCCAAACGACTACAGCAGGGCTTTGGCTACTTTTTAATTGGTATTGCCACCTTTGTTATCCTCAAAACGCTATTGGCGCCCCCCCAGCGCGGCAAAAGCTCCTCCCTGCCGCCGAGGCACTACCTCACTGCATCGGTTCCCACAAAGCGAAGCCACACTTAGGACTCTGGGGCTTCTGAGGTACTCTGCTGTTGCCCAATTTGATTGAGCAGTGAGAGAATGCGACTCCCCCGCTCTAGGGAGCGATCTTCAATAAACACCACCTCAGGTGTCCGCCGTAGGCGAAGGCGCTGTCCGAGTTCGCGTCGTACAAAGCCTGAGGCAGCCTTGAGACCTGCCATTGTTGAGCGCCGCACCTCATCGGTGCTGTAGATGCTGACGAAAATTTTGGCGTGCTGTAAATCACCAGAAACTTCTACATCCGTGACACTGACCATGCCCGCCCCTACGCGCTCATCGCGGATTTCATACATTAACAACTGACTCACTTCCCGTTTGATTAATTCTGCTACTCGTGCTACCCGTCGCTCTGTCGCCATGGCGGGTCTCCTTTTCTCGATTGTTGGTAAAGACTATCCTGCACCCCTCCTATCTTATCAAGACAGCCATCGCCGAGTTCGTTGGGTTGCAGGCGATCGCCCAAGACTTCCATAGCAGTAACTGCTGACAGCAGTGTTACAATACTTAACATTTCCTGCTGGCGTTCTGTTTAAGTTCAGGCCTCAATTTCCTGCTGTTTTGGGGAATTGCGACCCCTGCTCAAAAATGAGAAACTGGTGAGGCTAGGTAACAATCACCTTGATATTTCGTAAGAATTCCGCTATCACGTTAGTATAGTTCTCCCGCAGCAAATGCTGATGGGAGGCTTAACCTACCCTTGGTGAACGCCAACAGTAAATAGGTCAAATCACCTATTAGCTTAAGCGTTAGCAAGGGATGGGTTTCTTATTTATGAAGCCAAATTAACAGGATGCTGGAGCGATCGCTCCTTGGTTTTTGAGGAGTCGATAGTACTCTGCCAGCAACTGTAAGGTTCTAAATCTGGCATCTATATCTGCAAGAGGATTTAATTCCATGACGATTGCGATTGGACGAGCGCCAGCGGAGCGGGGATGGTTCGACATCCTCGACGACTGGCTCAAACGTGACAGATTTGTCTTCGTAGGCTGGTCAGGCATCTTGCTTTTTCCCTGCGCCTAC
>DVDZ01000209.1 GCA_015296025.1 Thermosynechococcus sp. M46_R2017_013
TCCGGTAGCAGGTCCAGCATCTGATTGGCCAGCGCCGGTGGGGTGAACACCTCGTCGCTGGAGAGGTGAGCTAGGCAGGATAGCACGTCGGGGTTGTAATTAGTCGCCATAGGCATGGGCAATCTCCAGAAAATGCACCGGCGGGTATTCTCTTACTGGATCGGGAATAAAGACCTCCTCGCCCAAATCAGAAAATAGCGGCAGCTCGCGCATGGACGCCTGCTGCACCATTTGGTGAAAGGCAAAATCCCGCCGTTTGAGCAGGCTGCCGTTGACCAGCGACCACTCAGGAAAGACAATCGGCTGCGGGTTCTCGCCGACGGTCTGGAGCGAGAGCGCATCGCCGTGGACGATGTTGCGTTTGAGAATGTACCGCACTGTCTGACGGCAAGCAGCCTTGGCTTTCTCGCCAAACAGGGCGGTGTAGGCTGCGTCGAACGTTTCGTAGAGACGCCGGCGGCACTCTTCGGCGTTGTCTGCCAGAATATCAATGCCGTACAGCGAAGAGACGGACAGCACGGCATAGCGCTCATAGTCCAGTTGGCTTTTGGCGTAGCGCTTCTTCACCACCTCCAGCTTGCGCCGCAGGACTTCAACTAGAAAATTCCCTGTACCGCAGGCGGGTTCCAGAAACCGCGAATCAATCCGCTCGGTTTCCTGTTTAACTAAATCGAGCATTGCCGTGACGATGTGTGGGGGAGTCAGCACCTCTCCGTAGTCGGCAACGCGCTGTTTGGATTTGATGTGGGTGTTTAAGTGCATTGTCAGCTCTAGTTTGTCTGCCGGGTGGATAGCTTTACAAGATTGATTATCAACTGGTGGATTATTCTTGCACTGCTTGTTCTAGGTTACTGGTCAGCCCTTCCTCATTCTCCGCTGTCCTGTTGGCATCACTTTGCTGACGGTTATCATAATACAAAAATAATTGTCGGATTTCTGTTGGGCTAAAGTACCCTTGAAAGGAGGGACTAGAGTTGGCATTTAGGCTGGCGTGGTATCATAAAAGCTTTAAGCTGAACGATAAAATTGTCAAATTTATTCTTTGGTTAAGGCCTGTCCATGAGCTTTGCTGCTGAGTCTTCTCGGATCATTCCCACCGAGCTGCGGGATGAGATTTCGCGCTCATACCTTGAGTATGCCATGAGCGTCATTGTCGGGCGCGCCCTTCCCGATGCCCGTGATGGTCTCAAACCAGTACACCGGCGGATTCTCTACGCTATGCACGAGTTGGGACTGACTAGCGATCGCCCCTTCCGCAAATGCGCCCGTGTGGTGGGTGAAGTCCTAGGAAAATATCACCCCCACGGTGATTCGGCGGTTTATGATGCCCTCGTGCGCATGGCGCAGGACTTTTCCATGCGGCACCCCCTCATTGATGGCCATGGCAATTTTGGCTCCATTGACAATGATCCGCCAGCAGCAATGCGTTACACCGAGTGCCGGCTGCAAGCGTTGACCACAGAAGCCCTGCTGCAGGACATCGAGCAGGAAACGGTGGATTTTATTGATAACTTTGATGGTTCCCACCAAGAACCCCTTGTCTTGCCGGCGCGAATTCCCCAGTTGCTCCTCAATGGCACCTCCGGCATTGCCGTGGGCATGGCCACCAACATCCCGCCCCACAATTTGGGGGAACTCGTGGATGGGTTGGTGGCCTTAATCCATAATCCCCAGATCAGCGATCGCGAGCTAATGCGCTACATTCCGGGGCCTGATTTCCCTACGGGCGGACATATTCTAGGTCAGGGGGGTATTGAAGAGGCCTACACCACCGGACGGGGTTCGATGACGCTGCGGGCTGTGGCTACCATTGAGACCCTTGAAGCGTCGGGTCGCCAACCCCGCGAAGCCATTGTTGTTACGCAGTTACCCTACCAAACCAACAAAGCGGCATTGATGGAAAAAATTGCCGAGTTGGTCAACGAGAAAAAAATTGAGGGGATTGCCGATCTGCGCGATGAAAGCGATCGCGATGGCATTCGGGTGGTCATTGAGCTAAAACGAGAGGCCTATCCACGGGTGGTGCTCAACAATCTCTACAAGCAAACGCCGCTACAGGTAAATTTTGGCGCCAATATGTTGGCGATTGTCAACGGCGAGCCGCAACTGCTGACCCTCAAGCGCAGCTTAGAGGTCTTTCTTAGTTTTCGCGAGGAGACGATTGCCCGCCGTACTCGCTATGCCCTGCGCAGAGCTGAAGAACGAGATCACCTGCTTCAAGGCCTACTGGTGGCCCTGGCAAATCTGGATGCAGTCATTCAACTCATTCGCAGCGCCAGTGACACCACCCTTGCCCGCCAGCAATTGATGCAAACCTATGGCCTCAGTGAAGCCCAAGCCGATGCCATTTTGCAGATGCAACTGCGGCGCCTCACCGCCTTAGAGGCGGAAAAAATTGAGCGCGAGCACGCCGATCTCCAGCGGCAAATTGCTAATTACCGCGATATTTTGGCTAATCGGCAGCGGGTACTGGAGATTATTGAAAAAGAAGTCACAGAACTCAAGGCCAAATTTGCTACCCCTCGGCGATCGCTGATTGTGCAAGCGGATGCTGAAATTAGCGACACTGATTTAATTGCCAACGATAAATCTGTTATTCTTGTTACCCAGCAGGGCTACATCAAGCGGATGCCCGTAGATACCTTTGAAGCTCAAAGCCGCGATGGGCGGGGGCGCAAAGGAGCAGAGATTAAAGACGATGATGCCGTTGAGCACTTCTTTAGCTGTAATGATCACGATTGTATCCTCTTTTTTAGCGATCGCGGTTTAGTCTATGCCTTGCCCGCTTACCAAATTCCCAGCGGCTCGCGCCAAGCACGGGGCACCCCCATTGTCCAACTCCTGCCCATTCCCCGCAGCGAAAAAATTACCTCCGTCATTGCTGTCCAAGAGTTTAGTGAAGATGAGTATCTTGTGATGCTCACCCGCAAGGGATTCATCAAGAAAACAGCGCTGTCGGCCTTTAGTCATATCCGCGCCAACGGCCTGATTGCCATTTCCCTTGAAGAGGGGGATCAACTGCGCTGGGTGCGGCGCACCCGTGAAGAAGACACCATTATCCTTGGCTCGCGGCAGGGCATGGCCATTCATTTTCGTGCCAGTCACGATCAACTGCGCCCCCTTGGACGAGCAACCCGCGGCGTCAAGGCCATGAGTCTGCGGCCGGGGGATGAACTAGTGGGCATGGATATTCTGCCTGCGGCGATCGCCAACCGCCTTGCCATCCCGCCAAAGAAGGAAACAGCAGAAACCGAAGACAGCAATGAAGCCGCCGCCCAAAGCGAAGGCCCTTGGGTACTGGTAATCACCACCAATGGCTACGGCAAGCGGGTACCGGTACAACAGTTTCGGCTGCAAAACCGCGCCGGCATGGGCATTACCGCCACCAAGTTCAAAGCCAAAAGTAACGAGGATCAACTGGCCGCCCTGCGAATTGTCAATGCTGAGGATGAACTCATGATTGTAACCAGCCGCGGCATTATTATTCGTCAGAAGGTGATGGATATTTCCTCCCAGTCGCGATCGGCCACGGGCGTCCGCCTACAACGCCTCGACGAAGAGGATGTGATTGTCACAGCAGCCGTCTTGCCCCCCGGTAGCATCGAGGTGGAGGAAGATTGAGCAACACTGCCTTTCTCACCGGTGCCAGTGGCTTTGTCGGTACCCATGTGGCTCAAGTGCTGGCAGAAAGAGGGTATCGCGTCCGTGCCCTTGTGCGGCAACCGCAGCGGGCAGCCCATCTCAAGGCATGGGATGTGGAATTGGTGCAAGGAGATCTTCGCACCAGTGACCTCGTTTCCTTGATGCAGGGGTGTCAAGTGCTCTTCCACGTTGCAGCCCACTACAGTCTGTGGCGGCGCGATCGCCCCCTCCTCTATGCTGTCAATGTGGAGGGAACACGGCGAATCTTGGCTGCGGCGCGTGAGGCGGGCATTGAGCGCACCGTTTACACCAGTTCCGTGGCCGCCATTGGCGTGGATCCCAGCGGTCAACCCACAACGGAAGCCTACCAAAGCCCTCCTGAAAAGCTGATTGGCGAGTACAAGCGCTCCAAATACTGGGCAGAGCAGGTGGCACAGGAGGCAGTCAGCCAAGGGCAAGATATTGTGATTGTGAATCCCAGTACCCCCATTGGCGCTTGGGATGCCAAACCCACCCCCACTGGGGAAATCATTCTGCGCTTTTTACGAGGACAGATGCCCTTTTATGTGAATACAGGGCTGAATTTAATCCATGTGCGGGATGTGGCAGTTGGTCACCTGTTGGCCTTGGAAAGAGGTAGAACCGGTGAACGCTATATCCTCGGCCACCAAAACCTAACCCTTGCAGACCTTCTCGAGCGCTTGGCCGCCATCACGGGGTTGCCGCGTCCCCGCGGCGAGATTCCCGCTGTAATTCCCTTGGTGATAGCGTGGTTCGATGAGGTAATCCTGGGGGCTTTGGGTAAGCGCCCCGCCATTCCCCTCGATGGGGTGCGCATGGCACAGCAAAAAATGTTTTACGATGCCGCCAAAGCGGTGGCTGAATTGGGGCTGCCGCAGACGCCCATTGAGGAGGCACTCCGTGAAGCCGTGACTTGGTACCGTGAACGGGGCTACTGCCCCTAGGCTTTGCGATATAGTGAGGATTGAAGATTATGAAGTTTAGTTAAGAGCTATGGTGGTTGCGCCCTTTGCCTCTCAGTTGCCCTTTGTGGAAGAGACGCTGCACAGTGGCTATCAAGCCCTGCAATGGGGCAAGAATATTTTTGCGATCGCCCACAAAACCCTGAGTGCACGTCTTTTAAATACCCTCTTTCCCACTGAAGAGCGGACGCAACCCCTTAGCCCTCAGTTGCAAGCGTGGCTCAAGGAACGCTACGCAGCCCTACTCCAGCAGGATTGGCAGGATGCCGCCGCTGGCTGGTATCCCCCCACACTCCTTTTTGATGCCCCTTGGGAAGAGTTTTTGCGCTTTTACCCACTGCTGTGCCTTGATTTACTACAGATGTGGCAGCGGGCGCGATCGCGCCAATTTCAAGAATTTTCTAAGGACGTGCGCCTTGAAGACTATCCGCAGTACTATCGCCAAAACTTCCACTACCAAACCGACGGCTACCTCAGTGAAACCTCCGCCAACCTCTACGATGTCCAAGTGGAGCTGCTCTTTGGCGGTACGGCAGATGCAATGCGGCGGCGTGTGATTGCCCCCATTGGCCAACATTTTGCCGCTCATCCTCCTATGCCACCGCTGCGCATTCTCGATGTTGCCTGTGGGACGGGGCGCACCCTGAAGCAACTGCGCTATGGCTTCCCAGAGGCGGCGCTCTTTGGCATTGATCTGTCGCCCACTTATTTGCGCAAAGCCAATTCTCTACTGGCCACCCAGACGGGAGATCTGCCGCAACTGATTCAAGGGAATGCCGAGAGCCTTCCCTACGTGGACAACTACTTTAGTGCCATCACCTGCGTTTTTCTCTTCCATGAACTGCCTGCTCCAGTGCGCCAAAACGTGATCAATGAATGTGCCCGTGTTCTTCAACCGGGGGGCGTCTTTGTGATCTGTGACTCAATTCAAGCCCTAGATTCCCCAGGGCAGCGGCCGATGATGGAAAACTTTGCCAATCTTTTCCATGAGCCTTTTTACCGCAACTACATCGAGGATGATTTGAATCTCCGTTTAGACAAGGCGGGTCTAGTGGTTAAGGAGATTCAGCACCACTTTATGAGTAAATATTGGGTGGCCGTTAAACCTTCTTAGGCCAACAGTGCCAGTCGGCTACGCTTTGTAACAGTGCCTACCCACTGCGATGGGGGACTGCTAGGCTGAAGGCAATCAATCACAACGTCCTTTCCCTATTGCAGTCTGGAGGGTTAGGCTAAGATGGCAAGCGGAGTTTGTCTCTGGCTTGGCGGAAATCGATCAGGCGCATCAGGCACTGTTGGAAATGTTACAGCAGTTACGCTTGGCGATCCTCGAAGGAGCAACATTTGCGCAAGTGAAGCCCCAGTTACTCGCGTGTGTCACGGAAACGGAACGCCACTTCCAGCACGAAGAAACTCTGAGGGCGGCTGCCACCCATCCCCTCTACCTATCGCGCTGCTCACCAAAATCTGCTGCGGAATTTGAGTTTAGTGCTTGAGGATGTGCAGGGGCATCCCGAAAACCTGACGCCAGAAACTGTTGAGGCGATTGGCGCCCTAGGGGTGCGCCATATTTGCGAAGAGGATCTGCCGATGCTCTACCTGCTTGCCCATCCCGAGGAGCTGGCGCAGCAACAGGCGGCTGAATTGACCGCTGAGAATGTGTTTTAGAAGGGCTAACTGCTGGTTTTGCGATGTTGGATTGCCGTTAGGCCACTGGTTTGCAGCAACTCCCCACTCTCAACCACTGCATAGATCAGCCAGTGATTACCACAGTTCATGCGGGACTCCACCGTGCACTCCAAGTAGGCAAGGGCATCGAGCAAAATCGGGGCACCACACTCAGCGCTTTTGAGGCCAAGGGTTGCTAACTGTTGTTCACCAAGGCGTTGCGCCTGCTGAAATTGGCGAACGAGGGGACTGCCTTCCTTCAGGATATTCAGGACAAAGCGATCGCCCACCAAGCAGAGGCTTTCTGCCCATTCTTGGGGCAAGGACACGGTCATTCCAGGCGGATGAAACGAGGCTTGGGACACCGACGACACCAAAATAGCCGCGGCTTGTGTGAGGTGAAAACACCCTTCGGGCAGCGTTGTCAGGACACACAGCGAACCCACGACTCGGTTCACCGCTTGTTCAGTGCGATCCACCTGTGCGTCCACAAGACTGGGCGGGCGTACAGTGCGGTTCTTGCGCAATTTTTTCAGGGCTTGGGCAAACTCGTTGGCAGCAATTTGGCATTTTTCGAGATCGCTTGCCGTTGGGGTAAACTTCACCCGCAGTGTTTCAAAGCCAAGGGTATAACCCGCATCGAGGAGTTTTTGCTCAATGTCATCAATGGCCTCCCCGCTCCAGCCATAGGAGCCAAAAACTCCCGCCAGTTTGGTTTTGCTGCCCTCGGCCAAGATGAACCCCAAGGCGGTCTGCACCTGTGTTGGCATGTGCCCCCCTAGGGTGGGGGAGCCAATGATAAAGCCATCGCTGCTGTGGATCAGGGCTTGCATTTCCCCTGGGGGCGTTGTTTCACAGTTTACGGTTTCCACTTGAACGCCAGCTGCTATCAGCCTTGGGCGATTGCGTTGGCCAGAATTGCCGTATTGCCATAGGCAGAGGCATAGAAAAGCGCCACCTTGGTCTCCTGTTCTGTTTGGGCTTGGCACCAGTCGCGATAGTCCTGAAAAAGGCGGCTACGGCTAAATTTGACTATCGGCCCGTGGGCAGGGGCGTAAAGGCGGGGGGGCGGGGTCAGTTCTGCCAGGCGATCCAAAATGCTTTCCACTTGGCGGGTTTGGGCGGCATGGAGGCATTCAAAATAATAGGCGCGATCCTCATCGAGTTTTTTCCACTGTTCATCGTAGAGACTATCGCCACAGACATGGGCGCCAAAGAGCTTATCTGTGAACACAATTTGATTCTGGGGATCCACAGTGATGAGGCCGTCGGGCCAGCGGGGTGTAGCAGCGGCAATAAATTCCAGATGGCGATCGCCCCCCAACTCCAAGGGTGTTTCCCCACGGGGAATCCAGAGATTCAACTGTTCGCCAAGGGTGGAGCGCAATGTAACTGCCCCTGCTTTGGAGCAAACGATAATAATCTGGGGCGCTTTTTGCAGTAAAACCTTGACGGTGGCGAGACGATTGGAGTTGACATGACTGAGGATCAGGTACCGCAGTTGACTCAGATGAATGTACTGCTGGAGTTTTTGTAAATAAATCTGGGTAAAGGATTCCCCCGGCGGGTCTAGCAGCGCAGGTTGGAGGGCTTGGATGAGGTAGGAATTGGAGGTGGTTCCCTGTTGACGGCCATACTCGACTTCAAACTTCAGCCGATCCCAGGTGCGCGATCGCAAGACCAAAACCCCCGGTGCAATTTCAGCCACCTGAACATCCCGGGGACGAGTTTCTGTCAGCATTTGACACCTCCTAAATACCTAGTGCTGCGGTACTGCTATCGAACATGTTAAAAGGACACTGCTACCATAACGTAGTTTAGCGACCTAGGGAATTGCGGCGATCAATTTCTATCTTTGATCACGATCTTTTGTTTGCTTATTTTTCTAATAGCAGAATAATTGCATGATTGGCAGTCCAAGAATTGGTTATTTCATACAGGTATTCTCACAAAGCAAAGCTATG
>DVDZ01000197.1 GCA_015296025.1 Thermosynechococcus sp. M46_R2017_013
ACAGCTATAGCTAAGAAGAAAGACGTGATCTATGTGCGACCGATTTGGCGCTGGATTATGGTAGTCATTCGTTCTATTCCTGAATCTTTGTTTAAGCGCCTGTCTCTGTAACGGTCCATGGTTCGCTGGATAACTCTGCTGACGGATTTTGGCCATCGGGATGTTTATGTGGGGGTGATGAAGGGGGTCATTTTCAGTATTTACCCCCAAGCGCAAGTCATTGATCTGTGCCATGAAATTCCACCGCAGGATTGCCGTACCGCTAGTTTTCAACTCTTGCAGGCGTTTCCCTATTTTCCCAAGGGCACTGTCCATCTCGTTGTTGTGGATCCGGGGGTGGGGACAAGCCGGCGGGCGATCGCCCTCGATTTCGGCAATGCCTATGGTGTCGGACCGGATAACGGCATCTTTAGCCAAGTGTGCGATCGCTATCCTCCCCAGCGAGTTGTGGAACTTACCCAACCGCACTTTTGGCGTACCCCGAACCCTAGTGCCACCTTCCATGGGCGGGATATTTTTGCCCCAGTGGCTGCCCATTTAAGTCGAGGTGTTGACCTTATGGCACTTGGCGAACCCCTTGATCCCAAAGTTCTGGTACGACTGCCCGATCTTGGCTACGAGAGCACGCCTCGTGGTGTACGGGGTTCGATTCAGGCTAGCGATCGCTTCGGCAATCTAATTACCACACTGCCAGCGGAGCTGTTGGCTAAGGGGTACCACTGGGTGGAGATTCAAGGGCAACGGATTCCAATTGCCAAGACCAAGACCTATGGCGATGTTCCCCCTCACCACCTAATTGCTCTTGCGGGTAGTCACGGATTTATTGAAATAGCAGTCAATGGCGGCAGTGCTCAAAGGGTGCTCGGTTGTGAAAACGGCGATCCTGTCTGGCTAATGAGGCGTTCTTAACAAACTTGCACAAATCCTAGGAAGTAAAGTGCTTCTCTTCTTAGTCAAGGTGAAGGAATACTATTTTGAAGTGGCTGCTTGGCCAAAACCAACACAAGGTGATCGCGAAAAACAGGCCGATACATTTGGGGATTTTTTACAAAAGACTTCCACCGCTCGGGGTCGTAGTGAGTTCCAGAGTAGGGATCACGAAGTAAGACCGTGATGTAGTCATAGTCATCCCTTGCTTCAGGGATTCGATATGGGACAATTACTTCATTGCTAAAGGGGAAATTTACTAAGCCATAGCTTGCTAGGCCAAGATTCAAAATACGAGAGTCATGGATGTTTTCATGAACCCATTTATAAATGCTACTTTCCTTAGTTGATTCGTAAATAGTGAGTATCTTTTTCGCTTGATTACTGGCAGGGAAAAGAGTAATCGGAAAGACAGGCGAAGGGAATACCTTTTCCCAGCCTGGCAGGCCTTTTGGTGGTTGGTAAGCAAGGGTTTGGCCAAACAGTATCCCCGTCCAGATAGCAAAACTGCTGCTTACAAGGGTGAACGTTAAATAACGTCGAAGCGGTAATTGGCAATGCAGCGTGCTGAGAAACTGGTCAGAAGTTTCTCTTAGCTTTGATAGCAGCTGTCCTATAAATTGCCTGCTCAAACAAATCAGTAGAATTATTAGTCCCACGAGGTAGGGACCAGCGAGACGTAGTTGAAAGGATAGTAAGCCTGTACCAGATCCAGCTCCAAAGGGGGTAAGTAGCCATGCCAGAAAACCCAAAACATTAAAGCAAATAAGAAAATAAGTATTCCTATATCTGACTTTGCTTAAGAACGGCAAAACAACTAAGATGACATTCATTAGGAGAAGAACTGGGATGACCCATGAACGAGAATAATGGTGTTCGTAATAAGAAGGATTGAATAGATGTTTAGCAAGCATTAAGCTACTGCCCAGCTCTAAAATATCCTTTTCAAAAACTGTCCCTAAAAGATAAAAGTTACGTAGGTACCAAAAGCTAGAAATCGTAATAATTGGCAGTAGCCAAAACAGCAAAACTTCTCTCAGTTGTTTCAATAAAGCACTCCTACCTGATGCTTTTATGTAATGAAAAATTGTCAAAAGACCGAGGCCGATGATGTAGTAAAAGGCATAGGGCTTCACACCTAGCGCACAGCCAAAATTTATCCCTGACCACAGAAGCCAAAAGCTTTTCGCTGCCTTCTTTGTCCTCATGAATACCATCCACGTCCAAAATCCCATCAGCACCCAGTAAGTGATGGTTACGTCATTACGACCCACATCGTAGAGAAAACAAAATAGAAAAGTGGGAACGCAAAAATAAAGTAACAAAAAGAGTAGAAAGCCAAGATATAGCGAGAAACTATATTTCCAAGGCTGACTATCCCGAAGCAAAAGTAAGACGACCACTAACAGACCCAGATTGAGGGCAAAGGTTGTCAAGCCAAGTACACCGTCGTGCTGGAGGGGAACTAGACTCCAAAGATTGATCAGTTCATTGCCACCAGGATACTGGCTGTACTGGTTTGATAATTTCCAAAGACCATGACTTTGAAGATAGCCAATCGCATTCGGAAGGTGATAATCTCCTGCATCATAAGTTCTTAGGGGATGAACTAAAGTAACTTGCTTATAAAGCTGGGCAATCGGCTTGTGGGGCAAAGCTGGCACTAGAAGGCTAATCCAAGTGCAAGTAGCCATCCTTTCGCATTTAGACTATTGAACTGACCGCGCCTGAGGTTCCCCCTTTCCTCCACTAAAAACCAGTCTCTATGGCATAACAGCAACGTCAGGATGAGACTCGCAGTAACGGCACTTCCTATCAGCAAAGATAAAGGGGTGAGAAGATTCAAGGCTCCCACCACCAGTGTCACCAACGTTATTTGAACAAGGGTCAGGGATAGGAAAAGAGCAAGAGCATTTAAGGGCTGATGTGGGAAGATAAGACAGCCAGCGATCGCTGCCGCACTGGCGACTACACTAGAAGAGATAAGGTAGGTAACCATGCTTGATCTATTCCTAGTGGCAAGTGTTATCACAGGAAGGGCAATTTTTCCTAGGTCGAGGGGGGACTGCTCAAAACCGTTTTTGAGGCAATGCGCGTGCGTTTGAGAGCCGATTCACTGAGTGTGGATTGTTGCTGGAGTTCTTGGGCAGAGGCTTCGAGAATTTTTGCCGCTTCTGTATCCCCCAGTTGTAGAGCGGTTTTAGCAGCACTTTGAAGAAAAGTGGCTGCACCAGCAGTGTCTCCCGATTGCAGCTTCGTTTCCGCGAGCTTGGTTTTGCGGTATTTTTCCAAGGTGAGAATGCTTTGCTGCACCTGTGGATCCACTTCGGGGATGTGCTCTGGTTCTGCTGTGAGTGTGAGCGGAATTCTCTCAGAGAACAGGCCGACAGACTGCTGTACCGGATCGTCGTAACGGACTTGCATAAAACCCACAAGGTGAGATCCCGGCGGCAAAGGTTGAATACTAAGGGTAACTAGGAGCGTGCGTTTGACGGTAGCAGAGATATCGCCGACGCGAATCACATACTCGTGGGGATTAGGAGTTTCATAGGTGAGTTCGATTGTATCGGGAGCTACTTGGTTCACCGGTTTGAAGTTCCCTAGTTGCACCGCTTCACTCAGAGTGAGCAGGACATGGGCATTGGTGTAGTCTAGGCTACTGATGTGGCTAAAGAGCGATTGAAAACAGGCAATTGCTTGCTCAGCATACTCAATGAACATGAGGCGCCCGCCACCAGCATCGGCGATCTGTTCCAAGATATCCTGATTCCAGTGAACGCCAAACCCCAAGGTATTAAATGTGATGTTGTACTCTGCCGCTAGCTTGGCTAGGTCAAGACAGCGTTGGTTATCGCCGTGCTCATTTTCACCATCGGTGAGCAAAAAAGCTTGAGAGATTGTGCCCTGTTTGCCCTTGGCCAGCTCCGCCAGACCCAGTTTCATCCCCACGTCAATGGCAGTGCCTCCACTTGGTTCAAGAGCGTCAATTTGAGCTTTAATGATGTCTTTGTCCTCAACCCATTGATTGGGCACCAAAACTTGCGCCTTGTGATCAAACACCACGACGCTCAGCCGGTCTGTGGGCAGCAAGCGATCAACCAACGACTCTGCAGCTCGCTTTACCGTTACTAAGGGAACACCTGCCATTGAGCCACTGTGATCCAAGATGAGGCAGAGATTGAGGGGGGCGCGCTGGCGTTGTTGTCGCTGTGCTGTTATAGTCAGTTCCAGTTGCCGCTGTGCCCCCTGTCCGGCGCTGACAATGGGATCGCTGAGTTTGGCAATCAATTCAACCGTCATAATAGTAAAGTGTGTTGTTGCTGACCATACTCTACCATTTTGCCGAAAACTACTAGGCCTATTTTAGGTAATGATGCTGAGTTGGGAAGCTCCTGCTGTTTTAGTGACTTCAATGCGGGTTTGAAAAGCTTCCTTAAGGGCAGGGACGTGGGTAATGGCCAAAATGCAGTGAAATTCTGGAGCGATCGCGTTGAGGGCAGCAATGAGTCGCTCACAACCTTGGGCGTCTTGGGTACCAAACCCCTCGTCAATAATCAGAAACTGAACATCACTTCCAGAACGCTGTGCGAGCAGCCGTGCTAGTGCTAAACGCAAAGCAAAATTAATGCGAAAGGCTTCACCGCCGGAATAACTTTCGTAGGGACGGGTACCTTGGCAATCGGCAATGAGAATGTCAAGGGTTTCAATGGGTTTGGTGTCGGCCCCACTGCGGCGGCTGCGCTGAGTAATGAACTGAACATGGAGCTGATGGTTAGTGAGGCGACCGAGAATATGATTGGTTTCTGCCTCTAGATGGGGGAGGACGGTTTCAATGAGCATGGCGGGAATGCCATTTTTGCCGAGGGCTTGGGCTAGCTCACAGTAGAGGCGATACTGATGGCGGAGATGGGCGAGGGTTTGTTGTCCCTGTTCGTATTCCTGTGCGATGCGATGGAGTTGCTCTAATTCAGCGGTGAGCTTTCCGTGGTGGGCAAGGTTGGCCTCTAAGATCTGCTGCTGTTTGAGGAGTTCCTGTTGACGTTGGTTGAGACTGGCGGCAAAGCGGTTAGCAGCACGAGCTGTTTCCTCAAGGCTGGCAAGTTTTGCGGTAATATGTTGTAATTGTCTCTGTTGTTGCTGAAGCGTCTCCGCAAGGTGCTGGAGGTCTTGGCTCAGTTGGGGTTGGCGCGATCGCCCACGTTGCAGGGCTTGATAAGCTTCATAGTCGGCTTCTAGGGCAGCTAGTTGTGCCTGAATTTGGGCATGGTGCTCAGGATCGTAGGCCAAGGCTGCCAACTGCTGGTCAAGGCTTGCCAGCGTTTGTGCTAGCGGAGAAATTGTTTCAAGGGCATTGAGCTGCCGTTGCAGTTCCTCCTGTTGTGCCATTAGGGCAGGCAGTTGTTGCTGAATCTGACGGTATTGCCGTTGCGCTTGGCGGAATTCCTGTTCTTTGGCTTCAGCCCAGCGCCATTTTTCCACTTGCCCGCGGGCGATCGCCAGATTTTTTTCGTCATAGCTCAGACGTGCCAGTTCCGCCTCAATTACTTGTAATTCCTCCAGCGTCTCCTGAGGGCCTTTAGCAAGCTGTTGCTCAATTTGCTGAATTTCCTTGGCCAAGCGCTCCAGTTGTGGTTCTAAATCCTGCGTACTCTGGAGTTGCTGCTGAAGTTGTCCCCGTTGCTCAAAAAGTTGTGTCAGTTGCGAGATTTCATAGCCAACATTGAGATATTCCCGCCGCAGGACTTGAATTTCCCGCTCTGTAACCGCCATTTGCTCGCGAATGACCCACACTTGATTCAGAAGTTCTTCTTTTTCAGCGGCGTTGCGCCGTAGAACTGCCTGATGGTGCTGGGCATCAAGGGGACGTTGACAAAGGGGGCAAATAGCTCCCGGCTGGTTGAGGAGTTCTAAGCGCTGCTCCAGTTGACTAATTTGCCGTTCATACTCCCGCTGGCGGGCTTGGAGTTGCTCTAGGAAACGGCGGCGCTCTAGTCCCTTTTCCCGCACATGATCTTGATAAATGCGCTGTTTTTCAAGAGTTTCAATCTGGGCAGTAATCAATGTCACCGCCTCTTGGAGAGCGGGCTGCCGTTCCACCTGTTGATGGAGATGCCGCCACAACTGCTGCAATTCGTCGCGACGGCTGCGGAGGCGCTGCTCCTGCTGTTGCCGTTCCAGTTCAAGGCGCTGTTTAGCTTGGAGGAGGGGAAAGACTTTCTGCTGAAGCTCTTCCTGTGCCCGGAGGTAGACCCGCGATCGCTGTAATTGTTCCAGGGCAGCGACAATCTGGTTTTCTTGCTTGAGAAGCTTTTCCAACTGCTGACATTGTTCTAGCAGAAATTGCTGCTGGCTCTCCAACCCATGCAGGGTACGCAGAAGGTCTTGGCGCTGCTGGTCGAGGGTCTGCTGGTGGCGATCGCGCACTTGGCGCAGGCGTTGATATTCGGCAAAACACTGCTGCAATTGCGCTTCGGCAGTTTTAAGGCTCTGCCATTGGCTGACCGCGGCTTCCAATAGAGGGGCACGGGCTTCTAGCTCCGCAATGGCCGCCTGTTCTTGGCGAAGCATTTGGCACTGTTGCTCCAGATGGGCAATTGTTGTCCCTAGGGTGTCTCGCTGTTGTTGCAGATGCTCGTAGTCCCGCTGTTGCAGTTGATGGACGTGGTAGGCGGCTTGTTGCTCTTGGAGCCGTTGTTGACACTGCTCGACCTGCTGCCGTTGTTGTTCAATTTGCCGATGTAGGGCTGCCTGCTGGGCACGCAAGGTGGGTTCTTGAGCCAGTTGATTCTCCAGGGTCTGGAGCCGTTGTTCTAAAACAGTGATTTGGGCTTTGTAGTCACGGGCGCGATCGCGGGCTGCTTCTGCGAGAGTCTCGTATTGATCTAGGCCTAAAAGGCTTGCCAAAAGCTGCTTGCGCTCACTGGGGCGCTTGGCCATAAATTCATCGGCACGGCCTTGACGCAAATAGGCACTGTTGACAAATGTGGCATAGTCAAGGCGAAGAATTTGAATAATTTTTTCTTGGGTAGCTCGCAGCGATCGCGCCGTTAGGGAGGTATAGCCCGCCGCCGTCTGAATCTGTAACTCTAAAACCGTATGCTGCTGCCGTCGCCGCAACCGCACCACCCGATAAGTCTGTCCTTGGACGCTAAACTCAAACGTTACTTGGGCTTCCATTTCGCCGTAGTAGATCACATCATCCTCACGGCTAGCGCGGCTTTGGCCCCATAGCGCCCAGGCGATCGCCTCAAGGAGCGAGGACTTGCCCGCCCCATTGGCGCCACAAATACAGGCCAGATGTAACCCCGCAAAGGGAAGAGTGGCTTGGCGATAGCTGAGGAAATTGCGCAATATCAGTTGACGTGGAATCATTGCCGCCGACAAAGGGCACCATACCCTTGATGTTTGCACAGTTTTGGCTATCCTAGGAGGGGCAAGACGCTCACAAAGAACCGAAACCGCTACTATAAAAAATGTTGGTTTCCCTCAATCCCCTTGTATGTCTGCTCCAACAACAAATTCTCCATCCCGCTGGCAAGTGTTGCGCAACAATGCTCTAACCATTGGGGTGGCTCTGTTGATTACTCTCTTGATTCGTACGTTTGTTGCCGAGTCCCGCTTTATTCCTTCGGAGTCTATGGAACCCACCCTGTGGCCCAACGATCGCATTGTTGTTGAAAAGATTACCTATCGCTGGCGATCGCCCCAGCGCGGAGACATTGTTGTCTTTTACACCCCACCGCTGTTACAAACCATGGGCTATAAAGCCGACCAAGCTCTGATTAAGCGGGTGATTGCCATTGCAGGGGAAACGGTGGCGGTTCACGATGGTTACGTTTGGGTCAACGATCGCCCCCTTGAGGAACCTTACATTACCGAGCCACCGTTGTACACCCTACCAGCAATGACTGTGCCTGAGGGGATGCTGTTCGTTATGGGGGATAACCGCAATCACAGCAATGATTCCCACATTTGGGGATTTTTGCCCACCCAAAACATCATTGGTCGGGCGATCGCCTGCTACTGGCCGCTCAACCATGTAGGTTATCTTGCCTCTAAAAGTTAGTAGAGGTGTTTTGGCTCAGCTATAATTAAACTTGACAAATTTGGCCAATACAAACAATTGTCCTTATTAACTGGCCTCACAAGCAGAACTGTCACCGTTTAGTGAAACTGGGCTTGCTGAGTGATAGAAATAATTCCTGAGAATGCCATAGCCGTAATGATAGAGGCTTTGCGAGCTGGAAGTTTCTAGATCGGTAATGCATTTATCGTGGGAGCGGTTGATGACAAAGAG
>DVDZ01000033.1 GCA_015296025.1 Thermosynechococcus sp. M46_R2017_013
GCTCTACCAAAAGCTGTAGCGGTACGGCTTGGGCACTGTAGAGTTGGGAGTCGCCTTGAACTTCACGCCAATAGACTTGGGCAGCGGGGGGCAGTTGACTGATTTCCTGTACAGGCGGAGGGATGACCCGAGGGGGTGGTAAGTTTAAGTCAGGTTTGGCTTTTTGGTAGTAGGTTTGGGCAGCGGCAAAGTCTCCTAATTGCCAGTGGCGATCGCCCTCTCGTAGAAGTGCTAAACGTGCCTCTTGAGCTACTTGCTCTGCTGTGAGTTGCAGTGTTGTTGGAGCCTGCGGAGAATTGGCAGCCACTATCGGTGAAGGTTCTTTAGGGGGTGCTGGTGAATCCCCCTTGATCTCCGTGCTAGTGGGTAGGGGAGGGGGAGATTCTACAGGAGGGATTACTTCTGCGGCAGCTTGGGGCGGCAGCGGCAATAAATCAATAGCAGTATCCTGAGATTGCGGCAGATGAGCTTGGGCAAACGGTTCTTCTTTAATCAGTGCAATCCATTCATTTTCTGCCCCAGCGGTTTGGGGTGGCGATATCTCCGCTGCTCTCACAGGTTCGAGACCCATCCCTAAAAGAAGAGCAATACTCAACGGCCAGTAGCGCAACCCATCTTTCACCATACGCTGTCCTCCAACCACCTGATGCCTTATAGTCTAACCACAGCTCACAACTACAATCGGGCAAACATTACAATGAAACTATTAGTGGATTTGAAATAGAATGACCTCTGCTTTAGAAGAAAAATTACGGACTGTCTTTAGTCCTGAGCAGGCACATCTACTAGCAGAAGTAATCCGTGAGGCCTATGACGAGGTAGTTAAGGCCAAAGACTTTAATGAGTTAAAATCAATTGTTGCCGATTTAGCTCAAGCCCAAAAGCGCACCGAAGAGCGAGTTGAAGAGCTAGCTCAAGCCCAAAAGCGCACTGAAGAGCAAGTTGTTCAGTTGGCTGCCGCCGTAGATAGACTTTCTGCTGCCCAAGAACGCACAGAAAGAGCAGTTAGGCAACTGGCGCGGCAGGTGGGTGGTCTCAGTGAAGCTCTCGGGGGCTCCCTAGAAGACCTAGCTTTGGAAGTAGTGCCGGAAATTCTCGAGTACCGTTGGGGGATGGAAATTGAATTTTGCAATCGCGACACCCTGCCCCTAGGAAATGGCGAGTATGAGTTTGACTTAGTAATTCGCGGTCAAGTGGAAGGACGACCGGTATTGGTTTTAGGAGAGGTGAAGAGCAACATTACGGCATCAGAGGTGGAACGATTTTTGAACCTTGTGACTCAAGTGGAGGCCAGTGAGGAGATTCGTCCCCTCTTTTTCGGCTACCGTCTAGAACGGGCAGCCAAAGACTTGATTCGAGAACGAGGCGCCGCCATGGTCTCTACACGGGGTAAATACTTTCCCGAATGAGCCTTAAGAATTTTGGTATTACTGGGGAAACAACAGTCTTAACAGCGATAGGTGACAACGAGCAGCTCGCTAATCTTGCCGCGTTTATGGCTATTCGAGTTGATCACACGGCTGGCCTTAAGTTCAATGCACTGCCAAGAGCGATACAGTTGCAGTACGGGTTCAACCCATGCATTGCTGATCATGACATAGCATCCCCGTTGAACCAGCTCCTCTACCACCTTGGCTAGGGCAATCTGTTCTACTTCGCCAAAGGGTTGTTCTGTGTAACTGGTAAAGTTGGCAGTTTTAGAAAGGGGATAATAGGGGGGATCAAAGTAGATAAAATCCCCCGCTGCTGCCCATGTTAAAACCTCTTGAAAATCCGCCACACTCAAGGTCACGTTTTCCAAGGCAAGACTGGCTTGGCGCAGCGTCTCAGGATCAAAAATCTGGGGATTGGCATAGCGCCCCATGGGAACATTGAACTGGCCGGCACGATTGACGCGATAGAGACCGTTAAAACAGGTCTTATTGAGATAGATAAACCGAGCTGCCCGCGTCAGGGAATCGAGTTGCTGCTGATTTAAGCTGCGAATGTAGTAGTAAAAGGTTTCACTGTGCTGTTGACGATACTCGGTGAGTCGGGCAATCAAGTCTTCAACGCGATCGCGCACAATTTGGTAGCAATTGATAAGTTCAGCATTGCGATCGCTCAACCGCGCCTGCTGAAACTGAAACTGCCCTCGCTGGGCTTGGCCAAAGAGATACCAATAGAGCGCCGCACTGCCACAAAATGGCTCAGCATAGCAGCAGCATTCCTGGGGCAAGTAGGGAGCTATCTGGCTCAGCAACTGAGACTTGCCGCCGGCCCACTTGAGAAATGGCTTCGGATTGAGGGGTGTTGTCGTCCCCACTAGGCTGGTGGAAACAAGAGAAACAACAGTCCCTGCTGCCCCACGAGCAATTCCCGCAGGAGCGTAACAATGCCTACCCAAATAATGGGGCTAATGTCCACCCCCCCCAAAGGCGGCACAATGCGGCGAGTGGGTGCAAGAACCGGCTCTGAGAGCCAATAAATAATTTTCAATGGTCCTTGGGTGAGGCTAATCTGGGGGTACCACGTGAAGATGATACGCACAAGAAAAATCAACGTCAAAATGGCGAGGATAACGCCTAGTACCCAATTGATAACAATAACAGCAGGCATTGACATTGTTTAGACTATCTCAAACTATTATCCCAAAAAATGATCAAGGGCAGCCTTGAGTTCTGCTAGCTCCTGAGCAATGCGTCCCTCCTGAGCGGCACGAGTCACACATTCATTCAAATGCTCATCGAGAATCAGCCGTGCCACCCGGTCCAACGCTCCCCGCACGGCGGCAATTTGAATCAATACCTCTGGACAAGGGCGACTGTCCTGCACCATAGCTTTGATGCCACGCACGTGCCCTTCAATGCGCGACAGCCGATTGACGATCGCCCGCAGCGATTCCTCACTGTGGTGATGGGGGTGAGAATGCAAAGAGGGGGAAGAATGGGAATGGGATTCAGTGCCCACGGCAAACAGTCCTAAACAATCAGTAAAACAATGAATAAATCACTCAAGAACGCCACAAATTAAGGCATTGTGACCTCCTGTGGAAGGTGATTGCATAGATTATTAATACTTGCACAGCAATTGTAGCAAACTTGCTAGGCGCGCTTGGTTTTGGGCATGAAAGAACTGTAGCTGGATGTTCTTTAGTGGGCGTTCACCCTAGGCGTGACTCCTTTAACTGTTGCCCTTGGGGAACTCGTGATAGTATCGGGACACATCCCCGCAGGACGCAGTGGACGAACCAACGTGACAGAACCAATTTTTTGGTTGGCAGTGTCACTGGTATTAGTGGCCGTATGCTTGGCAGCCGTTCTGGTTGCCGCAATTCCGGCATTTATAGAGCTGGCACGGGCTGCCCGCAGTGCTGAAAAGCTTTTTGATACATTGGGGCGGGAGCTACCGCCTACATTGGAAGCCATTCGTTTGACGGGCTTGGAGATTAGCGATCTCACGGATGACATTAGCCAAGGTGTAGAAAGTGCGGGGAATGTAGTCAAGCAGGTAGATCAGGGCATTGCAGCAGCAAAACGGCAGGTTCAGGAGGTAAAAGTCACCACCCGTAGTGTCTTTGCTGGAGTAAAGGCGGCGTGGCAAACGTGGAATCGTCCCAGTCGTAAGCCCTCGCGGCTCCCTCCAAGTCAATTGTCGCCGCCGCCAGAGCGATCGCCCCAAGAACGTCGTGAACAGGCTAAGGAAAGCTGAATCATCCCCTGGCGCAGGGTGGTCACTGGCTCGGCGCCTAGCTTAAGCTGGTACTCCGTAGTTAAGAGAGTCCGCAAACAGGCCGCAAGGGCAGGCAGAGCAACAGCATTGACTTCTTTTTGCAGGAAATAGACCCGTTTGGGATTGCTGACTTCGGCAAGTTTGGCAATGCGTTGAGTGTCCCGCTCATGGCTGAGTAACTTGACCCACAACCAAGTGCGAAATTGTTTGGTCAGCGTGGCCAATAGGCGCAAGGGGGGTTCGTTTTGTAGCAGCAGGTCTTCTAGTTGGCTTAGGGCAGCGGCTGTGTCCCCGCGCAGCAGGGTACTGGCAAGGGTGAGGCTGCTTTGTTGGGTAGCATGAACAAGGGCTGTAATGTCCTCAGCGGTAAGGGGGCGACGGCAGTGCTGTTCGCTGGCAAATAAGGCCAATTTTTCTAATTCATTGTGCAGCTGGCGGCTGTCATTGCCCACCGCTTCTGCAAGGAGCTGTACTCCCTCAGGGGAAAGGTGCAGTTGATAGTATTGAGCCGCTTTGCGGATCTGCTGTTCAATTTCAGCGGTTTTCCAAGCGGCAATTGGACTAAATTCCTGAATCTGGCCATGCTGTTGCAGTAGCTTGACGGCTTTGCTACGGCTGTCGGGTTTTTGGGCACTGGTGAGGAGTAAATGACAGTTTGCTGGAATTTGCGGTAGAGTCAGTTCTAAATCTGCAAGCAGTTCCGCACTACAGCGTTGACCTAGGGTTGTATTCACCAGCCACACCAAGCGATCGCCCCCTCCCAAGGGCGGCGTCATCACCTGCGCCAAGGCGGCTTGAACGGCTTCAGTATCCTCGCCAGCAAATTTCTCGAAGTTAAAACTCTCCCACAGGGGATCTACTACTTGTTGCCGTAGTGCCTTAACCGCTTGCTCTAGTCGAAACTCGTCTTCCCCCCAGTAGAAATAAACAGGCATTTTGCATAAATTTTCCCTTATCCACTAGGATAAAGACATTGTGGCGGAGAATAAGAAAATGTTGCAATCTTGTTCCCGATGGCCCTTTCGCTTTTTGGCACTGGGTACACTGGGAGTGGGGTTAGCAATGGCACCTTTATTTTGGCAAGCGGCAGATTCCCAGGAACCACCTACCCAAGCACTCACCATTTTGGCGGATGTTCAACAGGCAAATGCAGTGACGGGGGTGATTACAGCGCGGGGAAATGTGCAATTGCGCTATCCTGCCCGCCAAATTCAGGCCAGTGCGGCTCAAGCTCAATACTTTAGTCGTGAGGGTCGCATTGTCCTCAGTGGTAATGTGTACGTTCTGCAACAGGGGAACAGTCTCCGCGCTGAAACTATCACTTACCTTATCTCCGAGGCCAAATTCGTTGCCCTGCCTGCCCCCAGCCGCCAAGTTGAATCTATTTTAATGATTCGCGATGACCCTAACCAACAAATTCTTGGACCTGTGCAGCCCAAATAGGCGGTTTGCTTTACCCACTACGCTGCGTCTAGAGGGTGTGTGCAAACGGTATAACAGTCGTTGGGTCGTCGATCACGTCAGTCTCTCGGTGGTACGGGGAGAAGTGGTAGGTCTGTTGGGACCTAATGGTGCTGGCAAAACGACAACCTTTTACATGGCCACAGGGATTGAACGACCAGATTACGGGCGAGTATGGCTAGATGATGAGGATATTACCCATGCTCCTCTACATCAGCGGGCACGGCGGGGCATTGGTTATTTGCCCCAAGAACCGAGTATCTTTCGCCACTTGACGGTTGCGGAAAATATTCTTTTGGTTTTAGAAGAGACGGGCGTGCCACGACGCCAATGGCGCGATCGCCTGGATCAACTGCTGACGGAATTTCGCCTCACCCACATTGCCCATACCCTTGGTCGGCGCGTCTCAGGGGGAGAACGGCGGCGCACAGAATTAGCCCGTGCCTTAGCGGCAGGAACCCAAGGGCCTAGCTTTTTGCTCCTTGATGAACCCTTTGCAGGTGTGGATCCGATTGCTGTGCATGATTTACAGGAGATGATTGCTAAGCTGCGCGATCGCAGATGGGTATTCTCATTACCGATCACAATGTGCGGGAAACGCTGCAAATTATTGACCGCGCCTACATTCTGCGGGAAGGGCAAATTTTAGCCGCAGGAAATAGCTGGGAACTAGCACAGAATGCCAAAGTGCGGCAATACTACCTCGGTGAGGATTTTCGTTTCTAGGCATGATCAGAGCACTGCGGCGCATCTGGCTGCCGACTCTCCCCAAATTAGATCAGTATCTTCTCTCGCTACTGGTGCCGGGGTTTGTTTTTGGCGTTACAGTCTTTACCACCTTGGCGCTGACCATAGGCACGATTTTTGATCTAGTACGGCAAATTGCTGATGCCCAACTGCCCCTAACAATTTTGCTGCAATTGATTGGTTATCAGTTGCCCACAGTGCTGGTCTTGGTTTTTCCGATGGCGGTGCTGCTGGCGGTTGTGGGGGCAATGAGTCAACTCTCGGAGGAGGGGGAGTGGATTGCCCTGCGCAGTGTAGGAATTTGTCTGCGTCGTGTGCTCATACCTGTGGTGGTTTTTGCCCTGTTTGTAAGCGGCTTGACCCTCGCGCTCAATGAAATTGCAGTGCCGATCGCCAAGTTTGAATCCCAAAAACTCATGCGGGAGCTTCTGCAGCAGGAGCGTACCCTTGGCTCAGGCACGGATATTTTCTACCCTGAGTACGATCGCCACGGAGAGGTGCGGCGACTGTATTACGGGCATCGCTTTGATGGTAGCCGCATTCAGGGGATCACAGTTTTGGACTTTTCGCAACCGCAGCTCACTCAGGTCATCAGTGCTGAATCCGCTGAGTGGAATGTGCGCCAGCGTCGCTGGTTACTTTCTCAAGGGGTGACCTATTTAATTAGCCACACAGGGGTCAGTCGCAATCTGTTGCAATTTGACCAACAGGAGATCCGTTTGCCTCGGCCTGCTCAATCTCAGCCACTCCGACCCACTGATGTAGATGAACTCTCCATCACCCAAGCACGCCGTGCCCTGCAACGCCTCGATCCCGATCGAGAGCCAGAACTGGTGCGTGCCCTAGAGGTTCATTTAGCTCAGTCCTATGCTCAGCCCTTTTTGGCCGTGGTCTTTGCGCTTTTAGGGGCGGGGCTTGGCCTCAGCCCTTCCCAACGACGGGGACGACAGGGATTTGGCATTAGTGTGGCAGTGGTCTTTGCACAGTACGTGCTCACGTTTTTTCTCAGTGCCTTGGGCAAGATGGGGACACTTTCCCCCCTTGTGGCAGCGTGGTTGCCCCACGGCATTGGTTTCGCAGTGGCGATCGCCCTACTGTGGCGTGCGAACCGCAGTTAGAGAGTTATCATGAAAAAAGTGCTGATTGCTGATCCATGCCGCAAACGTTTGATCTTCACGTTGTTGAGACGCGACCCTTGTTGACGCCTGCTGCGCTGCTAGCGGATTTACCCCTGACGGAATCCCAAGCCACCCTTGTGGCCACGACCCGCGATCGCATTCGTAACATTTTCAAGGGGCGCGATCGCCGACTCCTAGTGATTGTCGGGCCTTGTTCGATTCACGATGTCAAAGCCGCCCTAGAATATGGTGAAAAACTGACCCAAGTGCGCGATCGCCTACAGGATAGCCTAGAAATTGTAATGCGGGTCTATTTCGAGAAACCGCGAACTTCCGTGGGCTGGAAGGGATTGATTAACGATCCGCACCTTGACGGCAGCTATGACATCAATACTGGCCTCCGCTTGGCTCGCAAGCTATTACTGGATTTAGCCAACATAGGGATACCCGCTGCAACAGAATTACTCGACCCGATTATTCCCCAGTACATTGCCGACGTTGTCAGTTGGACCGCCATTGGTGCTCGCACCACTGAAAGCCAAACTCACCGTCAAATGGCGTCGGGACTCTCGATGCCCGTAGGCTTCAAAAATGGCACCGATGGCCACTTAGACTCAGCAATCAATGCCATGATTGCCGCCCAACAATCGCATCATTTCCTCGGGATTAATGCTGAAGGCCGTGCCAGTATTGTTGCCACCACGGGGAATCCCGATACCCATCTTGTGCTGCGGGGAGGCAAAGACGGCCCCAATTATTCTGCTGCCCACATCGAGATGGCTGCCGCACTTCTAGAGCGTAAAGGACTGACCCCTCGGCTGATGGTGGACTGTAGCCATGCCAATGCGGCTAAAGATGCTCAGCGTCAAGTACTTGTCTGTGAGAACCTCGCCCAGCAGGTGCAGCAAGGCTCCCGTTATCTAGCGGGGGTAATGATCGAAAGCCATCTCAAGGCAGGGAATCAACCAATTCCCAAAGATCTTTCACAATTAGTCTATGGCCAAAGCATTACAGATCCCTGCGTGGACTTTGCCACAACGGTCAAAATGCTCGAACAATTGGCCAGTGCTGTAGGCTCACAACTGGTCGCCAGATGACCGTCTCCCCTGAGCCAGAATTTTCTCCGCCGACAGATCTATTGAAGTGGTGCAAACTTTGAATCTTGCGTTG
>DVDZ01000186.1 GCA_015296025.1 Thermosynechococcus sp. M46_R2017_013
CGTCGCCAGCATCAGTGGCAATTTCGGCATCTTGGTGCATCTCGGTAATAATCAGCTCATGGTTAGCGATCGCCTCCTCGATCATTTGCTTAACCGTAAGTTGGGCACTGGAGGGGGTTACCGTTGCCACCTTTAGGTAGTCTGCTGGATTTGCCACGGGTTGGCCATCGAGCATCAGGCTGCGCTCGGCCAGTTCATCAATCATGGCAAAAACCTCTGCCCCCTGTTCTTCAAAGAGCAGGTGTAAATCCCGAAACAAAGGGCCATAGGTCAACCAATGGTACTTTTTGTAGTTCAAATACATGACCACTGCATTGGCTTGTTCCCGTTTCAGTGTTGTCAGCACTTGCTCTTTCAGTGTTGTTGTTGCACTCATAGCGGTCTCCTTTGACAGTCATTGAACTGTCCTGTCTTACTCAATCATACTCATAACGAGTACGTTTTAGCAACCTGTAGAGGGACTCCTGCCATTCTATTGACATTAAGATGAGAGTAGTTCCTTACTGCTCAACAACGTTAGGATAAACAGCATAATCATCAACTCAATTTAGTGTTTTCTTTAGCTGCTCCCATGGATGCTTCGGCCAACCACCCCGGTACCTATGTTCCCCACCTACAATCGCCGACTCGCTCTGGTGAACAGCAGCGGGGGTTCATGCGTCCCAGTGAGTTAATTCTAGCGGCACCCACACCCCGGTTGTTATTACATTCAATTTACATGCAACGTTCTATTGTGTTGGAGCAGTTGCCGGTTTGGCAAATTGGTCGAAGTAAAGATTGTGATATTGTCTTGCCCGATCGCTGGTGTTCGCGGCATCACATTCGCATTGAACGTCAAGCGGATCATTCCTACCGTTTGACCGACCTCAAGAGCATGAACGGGACATTCATTGGCAATAGCCGTATTCACGCACCCCATATTCTCAAACACGGCGATTGCATTTCCATTGGTGAGTCAGAACTGGAATACATTGACTTGCGGGATGCAGCGAGTCTTCACTCCTACACCAACCACTCCCATGAGAGCAAGGGTCAAGTCACGGTGCTGATGACCCACTCTTCGCGTACCCAAGGGCAAATGTGGCGGGAAGTCTTGAACTCCCAAGGGATTTCGACAATTTGGGCAACTTCTCACTTTGAGCTAGAAAAAATTATTGCCCATGTGGAGTCCCTCAACTGCAAAATCAGCCTATTGCTCTTGGATTTGGGAATGCCCAAAACCAATCCCTACGATTTTTGTCGCCGGTATCGCCAGCACTATCCAGAAATAAATGTCATTCTTCTCAGTGGTATGCGCACCCATGTCCATGCATCGGAGTGCAAGTGGGCGGTCAATCAAGGCGC
>DVDZ01000090.1 GCA_015296025.1 Thermosynechococcus sp. M46_R2017_013
AGCAGCCTAGAGACGATTTCAAAAAAATCTAAAAATAGAGTATGGCGTTATGAGCAGAGATTGTCTGATCTTGGTTGGAGATTAAATCGCTGCCATGAAAAGGCTTTGAGGTGGCGATCGCTCGTCTGGTGCAAAATTAAATTGGCCATCAGCTTCGCCGTAATCGGAGCAAGCAAAATCCCATTACGGTAATGCCCCGTTGCTAGGTAAAGATTAGCTGCTGGCCCTTCTCCCAAAATGGGCAAGTCATCGGGGGTTGCTGGACGATAGCCCCACCACGTATCAATTACCTCGTAACGCGCCAACTCTGGAATCATGGCAGTTGCCCGATTCAGGAGTGCTTGCAGGCCAGCAACCGTGGTTCCCTCTTGAAAACCGACATCTTCACTGGTGGCACCCACCACCAGTTTGCCAGAGCGGCGCGGCACAAGATAGAGCTGATCGCCGAAGATCACATGATTCAGCAGGGGTTGACCCGACGGCTTCAGTGCCAACATCTGTCCCTTGCGGGGGGTGACGGGTAAGGGCAGGAGGCTTTGTGCCCATGCACCGGTGGCGAGAATGTAGAGGCCTGCAGACCAACGCCCACGATCGCTCTCTAACGCTGTAATGTTCCCTTGGGGGGTTCGCTGAAACCGCTGAACAGTAATACCTTCAATTACTTCGACGCCAAGAACTCGAGCAGCGCTCACCAAAACCTTGGCTAAGTTACACGTATTCACCTGCCCATCTTGGGGAAACCACCAAGCCCCTAGCACACTCTCCCCAAAACCCGACTGATAGTTCACAAGTTCAGACGCATCTAACCAGCGGCTGTCGGGTTCCATAGGGTGGGTGCGATCGCGCTGCCCTGCATCGGTCACTGGGGCCAAAATTCCACAGGGCCAGTAGCCGGCATCCATGCCCGTCAGTTGCTCGAGCTTGTCAATCCAACTGGGATAGAGATTGCGGCTCGCCGTACACAAATTCCACATGGCGCCTGCCGGTAAGCCTTCTGCTTGAGGGGCTAACATTCCCGCTGCTGCATGGAGTGCTGCTTCGCGAAACTGGCGGCTGAGAACGGTGGGTCGCGCCCCCCGCAATGCCAATTCGATGGCGATCGCCAGTCCCATGGTGCCGCCGCCAATAATCAAAATGTCCCGTTGTTCATCCCCAAGGATCATTCTTGACGCTTCAATCCCAATTTACCTATCTCTTTATCTTGGCATCTGCCACCCCTTAAGGGTAGCCTAAGCCACCCGCTTGAGGAGGAACGGCGCTTTGTTTTTCCCTCCTGAAGTCAACTGGTTATAATAAGGGCGATCGCGGTGGATTTGCTGCCGCTGTGTGGTAAATATCCATGATCTCATCCGGCTCTCACTACCCGATCTTTGGTCCTGAAATTCGCTGTCCCCACTGTCGGCAAGTCATTCCCGCTCTGACCCTCACCGATACGTATCTGTGCCCGCGCCACGGTCCTTTTGAAGCGGATGCCAAGACTGGGGAATTGATACACCTGCAATCGGGTCGCATCTGGCGCCTCTGGGAAGGCGAATGGTATCGCCAGCACACCCATCCCGACGGGATTCGCTTTGAAATCCACGATGCCCTTGATCGCCTCTACACCCAAGGCTACCGTGCCACCAAAGTTATTATTGCCGACCGCTATCGTGACCTTTTCTATGCCCACCTTGAACGCAATACGCTTTGGCGCGGCTCCACAGGTTCGCAAACGCTGCGCCTCTTCGGCTTGCCTGTCGAGTTTAGCCCCCCTGCTAGCCAAGAGGAGCGCTGGGATGTGATTAATTTCGATCTGGAAAAAGAACCGGGTGCCCCCATTCGTCCCCCCTATTTTCGGATATTTGACTAGTGCTGCTTACCCTCGCCGACTGTGGTGAACTGGAATTGATTGCCCGCCTGCGCCCCTACTGCCACAGGGAATTAATTGGCGATGATGCAGCGGTTCTAACGCCGCCAGTAGGTGAACAATTGGTTGTCAGTACAGATGTGTTGGTGGAAGGGGTGCACTTTAGTTTAGGCATGGCCGATGTTCCGGTAACGATGACCCCTGTCGATGTGGGCTGGCGATCGCTGGCGGCCAACTTGTCAGACCTTGCTGCAATGGGGGCGTTGCCCTTGGGTCTAACCGTGGGCTTGGCGGCACCGCCCGACTGTCCTGTGGCAACAATTGAGGGTATTTACCAAGGGATGGCTGCCTGTGGTCAGGCCTACGGTACCAGTATTATCGGTGGCGATACCTGTCGTTCCCGTGTCCTGAGTCTCAGCATCACGGTTTTGGGCAGTGCCCCTGCGGAACGAATTATTTATCGCGATCGCGCTCGGGTAGGGGATGTGATTGTTGTAACGGGTATTCATGGTGCCTCCCGTGCTGGCCTAGAGTGCCTTTTGCATCCCCAGTGGCAGGCACTCTGCCTGAGGAACTGCGGCAAGCGTGGATTCAGACTCATCAACGTCCCCGACCCCGCTTGGATGTTGTCCAGTGGCTCCGTCAGCAAGTGTGCCCTCCTCGCATTGCCGGCATGGATAGTAGCGATGGTCTTGCCGCAGCGGTCTTGCAAATTTGTCAAGCCAGTGGCGTAGGGGCTGTTCTCTGGGCAGAACAGATTCCCACAGTACCCCTCAGCGATCGCCAGCAGGCTCTGACATGGGCTCTTTACGGCGGCGAAGATTTTGAACTGGTGCTGTGTCTGGCTGCCGATCTTGCCCCTGACCTCTGTGCCGTTGCCGGCGACTATGCCGCTATTGTGGGTGAAATTGTTCCCGAAACAACCGTTCAACTCAAACTCAAGGATGAATTTTTACCATTGCAACCCTCTCAACTCTTTCAGCACTTCTAGGGAAAGCAGGTGGAGCGTAAAGTAGTCCGGCCGGTGAGTTCCCAAAGTGCCCTCCCTAGGTGTTGCCACCGCCACCCAGCGTGGTTATTCGTATTTGCAGTAGGCGTTAGAGGATTGGCGCTATCTTTCCCCAGCAGAGGGCGACCCTCGTCACCCATCGGGTCAAGGAATATTACAAAAATTCATAAATAGCGGCGGAATTGCCGACCACTTCCCGTAGATTTACCGCTTTCTTATACATATTTCTTAAAAAAAGACCGCGCTATCCCCGAATCGTTCTAATCTAAGTTAGCGCGTTAACAAAGTAAAGGGAGCCTCTTAGTAACCATGGTTGTCAAAGCAAGTGGTGGAAGCTCAGTTGCCCGCCCGCAACTTTATCAAACAGTCCCCGTTTCAACAATTATTCAAGCCGAACAGCAGGACCGCTTCCTGAATCGGGGTGAACTGGATGAACTTGCTGTTTATCTGCGCTCCGGGGCAAAACGTCTTGAAATTGCCACCACCCTTACTCGCAACGCCGACATCATTGTGTCCCGTGCTGCCAACCGCATCTTTGTCGGTGGTTCCCCTATGGCCTTCCTCTCTCGCCCCCAAACTGAAGAAACCCCCCAATTCACCACAGGAGCTAGGGGCGAAGCCATTGATATGAAAGAAGCCATGAAACTGGGAATCGCAACCTATGTGGACACCCGTGGTGGATTCCTAGAGGGATTGCGCTCCATCTTTAGCGCCTCCGGTGGCAGTGCGCCCGTGGGCTTCAAGCCAATCAACATTGCCCGCTATGGCCCTGCTCGCATGGAAAAATCCCTGCGCGATTTAGACTGGTTCTTGCGCTATACCACCTACGCCATTGTGGCTGGCGATCCCAACATTCTGGCGGTGAATACGCGCGGCTTGCGGGAAATCATTGAGGCTGCTTGCTCCACCGATGCCACCATTGCTGCCCTCCAAGAAATGCGGCGGGCGGCTCTTAGCTACTTTGAAAAAGACCCCGAAGCCAAGGGCATTGTGGAACCCTACTTTGAAGTCTTGATCAATGAATTTATTGCCCCTGCACCCTCCGATAAAGTGCGGCAGCGCAACTCTACCGATCTCCAAGGTCTGCAACTACCCCAGATTTATTTCAATGCCGCCGAACGCCGTCCCAAATTCGTGATGAAGCCGGGGCTATCCCCTGCCGAGAAGAACGAAGTGGTCAAAGCCGCCTATCGGCAAATTTTTGAGCGCGACATCTCTCGTGCCTATGGCTTGGGTATCTCTGACTTAGAATCCAAGGTAAAAAATGGCTCCATCTCCATGAAGGAGTTCATCCGCCAACTGGCCAAGTCACCCCTGTACCGCAAAAACTTCTACGAACCCTACATCAACAGCCGTGCCCTAGAGCTGGCCTTCCGCCACATTTTAGGACGTGGACCGTCTAGCCGCGAGGAAGTGCAGACCTACTTTGCCATTATCTCCAAAGGCGGCTTACCTGCCTTGGTGGATGCCCTTGTGGATTCCAAGGAATACAGTGATTACTTTGGGGAAGAGACAGTGCCCTACCTACGGGGTCTGGGTCAAGAGGCTCAAGAATGCCGCAACTGGGGTGCACAACAGGATCTTTTCAAATACAGTGCTCCCTTCCGCAAAGTACCGCAATTCATCACCACCTTTGCCGCTCAGGATCAACCCCTGCCAGATCAACACCCTTACGGTGCCGGCAACGATCCCTTAGAAATTCAATTTGGTGCCATCTTCCCCAAAGAGAAGAAAAATCCCAGTGCTCGCCCCCAGCCCTTCAACAAAGATACCCGTCGTATTCTCATTACGCGCGGGCCGGGGATCAACAATCAGGTGAGCAATCCAGCAGCGCGGGGGGTCGCCCCTGGCACCCTAGGGCCAAAAGTCTTCAAACTGGATCAGCTTCCTAGCATCAATGCCCGTATTGGCAAACGCTCGATCGCCACAGGCGGCGACAGTGTCAAGTTTGCTGAAAGTTCGACCCAGCGGGTGATTCGTGCGGCTTATCTGCAAGTCTTTGGTCGCGATGTCTATGAAGGACAGCGGCAAAAAGTGGCCGAGATCAAGCTGGAAAACGGTGAAATCTCCGTCCGTGAATTTGTGCGGATTTTGGCTAAATCGAACCTCTTCCGCAGCCTTTACTGGACACCCTTGTACGTCACCAAAGCGATTGAGTACATTCACCGTCGCCTCTTGGGGCGTCCCACCTATGGTCGCCAAGAGATGAATGCCTACTTTGACATTGCTTCGAAGAAGGGTCTCTACGGCTTGGTGGATGCGATCATCGACAGCCAAGAGTACAGTGAAGCCTTTGGTGAAGATACAGTTCCCTACGAGCGCTACATTACACCCCAAGGTTTGGCAATGCGGTCATTGCGCAGCGGCACGATTGGCAAAACGGGTGCACCGGCTCAAAAAGAAGAAGTCCCCCGCTTTGTCGAGCTAGGAGCTGTAACCGAACTGCGGACAGAACCGGCCATTCAGTTCCGTGCCAATCAAGGGGTGAGCAAGCGCCGCGAGCAAACTAAAGTCTTTAAGCTCACGGATCTCAACGACAAGCAAAATCTGCAACTGGTGATTCAGGCGGCCTATCGTCAGGTCTTTGAGCGGGATGTTGCACCCTACATTGTCCGCGATGAATTTACCGCGCTCGAGTCGAAACTCAGCAACGGTGAGATTACGCTCAAGGAGTTCATTGAGGGTTTGGGTTGTTCGGAACTCTATCAGAAGGAGTTCTACACTCCCTATCCCAACACCAAGGTGATCGAGCTGGGCACCAAGCACTTCTTGGGGCGAGCACCCCTCGATCAAGCGGAAATCCGCCGTTACAACCAAATCCTCGCCACCCAAGGCTTAAAGGCTTTTGTCCAAGCACTTGTCAGTAGTGCAGAATACGCTGAAGTCTTTGGTGAGGATACAGTGCCCTATCGTCGCTTCCCCACCTTGCCGGCGGCTAACTTCCCCAACACTGAGAAATTGCACAATCAACTCACGAAGCAAAGTGAGGCGATTGTTGTGCCCAGCTTCGCCCCCGTAAAACCCCGCCTTGATAACACGAAGCTGCCGCTTTTGAGTCGGGCGATCGCCGAGCAAGAGGCCAAAGCGCGTCAAGCGGATCCCAGCAAACCCCGTTTTATCGAATTGGGACGCTCCTTCCGTAACGGAGATGGTCAATCGGTGGAAGTGGGGGTTGGTACTACCCGTCGCCGTCCCGCTCGTATTTTCCGCATGACGGTGGGCGCACCCCCTGCTGAGGTGGAGCTGGTGATCAATGCCATCTACTGTCAGGTGATGGATGTCTTCAGTGGTCAAGTGCCCCGTCAGTTTCGCCGTCCTGACCTGGAAAGCCGCCTGCGCAACGGTGAAATTACCGTCCGCGAGTTTGTGCGCACCCTGGCCAGCTCAGAAATCTATCGCAACCGCTTCTATACCCCCTATCCCAACACTAAGGTAATTGAGTTCCTCTTCCGTCACCTCCTCGGTCGTGCCCCGGCCACCCAGGCGGAAATTCGCCAATACAACAAAATCTTGGCGGATCAAGGCCTCAAGGCTGCTGTCGAAACGATGGTGAATAGCCCTGAGTACAGCCGCTACTTTGGTGAAGATGTTGTGCCCTACAAACGCTTCCCCACGCTGCCAGCGGGCAACTACATTGGCAGTGTCAAAGCCGATGCCGACTTGGTGAAGCAATCTTGGTCGAGCCTTTCGCCCTCGTTGGTAGGGATTCAGCCGAGCCGTCGCAACTAGGGAACGCTTCCCCTAACCACTTGTGAATCAATACCCTAGCGGATGCTCTTGCAGGGGTGTCCGCTTTTTTGTTGGCCAAGACCGCGTTAAAATATCTTAAAGATTTTCAATCTTGAAAAACCGCCAAAATCCTGTCCTTGTCAGGGCTGGAAGTCTTTCTATGGCCAGTAAAAAATGATAAAGTATAAAAAATCCATATCTTAATTTCTATCCATTACTGTCCTCATTCAGTAGGAGTGTCCGTTACGTTGGAGAGCCACAAAGACCACAAAGAAAAGATACTCGTTGTGGACGATGAAGCGAGTATTCGCCGGATTTTAGAAACTCGGCTGTCAATGATTGGCTATACGGTCGTCACTGCCGCCGATGGCGAGGAAGCCCTGACCACCTTTCGGCAGGAGCAGCCAGATTTAGTGGTGCTTGATGTAATGATGCCCAAACTAGATGGCTATGGCGTCTGTCAAGAACTGCGCAAAGAATCCGATGTCCCCATCATTATGCTCACTGCCTTGGCGATGTTGCCGATCGCATTACGGGGCTGGAACTGGGCGCCGATGATTATGTGGTCAAGCCCTTTTCCCCCAAGGAGTTGGAAGCTCGCATTCGCTCGGTGCTGCGACGCATTGAGAAAACCAGCACCTCTGGCATCCCTAGCTCCGGGGTGATTCAAGTGGGGAATATTCGCATTGATACCAACAAGCGCCAAGTCTATAAAGGAGATGAGCGCATTCGCCTCACGGGCATGGAATTTATGCTTTTGGAATTGCTAGTGGGGCGCTCCGGCGAACCCTTCTCACGGGGAGAAATTCTCGAGCAAGTGTGGGGCTATACCCCAGAACGCCATGTGGATACGCGGGTAGTAGATGTCCACATTTCGCGATTGCGGGCTAAGCTAGAGGAAGACCCCAGTAATCCAGAGTTGATTTTGACGGCACGAGGAACGGGGTATCTCTTTCAGCGGATTACTGAACCGGGAGAAGCAAGCAACAAAAATCCCTAACTGGCCTGAAGGTGAGCCATGAATAAGCAACACTGGCGCTGGTCAGAGGTTGTGGGGCTAGGTCTAACGGCTCTGGCCTTGACTATTGTTGCCTTTATGCAGCAGGATGCCTTACGTCAGTTACAGGCTCAAGCGTCAGAACAATTCACTGATGCTGAATATGAGCGCCAGAATGCCCAAACCATTGCCCAAATGCGTCTTTTGGCTAATCTACCCTCCTTTGGTTTTGACAATCTAGTTGCAGACTGGGCCTTTTTGCAATTTCTACAGTTTTTTGGCGATTCTGCTGCCCGTCAAGTCACGGGGTACGACGAGGTACCCGCTTTCTTTGAGGTGATTATCGCTAAAGACCCCCGCTTTGCCCAAACCTACCCCTATCTCTCGACGGCAATTACGGTGTATGCAGGACAGCCGCAAACCTCTGTGGCTTTGATGGATCGGGGTTTAG
>DVDZ01000001.1 GCA_015296025.1 Thermosynechococcus sp. M46_R2017_013
TATTACCAGTAGATGACAGAGGAGCGGCAGCACCACCCATGGGCAAGCCGCCGGGGGGATGCAGGGTGGCATTAATGACAATCTCACTACAGGAGATGGAGGGAGATTTATTGACCTTGCCGATAATTGTGGGCTGTACCCGTAGATGACTTGGGGGTCACAATTGGCTGATCTGGGTGGAATCTACCGGTACAGCACGGCTTACAGTGGGGCTGAGAGCAACAGTGAGGCAACTGAGGAGTAAACCTTTTTGATTTAGCATTGAGGTGTCCTTGGTGTGAGTGGAGAGAACAGTTTTCTTTAGCCCCTGTGGGCTGAATACTCTTATCCTAGTTGAGCTGACTAGGGACTCCGGTGCTAATTCTCACCGGCAATAGATGACGCTCATCACCCAAGCTAGCCCCCCTGTGGTTATGAGAGTAATTAAATATATGCACCGACTCAAACGAAGGGCGGTCATAACAATAGTCTGATCAATTGGTTGCAGCGGTTCTCCCAAAAAGGGTTTCACTTTCACCGTGCCCCGATAGGTATTTGTGCCCCCCAGACGTATCCCCAAAGCAGCTGCATAGGCACACTCACTCCAACCGGAATTGGGACTGGGATCTTTGGGGGCATCCCGACAACACCACTGCCATACCCGCTGCCACTGCCCAGAACAGAGGGCAACCAGAAAAACTAACAACCGACAGGGCAACCAGGTAAGAACATCCTCAGTTTTGGCCGCAAACCAACCCCAATGAGTATAGGGCGGCTCGCAGTAGCCAATCATGGAATCCAGTGTACTGGCGGCTTTATAGGCCATGACAAAGGGGAGAGGTGTGAGCTGAGGCATCATAAGGGTGGCGATCGCCCCGTAAAAAAGCGGCGCCATCATGCCATCGGTGGCATTTTCACTCACGGTTTCCAGAACCGCCCGTAGAATCTCGGGCGCCTCTAGCTGGGCAGTCTCACGTCCCACATATTTAGCCAAGGACTGGCGTGCCCCCTCAAGATTGCCGGCAGCCAAAGGTTCAAGTACCTCCGTTGCCGCATCCCGCAAACTGCGACCGGCAAAGCCACTAGCAGTGCCCACCACCGCAATTCCCCAGCCCAAAAGGGGCGAAATTGTCATTCCCAAGGTGACCAATCCCCAGCTAATGAGGGCAGACCCCGTGATTAAACTGAGCGCAAGTACTGCTCCTCCCAACCGTTGTCCCCAGAAAGGCCAGCCTTGGCCATAGTTGAATGTGTTGCTGAGGGTTTGAATATAGGCTCCCATCCAGCGCACTGGATGCGGCCAGCCCCATGGATCGCCAAGGCCAAAGTCAAGGAGAGCAGCACCAACAAGAATGGTGTAGGCAATAAATTGGCAGGACACAGGAAAAAGCAACGGGGGCGATCGCTCATTTTAGAGCCTTAGCGCCACCCAGCTCGATCCATGATCCGCAGAGCCTCGGCATTATTGCGGCCAAAAACTGCTGCATTGACATTCTGTCCGCGGAAGTTGCCAAACTGCTGCACAATCGGATGCAAGGGTACCCCTGAGCGCACGGGATACTCAAAATTGGCCATAGCAAACATTTCCTGTGCCTTGGGACTGACGAGATACTCTAAAAAGCGGATTGCTGCTTGGCGATTGGGGGCACCGGCCACCACACCAGCACCACAGATATTCACGTGGGCACCGCGATCGCGCTGATTGGGAAAAAATAAGCCCACCTTCTCAGCAACTGCCCGATCTTCTGCTTTATCTGAGGCAATTAAGCGTGCTAAATAATAGTGATTTGCAATTGCGATACTGCCCACCCCTGCCGCACAAGCACGAATTTGCGCCGTGTCATTTCCCTCCGGCGCTCGGGCAAAGTTCTGCACCAAGCCCCGTGCCCATTCTTCCGTTTTCTTAGCGCCGTGAATGGCCAATAATGATCCTGTCAGGGATTGATTGTAGATATTGCTGGAACTGCGGATTAGAATTTGCCGCCGCCACTTGGGATTAGCGAGATCCTCATAGGTGGAAAGTTGGTTGGGATTTACTTTGGCTTTGTCGTAAATGAGAACCCGCACTCGCCGCGAAAGGCCGAACCAATGTCCTTGAGGCTCCCGCAGATTGGCCGGCACAACGCTGTTGAGAACCCTTGACTGAATAGGCTGTAAAATTCCCGCCTCTTGGGCGCGCCACAGCCGACCTGCATCCACTGTAATTAATACATCAGCAGGAGTTCGGCTGCCTTCACTGCGAATCCGTTCAATTAGAGCATCGGCTTCCGCCTCAATAATGTTGACACGGATTCCCGTCTGCTGGGTAAAGCCGCTGTAGAGCGCTTTGTCGGTGTCGTAGTGTCGTGCCGAATAGACATTGATGACCCCCCCTGTTTGTCTCTGCTGAGCATAGCTGGATTCAGCGTCTTGATTCCAGAGGTGGTGGGCAACATAGGCTGTTGCTGCAGCCCCCATGCCCAGGAAGATACGGCGACTTACTTTCTCCATAATTGAGAATTTCTCCTAAGTTAAAGCTGACAGACATTCTAAAACTATAGGTCAGCTTTTGCAATTTTTTCCCAATAAGTTGAGCTAATCGGCGGGAAGCCTTGCCCTCTCCCCAAGGGGAATCTTGCTGCTCAATCTACCGCTTCAAGACGGATAGGGTGACCGCTCCACCACTGGCGATCGCTAGTGCTTAACTCCACCCAATAGAGGGTGATCACCATCATTGCCCCCGTTTCGATGTGGCGTACTCAATAGCTGGGATGTCGTTTTGTGGCGCTATCAAGGATCAGCCGCCGGCCAATGCGCCAACTGGGTTCTTTGCTGCGCCAAGCAATGCGACAACAGAGCCAAGGCAGTTGCTCGCGGTCAAAAAGGCGACCACAGGCACCTACGACCTCATCACCGCAGGAATAGCCGGGACTGTAGAATTGCGTCCCACTGAGCAAAATCGGTAGCTGTTCTGTTGCTGGAGATGAGCCGGTCAAGGAATGTGCTGGAGAGCAGGCCAAGCTCCTAGTTTATCAAGAATCAAGACTAGGGTTCTTGGGCTGCCATCAAAAGGGCACAGCAGCTAAAGCCAATAACAAGCGGAAACAAAGACTGAAGCCAGCCACTCAAGCCCATCGTAATCAAGGCAATCGCCAGTGCCAAAATCTGCAGGCGACGTTGCTGGGCTGATAGGGCAACCGGCAGTTCAATAAATTGCAGCCCCTCAGTAGGCAAGGGCAAGGGCATCACTCCCCCCGGTGGAAATGCCCAATACTGGTACTGCTCGATAAAAAGATCGGTCCAGCCGTGCTCTTGGCACCAGGCCACTGCGGACTCATAGGAGTATTTGAGTAACTGTAACGAGGGATAACGATCCATAGGGGCACTGGTAAGGGCAAGACAATCAACCTCTCTATTGAGAACATAACAGAACCGGAAAATCTGTTTGCAACGCTTGTAGTAACTCTTAATCCTTTGGCTTCAGAGAAAATTAAGATTCTCCTAAAGAAGTCGGTAGATATACTGAAAGATAGATAGAGTTGTGTCAGAAAACACGGTCGTTCCCACACAACTGTTCGTTGCAACCCATTAATGTAAAGAACTTTTTATTTATGTTTTGCGGTGAGGGGTATTGTTAAGCCATTCGTCAATGATTTTCAACAATCATTAAAATTCCTACAAACTCTTATCAAATCTTGCTTTGTTATGAATCTACCCCAATCGTGAAATCCCTTAAAAACTATCTAGGAGGCGGTCATGTTGCTGGAGGCACCGACGGTACCAACTTCACCTATTGCCTTGCTCCATAGCCTATTAGAACTGCGGCGGGAAATTACTAAAGAGGGGGAAGCCCGTTTTCAACAGTGGCACTCAAAAATTAAGCGACCCGAATTTATACCTAGTGCTCGCAATCTTGCCTACTATTTGGCCTTGCGTTGGCGGGATCTGCGGGCAATTCAAATGGCCTTGATGCCGTGGGGGTTATCGTCCTTAGGACGAATTGAGTCACGGGTGTTGCCCAATTTGGATGCGGTGATTAACACGCTGGGCGCCCTTTGCCATACCCATGAGGCATTGCCCCCCCGCCCCCCCTTAGATGCCTTTTTTGCGGGCGATTGCCAACTGCGCCGCCAGACCGAGGAACTCTTCGGTCCTATTCGCGGCAAACGTCATGTCCGCATTATGGTGACATTACCTACTGAAGCGGGAACAGATCCCCAGTGGAGTGTGGCGCTCCTGCGCCAAGGGATGAACTGCGCCCGCATCAACTGTGCCCACGATGACCCCGCCACTTGGGAGGCAATGATTGGACACCTGCGAGTGGCCAGTCAGTTAACAGGTCAACCCTGTAAGATTCTCATGGATCTGGGCGGTCCCAAACCGCGTATTGCGGAAATTGCACCTGCAATGGTGCGTCTCCACCGGGGCGATCGCCTGCGGCTGACAAGGCAAATTTGCCCTGAAGGCTCAGAAATCCCGCAACTTACCTGCTCATTGCCAGAAATTTTGCCCCAGTTGGAGGTGGGACAGCGGATTTGGATTGATGATGGCCACATTGGCGGCCAAATCATTCACAAAGATGAGCAAGGGGTTGAGTTCACGGTTACCCACTGCAAGGAGGGGCAGCGACTTAAAGTGGCCAAGGGCTTGAACTTCCCCGACAGTGATTTGCGTCTGTGTCCTCTAACGGAAAGCGATCGCCAGCATTTAGCCTTTGCCAGTTGCCATGCCGATATAATTGGCTACTCCTTTGTCCAATCGGCGGAGGATATTGCTCTATTGCAACGGGAGCTGGAAAATTACTGTGGCGATCGCCCGATGGGCATCATTGCCAAAATTGAGACTCCAAAAGCAATTCGAGCACTGCCAGAAATGATCATCCAAGCTGCGGGTCGGCAACCCTTTGGGGTCATGATTGCCCGAGGCGATCTCGCTGTTGAAATTGGCTACCAACGCTTGGCGGAAATGCAGGAGGAAATTCTCTGGCTATGTGAAGCAGCGCATGTGCCTGTGGTGTGGGCAACTCAAGTCCTTGAAAACTTGGTGAAAAAAGGCGTGCCCTCCCGTGCGGAAATCACCGATGCAGCTATGGCTGAGCGAGCGGAATGCGTCATGCTCAACAAAGGTCCCTATGTGGGATTGGCAGTGGATATTCTCGACGATGTCCTTGCCCGTATGGAAGCCCACCAGCAGAAGAAAACCCCACAACTGCGGGCATTGCACTCGTGGCAGCCCTGTGAAACTGAAACAGTGGCGATCGGGCGCCAATAAACCTCTGGTTAGCCTTCAGAGAGAAGGCTAGGGCGAATCCTATCGCCGTCCCGCAGGGGGCGACTAGCGCGGAGGACATAGCGCTCGCCGGGGTTCAATCCCCTGAGAACCTCCACCTTGTCCCCGTGCTGTTGTCCTAGGGTAACCGGCCGTTCTTGCACGCGATCGCCAACGACCACAAAAACGCTGCCCTTGCGTGAGGAGAGCCGCCCTTCTTCAAAGCCACTGAGAGCTGACTGAGGAATCAGCAAGCGCGGCGTATTAGCACTCTGGAAAGTTACCCGCGCCAGCAAACCACTGCCTAAGCGTTCATCGGTATTGTCAATCACCACTTCCACAGGAATCAGGCGAGCAGCGGCAGCAGCGGGTGAAATGCGGGTAATCCGACCCTGGTAGGTGCGATTGGGAACGGCATCAAAGGTGACGGTTGCCCTTGGCCGGGGGCTAATCTGGCCAGTTCCCGTTCTGAGACCTCTACCACAACCTTAAGTTGACGAATATCCCCAAGGCGGAGAATCTCTCCCCCCGGCTGCAGCAGGTTGCCCACTTCGGTGAGTCGCTCTAGCACCACCCCATTTAGGGGCGATCGCAGAAGGGCTTGATTTAGACGTGCCCGTGCCTGTTGCACAAAGGCTAGTTGGGCTTGCACCCGTCCCTGGGCAACGGCCACCCCCTGTTGAGCAGTTACCACCTCTGCCTCACGGGAGCGCAACACCTGCCGTGCTGTTTGCGCCGTTGTGCGGGCTTGTTCCGCTGCTTGCGCTGAGACGGCACCGTCCCGCACCAGGGTTTCAAGGCGTTGGGCATCGCTTTCTGCCTGTTGGAGGGTAAGACGGGCTTCTTCAACAGCTGTACGGGCACGGTTGATAGCGGCTTGGGCTTGAATCACTTCATTGCGGCGGGCGGCAAGTTCAGCCTCTGCCTGAAAAACCGCGTTTTTGAGGACAACTGCATCCACCTCCGCCAGCAATTGCCCCAATTGCACGCGATCGCCCACATCGACCCCAAGGCGAATCACTTGACCTTCCACTTGGGAACGCAGCATTACTTCACGATAGGGGCGTGTGGTACCCGTCAGAGTTGCCCCCGCTGCCAAGGGCGCCAACCGTGCCACAGCCACATCGGCGGTGACCCCTTTACGGTCTGGACGAGCGACTGCCGGTGATTCTAAGCGACTCATTGCCGAGTGGCATCCCGCCAACAGCACCGCAATCGTGATTGCCCCCAGCCATTGGTACTTTGCCATGATTGATCTGGTCATTTTCCCAACTGTTGCTGATAGCCTATCACACTGTCCCCCACTGCATCAGTAATACCTCCCAAACAAGGCGAGGCTGAACGTACTGCTGCAAATACTGGCGGGCACGCTCCAATTGCTGGAGCATTGAAACACACTGCGGAAATTGTTCCCCTTGCCACAGCTGCTGCTGCATTAGACTAAGAAGCCATAGCTGTCGTTCCACATCTAGGGACTGGGTGATGTCCCGTGCCAATTCCAGCGCCGTTTGTAAAGGTAAGGGGGCACTCAATCGTTCACCGAGATGGCAAAATGCCTCAGGAATCTCTTGCCATGTTTGCCACGCTTGCAGAATTGCCCCCGGCGACCCTGCTCCCAAAGCTAGGAGGGCGGGAGTGACTTGATGCCAAAATTCAGGGGGCGCCACCTGTTTCAATACCTGTTCAATATCCTGACGATTCAGGGGATAGAAGGGAATCTTCTGACAGCGGGAAACAATGGTATTCAATAAAGCCGAGGAACTGGAGGCAATGAGAATGAGCGTGGCACGCCCCGGTTCCTCAAGGGTTTTCAGCAGGGCATTGGCAGCGGCTTCATTCATCGTTTCAGCATGGGTCAAAACCACTAGCGATCGCGGGGCACGTATAGGCGGTTGGCTGAGGTGACGGCTGAGTTGGCGAATTTGCTCCAAGCGCAGTTGAGGCGGGCTGCGGGGAATCTCCCTATTTGCTGCAAGTAGTTGGCGACGGGTGTAGAGTGTCCCCTGAACGCTGTAGGTGGGTTCTAGCCAGAGAACATCGGGGTGATTGCTAAGGTCACTGTCCTCCTCGAGAATGGCTTGGAGGAAGCAGCGGGCAGTGAGGGCACGGCCGACGCCTTCAGGCCCAACAAAAAGGTAGGCAGGTGCTAGGCGCTGGCGCTCAAGGGCATGGGTTAACAGTTGGACAGCGGTTGGCTGACCAATAACCGGCTGAAACCAATTCATGACCTCGGAAAATGGGCTTCAACATAGGCAATGGCACTGGGGCGATCGCTGACAAGGCCATCGAGCATCGCTGAGCGCAGGGCAAGGAGAATGTGCCGTAATTGCGGTCCACGGGCATAGCCTAACTGTTGCAGGTCGTAACCATTCAAGGGGGGCTTTTGCAACCGCCACTGCCAGAGATACTGCCGCAAAAGGGTTACATCCAACAATGCTGCTTCACTCCCCTTTGCCTGCTGCACCGCTGCCAACAGCACAATTAGAGGGAGGGGCTGATGTTCTAAAAAGTTACAGTAGCAACTGCGTGGTTGCTGGCTCTGCCGCAATGTCTGCCATTCCTCTTGAAAGTTAGGAAAAGTGTCGAGCCACCCACAGATTTGCTCCCCCAGTTGCAGTTGATGGGCGATCGCCCCAGCGGTGGGGACGGTCACAATCAATGCCAATAGTTCTAGTTCCCACAGGGGAAAAGTTTGCCACTGCCGCCGCTCAGGAACCTCTGGCCACCACTCCCAAACCAATTTTAGGCGTTCCTTGGCCGCCTCATCAAAGGTGACTTGGCGATCCAGACATTCGAGGGCACCCAACGCCGCCAGCATTGTTAAGGCACGCTCACCACCAAAGTGTTCTGTGGGCGCAAGGGGCAGTTCAAGGATGTGGCGCAGTTCATTGCGCAGCCGACTCTGGAGGGAAGGCCGTTTTGAGGTGGAGCGATCGCCCCCTCGGGGCGCGCCTGAAAGGCGATCGCGGGTGGCAAAGACACCGCTTGTCAGGGCATATTCAATGTACTGGCGGGTTTGCGGCTCTAGGTCAAAGCCAAGGCGCACGGCAAAACGTACCGCCCGAAAAATCCGCGTCGGGTCTTCAATAAAACTGTTGGGGTGAAGCACTCGAATCAACCGCCGCTGCAAATCCTCCTGCCCACCGAAAAAATCCAGAATCTCGCCGTGGCGCGGTGGCGTCAGGCGCATGGCCAAGGCATTGATGGTAAAGTCGCGGCGGTAGAGGTCTTGGCGAATCGAACTGGCTGCCACTTCCGGATGCGCTGCCGGATAGGGATAAAACTCACTGCGGGCGGTGGCAATATCTACGGCAAACCCTGTTAAGGGTGACGTCTTCGGCCAGTGGAGTGCAGCGGTTTGAAACTGACCATAGATCTGTAAATCGGTCTCTGGGTAGAGGTCATGGAGTGCTTGCGCCAAATGCACCCCCGCGGCCTCCTCCTGTTGCACCCCATCCACCACTAAATCAAACTCCCGTGTGGGTAAGGAGGAATTCCCCTGGGCGATCGCCAGCAGCAGATCCCGTACGGCACCGCCGACAAGATAAAGTTGCCAGGCGTGTTCCTTGGCGATTGCCGCCGCCCGTTGCAAAAGTACCCACAGTTGCCCAGGGAGCCGTTGTTGCAGCGCCTCGTAAAGGTTTAAGGTTGGCAAAGGACACGCTGTTTCTGTTTCCCGCCGCAGGGCATAGAGGTGGCGCAACACATCCGTACGGGTCACAATTCCCACCAGCTCCCCTTGATCGTTGACCACGGGCAACCGCCCAATATCGTACTGTACCATCAGGGCTTGAATCTGGGGCAGGGGTGTTGTGGGTGAAATGGTATGCACGGGCGCTTTCATGTAGCCTTTCACCGGAGCATGGGCAAACCCATGGTGCAGCGCCACATCCAAATCCCGCCGTGAAATAATCCCCTGAAGTTCCCCTTCTGCACTCACCACCGACAGACCAGAATGACCATAGCGCAGCAAGATGCGGTGGGCATCGGCAACGGAGGTCTCTGGACGTACCGTTCGCACGGGGGCGGACATGAGTTCTGCTGCTGTGGGTGGATGGGGAATCTGTGCTTTGAGAGCTGTAAATAGCTCTTGCAGCAGCGCCTCTGGATTGTCTGTGGTAATGGTTACTGCAGCAGCTTGAGCATGACCACCCCCACCAAGGGGAGCCAGTAAATGGGCAACATTGACATTGGAAATTTGGCTGCGGGCAATAATTGCAAGATGATGTTGCCGATACTGATGCCCAAGGAGGAGGGCATCGCATTCACTGAGATCTGCCAATTGGGTGGTTAATCGTGAAAGACCGGGGAGATACTCCGCTGTGTGCAGCAGTACCCAGCCTAGCCGGTAGCCCTGATGAACCACTTGCTGAAGCTTCGCCCACGCCTGCCGCAGATAGGGTTGCAGGTCTGCACTCAAGCCGGCCTCGGAATAGGTAGCGATCGCCCGCTGATTTGCCCCTTCCTGCAAAAGCCAAGCCAGAGCCTGCACATCCCGCACCGTGGTTTGCTCAAAGGTCAAAGAACCAGTATCGGCGTGAATGCCCAACGCCAAAACCGTTGCTTCTGTGGGGGAAAGGGTAATTTTTTTTGCCTGCAACTGTTCACAGAGAATCGTGCTGGTGGCGCCAACAGGTTCTAACCATTGCTGCTGCGGCACAATATCCCCTGCTGTCTCCAAATGATGATCGTATAGACCAATCTGGACATGGGGCTGATCCAGCCATCCTGCGGCTTGCCCTAACTGACGGCGCCACTGCGTATCTACTACCCAAATTTGCCGCAATTGGCTAGGGTTAACTGCCCTTGCTTCAATAAGGGGATACTCATCGCGGTGATAGGCCAAAAACTCCCTTACCTTGGGGTGAGTTCCCCCCGTCAGGACAATTTTAGTACCCGGATACAGGCGCGTCAGACCTACGGCTGCCCCTAGGGTATCAAAATCAGCAACTTGATGACAAAGGACAACATCCATGAGAGTTTGACAAGGGGACGGTGGCTACCCTGTATCCAGTCTGCGGCAAGTTGTGTTCCAGCAAAACCAGCAAAAGGACAAAAATGAATTAGTAAAGGAAGGGAATTAGTTTTTTCACCGCCTGCCGATAGTTGGCGTAGTCCTCAAACTTAGCCGATAGCCACTGCTCCTCTTGAGCCGCCTTGCGGTCAAAGAAAATGAAAAGGGCGATCGCCCCCAATCCGTGGGAGAGGCTCATTTGCCATACCCCATAGGCCAATGCAAAAAAGATTACACTGCTATAGATGGGATGGCGCACCCAACCATAAACCCCCGTGGTCACTAATTGGCTGTCCTCCTTGGGATGGGGAAGAGGCGTCAAATTGTTCCCTAGGCTAAACAGACCAGCGATGCCCAAGCTCAAACCAATAAAACCTAGACCAAGGGTTAACCCTAAGCGCACGGCAAACGGTAGCGTAGCCACGCGTACAACTGGCAGGAGAACAAAGCCAATACTGAGTACCGTTTGGCCAATGACCCAAAATTCTCCCCGTTGGTTGCGCCACCAGTCTTTGTCAAAGCCCCACTGTTGTAGCTTATTCACGTTGGTTGCCGTGCTCAGCGGATATTTTCATTTTAGCGATTCTAGCGATCGCGCGTCTATTCTAACTGCTCTACAGGGGGCAGGGCTTTTGTTGTTTTAGCACTGGCTTTTTTGGCTTTTGTTCGACCGCTGCCAAGCTTGCCCAGAGATTCCTGGAGTGTCCCCATAGGACAAATTGCACACCAAGCCCGCTGGTTAAAGATCACCCCCAAGAGAATTGCCACAATGGAGGTAACCACACACATATTGACAAAAAGGCCGCCCACCGCCATCCAATTGCCCCAAGTCAGCGCCATGCGTATGGCAAAAACGGTCATGATGAAGCTAAAGACAGCCCAGCGGAAACTCTGTTTTTTGAACAGCTTCGGATAGGCACGGTGGGGGCTAAAGTGATAAAGCACAATGTCAAGGAAGGCACCACGAGGGCAGAGGTTACCACACCAGTAGCGGCTACGAAAATAGGCCAACACTGGAATACCCAGCATCATGGCTAGCATGAGGTAACCGAGCCACGGATACCAAAGACCACCAATTGCAATGGCAAAGAATAGCCAAATTGTTGCCCATTGACTGGGCTTGCCCCTCAAGGATTGTTTCATAGGATGCCTAGCTCTATGGTCTTATATAACTATAGAGTTATTTAGTAAGATAAGTCAAGACCTTGATGCGCTGCCTTTATTGTTCTTTACATGAGGGGAACTCCCTAGCCGTGCCGTTCTAGCGCCAACTGTACCAAACGATGGACTAGCTCTGGAAAAGGCACGCCACTGGCGGCCCACAGTTGCGGATACATACTCAGTGCGGTAAACCCCGGCAGCGTATTCACTTCGTTCATCAACACTTCCCCTGTGCTGGGGATGTAGAAAAAATCAAAGCGGGCAAGACCAGCGGCATCAAGGGCTTGAAAAGCCTGCAAGGACATGGTGCGGATCTGCTCACTCACTGCCGGGGGAATCTCCGCAGGGATATGGAGTTGGGCGCGGCCGTCGGTGTACTTCGTTTCGTAGTCGTAAAACTCACTGTTGTAAGTAATTTCTCCCACCACCGAGGCTTGAGGCTTGTCATTGCCAAGAACGGCACACTCTAGCTCACGGGCCACTACACCCGCTTCAACAATAATGCGACGATCTAGTTCTGCGGCGGCTTCGAGGGCAGTTGTGAGTTGTTGGCGATTTTTTGCCTTGGCAATGCCCACCGAGGAACCAAGGTTGGCGGGCTTCACAAAGCAGGGATAGCCCAGTTCGGTTTCGATGCGATCGCACAAATGGTTGTAACGACAGGGATCCGACCAGAGGTCACTGCGCTGAAGGGCTACATAGCGCACTTGGGGTAAGCCCACCGCGCCAAAGACTGTTTTCATCAGAATTTTGTCCATACCAATGGCCGAGGCGGCCACCCCTGAACCCACATAGGGGCGTTGCATCAATTGCAGCAGGCCTTGAATTGTGCCATCCTCACCATTGGGGCCGTGGAGGATTGGGAACCAAACATCAATGCTTTCCGCAACCGCAGGAAAGTGCCACAGGGAGTTTTCAACTGCGGAACCGTCGGGAATGCCAACATGGTCTGTGGGGCGCCAACGGCCATCTTTTTGAATATAGATGGGCATTACTTCATAGCGATCGCGATTGTCGCCTTCGGCAAAGGCTTGGGCGATCGCTGCCGCCGAGACCACTGAAACGTCATGCTCCCGTGAGCGTCCCCCAAACAGTAGCCCAATCCGCAGCCGACCCATAGTGCAAACCCGTGTGAATGTGACGCTTTCTTGGTACGATTTTCAAGGATTATACAAAGTTTGGGAGTTGCTATGGACGTGGGGCAAAAAGTGCGCGTCTGTCGAATTCGCGATCGCGTCGCCCAAGACATCATTCAAAAACTCGGCCAAGTGGGTCAAATTACCGGTTTTAAGATGACCGATGGCAGTGGGGTTGGCGTCGTTGTCACCTTTGACGACCGCTCCAGCACTTGGTTTTTTGAGGACGAAATTGAAGTCGTTGGTTAATTTCCGCCCTGCCGCCTTTTTCGCAGCAACTGCGCTGGGTCAATAGGACCCCAAACTTGGATCCGACTGAATCCGATAGAAAAAGGCTGCATTAGTGGTACGTTGTATTGTGGTGCGCTTGCACCAAACGCTGTATTCCACTTTCAGTCTCGATCGTTGTGCCCCTTGGGGAGCGATCGCCCTCTAGAAAACACAAATGAATTTACCTAGACAGTAGGCAAACGTCCATGGTCATATCAGCAGAACGAACCAATGTAGGCTTTATTACTCAGGTCATTGGCCCTGTCGTTGACATTGAATTTCCCAGCGGCAAAATGCCCGCCATTTACAACGCCCTGCGGATTCAAGGCAAAAACGAGGCCGGCCTAGACGTGGCGGTTACCTGTGAAGTGCAACAACTGCTAGGCGATAACCGCGTCCGTGCCGTTGCCATGAGCAGCACCGATGGCTTAGTGCGGGGGATGGAAGTTGTTGACACCGGTGCCCCTATCAGCGTGCCCGTAGGGACAGCCACCCTTGGCCGCATCTTCAATGTGCTGGGTGAACCCGTGGACGAAAAAGGTGCTGTCAATGCCACTGAAACCCTGCCCATTCACCGTCCTGCCCCCAGCTTTACGCAACTGGAAACCAAGCCCTCAGTGTTTGAAACGGGCATCAAGGTGATTGACCTACTCACCCCCTATCGCCGTGGCGGTAAAATCGGCCTCTTTGGTGGTGCTGGGGTTGGCAAAACCGTGATCATGATGGAGCTTATCAACAATATTGCCACCCAACACGGCGGTGTCTCAGTGTTTGCTGGGGTGGGCGAGCGTACCCGCGAAGGCAATGACCTCTATAACGAGATGATTGAATCGGGTGTCATCAATAAAGATGATCCCAGCAAATCAAAAATTGCCCTTGTGTACGGTCAAATGAACGAACCCCCCGGTGCACGGATGCGTGTGGGTCTATCGGGGTTAACGATGGCCGAATACTTCCGCGATGTCAACAAACAGGATGTCCTGCTGTTTATTGATAACATCTTCCGTTTTGTACAAGCAGGCTCAGAGGTATCGGCACTCTTGGGTCGGATGCCCTCTGCCGTAGGTTACCAGCCTACCCTTGGTACAGATGTGGGGGCGCTGCAGGAGCGAATTACCTCAACCACCGAAGGTTCGATTACCTCGATTCAAGCGGTTTATGTGCCTGCGGACGATTTAACTGACCCTGCGCCGGCAACGACCTTCGCTCACTTGGATGGTACCACCGTGCTCTCCCGCAGTCTGGCCGCTAAAGGGATTTACCCTGCGGTGGATCCCCTTGCCTCCACCTCCAATATGCTGCAGCCAGACATTGTCGGTCAAGAACACTATCAAACAGCACGAGCCGTCCAAGCGACACTGCAGCGCTACAAAGAGCTTCAAGACATTATTGCCATTTTGGGTCTCGATGAACTCTCTGAAGAAGACCGCCTCACGGTGGCACGGGCACGGAAAATTGAGCGTTTCCTGTCCCAGCCCTTCTTTGTGGCGGAGGTCTTTACCGGTGCCCCTGGGAAGTACGTCCCCCTTGCAGAAACCATCAAAGGCTTCCAGATGATCCTCAGCGGTGAGCTGGATGATCTGCCAGAGCAAGCCTTCTACATGGTGGGCAATATCGAAGAAGCAAAAGCCAAAGCTGAAAAACTGAAAGCCTAGGTTCTGCAGCAGTAATAGAGGGTGGCTTGCCCCACCCTTAGATTCCGATTGAGTGGCAAAGGAAGCGTTATGGTGATGACTGTTCGGGTAATTGCGCCCGATAAAACCGTTTGGGATGCCCCTGCCGAAGAAGTCATTTTGCCCAGCACGACGGGGCAATTGGGCATTCTTTCAAATCATGCCCCCCTCTTAACTGCCTTAGAAATAGGCGTTATGCGGGTGCGCCAGAACCGCGAATGGGTGGCGATCGCCCTTATGGGAGGTTTTGCCGAAGTTGAAAACAACGAAGTGACGATCCTTGTCAACGGGGCTGAGCGCGGCGACATGATTGACCTTGAAAAAGCCAAAGCCGAATTTGCTGAGGCGCAGGCGGCTCTTGCCAAGGCTGAACAGGGCGAATCCAAGCAGGCAAAAATTCAAGCCACCCAGGCCTTTCGCCGTGCCCGTGCTCGCCTACAGGCTGCAGGGGGTGTGGTGGAGATTTAGATTGTTGACGTTCTCTTTCATTTGATCAAGTTGTAGTCAAGACCTCCCCAACCCTTGAGGGGGAGGTTTTTATAAAGATTACCGGAAAAGCCCCCTCCCCTTGTGGCGCGATCGCTGACTTAGTGGGACTCCTCTGTTTGTTGACGGAGGTAGGCTTGGATAAAAGGATCGAGGTCACCGTCCATCACGTCTTGAATAGCCGTAGTTTCCACGTCGGTGCGCAGGTCTTTAACCAGTTGGTAGGGATGGAAGACATAGTTGCGAATTTGGTTCCCCCAAGCAGCCTCAACGGCATCGCCACGAATATCGGCAATTTCCTTTGCTTTTTGCTCTTGGGCAATGACCAATAGCTTTGCTTTGAGAATAGCGAGCGCTTTCTCCTTGTTTTGCAGTTGCGATCGCTCTTGGGTGCAGCGGACGGCTAAGCCTGTTGGCTTGTGGACAATGCGCACTGCCGTTTCCACCTTATTGACGTTTTGGCCGCCCTTGCCGCCACTGCGGGAGGTGGTAATCTCCAAATCGCTCTCGGGAATTTCCACTGTAACGGATTGATCTAACTCTGGCATCACATCGACGCCGGCAAAACTCGTCTGCCGCTTACCATTGGCATTAAAGGGAGAAATGCGCACCAGACGGTGGGTGCCCTTTTCCGAGCGCAGATAGCCGTAGGCATAGCGGCCGCGAATCTCTAGGGTGGCTGACTTAATGCCCGCTTCCTCTCCTTCTGACAGTTCCGCCAGATGGGTTTGGTAACCGTGACGCTCTGCCCAGCGGGTGTACATGCGCAGTAGCATTGCTGCCCAGTCCTGAGCGTCAGTGCCGCCGGCGCCGGCATTGATTGTTAGAATAGCGTTATTTTTGTCGTAGACTCCCTTTAGGAGCTGCTCCAGTTCCCAGCGACTCAACTGGGTTCCTAGGTCTTTCAGCAGGGCTGTTGCTTCTGTTACCAAACTTTCATCTGTTTCTAGTTCAAGAAGCTCTAGGGCAGTTTCTACGTGCTCAAGTTGCTTTTGCCAATTCTGCAACTGGCTGAGGGTGTCTTTAGTTTCGGTGAGCTGTTGTAGTGTGACTTGGGCGGTTGCCGGGTCACTCCAGAAATCAGGTTGAGCCGCAGTGTGTTCAAGGTCGTGAATTTTTGCCCTCAATGCGGCCGGGTCAAAGATAGTCCTGGGCATGACCCAGGCGATCGCGCAACAGGGAAAAATCGCGTCTGAGATACTTAGGTCAACCATGCACGATGCAAAAAAGATTAGATTATTAAAGAACAATATTATTTCTATCGTAGCAGAAGGCTAACCATCTTTGCGATGTTGCCGGCAATGTCTCAACTCGCCAACAGCGGGAGTGAACCAATCTTAAAGTTCTGACCCTTGCCCTCCATTCCTTCCAAGTGTCACTATGGACAGTAAGTAACCGCTGGGGAGCCTTCGTTATGGCCATTAAAGACTCGCCGCAAGCACCGCGGAGCCGTCAAATTGGTAATTTTTTGCTATTGCTGGGGGTAGGCTTTCTTCTACTGAATCTGTTCTTCCCCCAGTTGTTCTCACCGCGCCCACCTCAAGTTCCCTATAGTGTGTTTATCCACCAAGTGGAAGAAGGGGAGGTGAACCGCGTCTATATCAGTCAAAACGAGATTCTTTACCAACTCAAACCCAAAGGCGATCGCCCTGCCCAAGTTTTGGCCACCACCCCCATCTTTGACTTAGAGCTGCCCAAACGACTGGAAGCTCAGGGAGTGGAATTTGCAGCGGCACCCCCGCCCCGCAACAGTTGGCTGTGGAATGTCCTTGGCTGGGTAATTCCACCGATTATATTTGTACTAATTTTTCAATTCTTCGCCAGTCGCCAGGGGGGCGGGCCGCAGGGCGTTCTCTCCATCAGTAAAAGCCGTGCCAAGGTCTATGTTGAGGGTGCAAACACAGGAATTCGCTTCGACGATGTTGCCGGGGTTGAGGAAGCCAAGGCTGAACTCGTCGAAATTGTTGATTTCCTAAAAAATCCCCAGCGTTATATTCAAATTGGTGCCCGCATTCCCAAAGGCGTGCTGCTCGTCGGGCCACCGGGAACAGGGAAAACCTTACTAGCCAAAGCAGTTGCTGGCGAAGCAATGTACCCTTTTTCTCAATTTCGGGATCGGAGTTTGTAGAGCTATTTGTAGGCGTAGGGTCTGCCCGCGTACGAGATCTCTTTGAGCAGGCCAAAAAGCAGGCTCCCTGTATTGTCTTTATTGATGAATTGGATGCCATTGGTAAATCGCGCTCCAGTGCAGGCTTCTATGGCGGAAATGATGAGCGGGAGCAAACCCTGAACCAACTGCTGACGGAAATGGATGGCTTTGATGCCACAGGGGCAACGGTCATTGTTTTAGCGGCAACGAACCGACCGGAAACCCTTGATCCAGCCCTACTGCGACCTGGACGGTTTGACCGCCAAGTGTTGGTGGATCGCCCCGATTTGAGTGGGCGGGAGGCAATTTTGAAAATCCATGCCAAAAAGGTAAAACTAGCCCCTGAAGTGGATCTGCACGCGATCGCCGCCCGTACACCGGGGTTTGCCGGCGCAGATTTGGCCAACTTGGTCAATGAAGCTGCCCTACTCGCGGCTCGCAATCAACGGGAAGTGGTGACACCACAGGACTTTGCCGAGGCAATTGAACGCATTGTGGCCGGTCTTGAGAAGAAAAGCCGTGTCCTCAACGAGAAGGAGAAGAAAATTGTCGCCTACCACGAAGTGGGGCATGCCCTTGTTGGCTGTGTCCTGCCGGGGAGCGGTCGCGTGGAGAAAATCTCAATTGTGCCCCGTGGTATGGCCGCTCTTGGTTATACGCTGCAGTTGCCAACAGAGGATCGCTTCCTTCTTGATGAGCAAGAATTGCGTGCTCAAATTGCCACATTGCTGGGGGGGCGATCGGCAGAGGAGATTGTCTTTGGCACAATCACCACTGGGGCAGCCAATGATCTGCAACGGGCAACGGATTTGGCGGAGCGGATGGTGCGCAGCTACGGCATGAGCAAAATCCTTGGCCCCCTCGCCTTTGAGCAACAACAGTCGAGCTTTTTGACGAACAATGGCATGATGTTGCGGGCAGTGAGTGAAGAAACCGCTCAAGCCATTGATCGCGAGGTCAAGGAAATTGTCGAGTCAGCCCACCAACAGGCGCTCAGCATTCTTAAGGAAAACCGTGACCTTCTCGAAGCGATCGCCCAAAAACTCTTGGAAAAAGAAGTAATTGAGGGTGAAGAACTCCACGAACTTCTTGCCCAAGTGAAAACTCCAGCCGCTGCCTAGGCAAGGGCATCTTAAAAAAGCAAAAAAAAGACCAGTAAGTACTGGTCATTCAGTCCAATGTTGTTGTCTCAGAAGAGAAGTTAAGGCACACAGAAAGCGGTGAGGGCGATGAAAAAGCTGCACTGCCTTTGCTTCTCTTCTTTTTCTATGATAATGTAGCCAGAGTCACAAAAATTCACATATAAAATCTTTAGGTATTTCTACTCAAAACCATAACCGCAGGTAATCAGTTTAGCGGCCACCCACGGTAATAGCGTCCACTTTGATATGGGGCTGACCGACGGTGACGTAGATGCTACCACTAATCGAGCCACAGAAGCCGGGGGCAAGGGCGAGATCGTTAGCAGACATAGAAATTCGCTGCATGATTTCCTTGGCTTCACCAATCAGTGTCGCTCCCTTGAGGGGGTATTTGATTTGGCCATTTTCAATCCAGTAGGCTTCTTCAACCGCGAAGTTAAATTGACCTGTGGCACCGACGCTGCCACCTCCCATGCGTTTGCAGTAAATGCCGCGATCGACAGAAGCAATTAAGTCCTCAACTGTGTACTCGCCGGGAGCGATATAGGTATTGCGCATCCGTGAAGCGGCGGCATAGGTATAACTTTGGCGGCGGCCACTACCCGTGCGAGGGTGCCCTGTGCGCATCGAACCAGCGCGATCGCTGAGGAAATTCTTGAGAACGCCATTTTCAATCAGCAATGTGCGCTGTGCCGGCATCCCCTCATCGTCCATGTCAATACTGCCAAAGGCACCGCTAGTGATTCCTTCATCCCAAGCAGTTAAGTTTTCGTGGGCAATTTTTTCTCCTTTTTTATCGGCAAAGGGAGTTGTCCCTCGCTCAATTTGGGTTGTTTCCAAGAGGTGACCGCAGGCTTCATGGAAGATCACACCACCAAACTGGTTGGCCATAATCACGGGATAGGTGCCCGATTCCACATAGTCGGCATAGAGCATTTTGCCGGCCGCTTCAGCAACGGTGTCAGTCAAGGCAGTGTAGTCCCACTGGCGCAAAAAGTCAGGGTTACTGGTATCGCCATGGCGCTCACCAATGGAGGCGCGGTGTTCCCCGTCAGCGCAAAGAACAGAAGCCACTGCCGACTGGGTGAGGCGAATATCGCGCCCAAACGTGCCATCACTGGCGGCCACCATCACCTCTTGCCAATCGCGAAAATAACTGAGGCGACGGGATTGCAGATGCTGAGTTTTTTGGCGCAGGAGATTGCTCCCCGCTAGCAGAATATCTGCCACTTCAGCAATTGAACTACAGGTGGCCAGCCAGCCTTCCTTGCGATCTTGAGCGTAGTCCCGCAGTGTTCAAGGTGAATTTCAGGCACATAGGCTTGAGGACTAGGTAAGAGCAAGCCCATTAAGCCAAGGGCTTTTTCAAGAGCCGCCCGCAGCCCCTTGAAGCTAAGGTCATTGGTACTCACGTAGCAATCGCTGATACCGCGAAAAACGCGAATACCTGCTCCTAGGCTCAAGCGAGGAGAGACACTCGTGAGGCGATCGTCCTCGACCAGGGTACTGAGGTAGTGGTTGCGCTCTAAGAAAATCTCGACAAAATCAGCGCCAGCCGCCCGCCCCAATCCCAAGAGAGTGGCTAGGGGAGATTCCCAAGAGTCATCAAAGCGATCGCCTTGGGGGGAATAGCTAAGATGGGCAAGATCTGCAGAACGAAGTAGTGTGGCTGGCATTGTTAACAATCACTTAACATATCCCCACTATAGCAAATTCCCCCTAGAGGCTAGTTTTCAGCCTTGGCTAAAAAGGAAAGGTGATAGAGGGTATCCTTGGCGGGGTGGGTTTGCACCTCTTGGAGTACCACTGTTCCCTGCCACGGTAGATCGGGGATCGAAAGCTGAATTGGGGTTTTCTGGGGACGAGCATCCCGCACCAGAAATTCAGCGGCATGGCTATCCACCACCAAGGCAATGGAGGATTCAATGGTAGGGCCATAGAGGACGGCGGGGGTTTTGCCCTCACGCCGCAGGGCATTGGGCTTAGCATTGGCAGGGCGTAGTTGCCCCTCGATGGTTAAGGAACGAGACATTGCTGCAACTCCAATTGAGATCACTAAGATAAAACGGGATGGACTTGGGTGCATCATCTTTGAGGAGTGCCCGTTTCGGGCCGTGAATAGGATCCTCAACAATGATGGTTTGGCTGCGCTCTGCTCCCAAGGAGACAATTGCAATAGGAACAGACATAATTTCAGCCAAAAACTTCAGATAGTTCAAGGCCGCCTTGGGCAGATCGTCAAGGGAGCGACAATGACTAGTGGATTGCTGCCATCCCGGCAGGGTTTCATAGATGGGACGACAGCGGGCAAATTTGAAGGCATTGCTGGGAAAGTGTTCACACCGCTCACCGTCAATATCGTAGGCGACACAGACTTTGATTTCTGGCAATTCATCCAAAACATCGAGCTTCGTAATTGCCAAGCAATCTAGACCATTGATGCGCACAGCGTAGCGGCCAATCACCGCATCAAACCAGCCACAGCGGCGGCGCCGTCCAGTTGTGGTGCCAAATTCAGCACCGCGAGTGCCCAAGAGTTCTCCCACCTCATCCAGGAGTTCCGTTGGAAAAGGTCCTTCGCCAACCCGAGTGGTATAGGCTTTGGCAACACCAATGACGCGGTCAATCATCGTTGGACCAATGCCAGCCCCAACACAGGCGCCCCCGGCCACAGGATTGGAGGAGGTGACATAAGGATATGTACCGTGATCGAGGTCTAAGAGGGTACCTTGGGCACCTTCAAAGAGAATATTGCGCCGCCGACGGATGGCATCATCGAGCACTAGGGAACCATCGACAATGTGCGATCGCAGGCGCTCACCGTAGGCACAGTATTCTTCAATGATCGGCTGGGGTTCGAGGGGAGCGAGCCCATAAAGTTTTTCGAGGATCAAATTCTTTTGGGCGATCGCCCACTCCAGCTTGGCAGCCAACTGCTCCGCATCCAGCAAATCCAGCATACGGATGCCTACGCGCTCCGATTTATCGGCATAGGTAGGGCCAATTCCGCGTCCCGTTGTACCAATGCGGTGTGCCCCCCGCCGCTCCTCAGCGGCAATATCCAACTGACGATGGTAGGGCATCGTAACATGCGCCGTTTCTGCAATCAGCAGATTCTCCGTGCTTACCCCCAACTGTTCCAGTTGCTCTAGTTCCTCAAGGAGTACCTTGGGATCTACCACCGTTCCCGCCCCGATAATGCACTGGGTATCGGGGTAGAGAATCCCTGAAGGAATCAGGTGCAATTTCAGGGTTTGGTCTTTAACGACAATCGTGTGACCTGCGTTGACACCGCCCTGATAGCGGACTACCACATCGGCAGACTTGCTCAGGAGATCGGTGATTTTGCCTTTACCTTCATCGCCCCACTGGGCACCAACAACGACGACGTTTGCCAAGTGATTTTCTTAACTCGTTAATTAACACAATCGTCTATTGTAACCCTTGGGGCAGATGCGCACAAGCGCGCGATCGCAAAAATTTTTCCACTGCCCTGCCCGTCCTCGGGGCAATCGTGCTAGCATAAATAATGCTTTGAATGCCGATGTAGCTCAGTGGTAGAGCACTCGATTCGTAATCGAGCGGTCATGAGTTCGAATCTCATCATCGGCTTGATTACTCTATGGCTAGGAATTCGCGAGCAGAAATAGACTGTGTTTGCCTACCTCAAAGGAACTGTTGTTGCCCATCAATCCGAGGGCGGTCATCGCTCTGCCCTCATCCTAGAGGTGAATGGGGTGGGGTATCGCTTACTCGTTACGTCCCATCTTTTGCGGCAATACCCACCCAGTGCTGAGGTGGTGCAGATTTTTACCCATCTCAGTGTCCGTGAAGATCAGATGCTCCTCTATGGCTTTGCCTCGGCAGCGGAGCGGGATCTCTTTCTGCGTTTGATCCGTGTCAATGGGGTTGGGCCCCAGATGGCACTATCGTTGCTAGATACCCTACCTCTGCCAGAACTAGTGCAGGCAATTGTGAGTGGCAATACCCGTCGTCTTAGTCGTGCGCCGGGGGTGGGCAATAAAACCGCTGAACGTATTGCCCTTGAACTCAAAGCAGCACTGAGTGCTTGGCGACAGGAAACGGGATTAACAACCGCTCCCTGCGGCGTACCCACAGCAGCGCTTCGTGAAGAACTGGAGTTGACTCTGTTGGCCTTAGGCTATAGCGATCGCGAGATTGAAGCTGCTCTTACCGCCGTCAGTCAAATGAGTAGTCTTGCCAACAGTCGTGATCCAGAGGCATGGCTGCGGGAAACAATCAGCTGGCTAAGTACTAATACTTATACCAATTCAATTTGAAGACAGGGTTAATAAAGGTTTTGTAATGAGTAACCGCACCGTCAAGAGCCATTATCCCCGCTCTCATCCACTTGCGCGGGAGACCCCGACTTGAAGGCCGGGGAGGAGGTCAACTAGGCCTTGGATGGTCTCCATTTCAGCGTTTAGGGGTCAGGGAGGCAGGGGACGCCCTTCGGCATCCTCAAGGACAAAACCAGCATCGGCAATCATTTGCCAGTCTTGGTGGGGGGCTTGGCCGGGGGTAGTGAGGTAATCGCCAACAAAAATAGAGTTGGCAGCATAAAGACCTAAGGGTTGGAGCGATCGCAAGTGAACTTCGCGCCCACCGGCAATCCGAATCTCCTGCTGCGGCAGGAGTAAACGAAAGAGCACAAGAATCCGTAAACAATGGCGCGGATTGAGGGTGTGCTGCTCCCCAAGGGGTGTGCCCGGAATAGGAATTAAAAAGTTCACAGGGACACTGGTTACCTGACGCTGCCGCAGTGCGAGGGCTAGATCAATGACATCATCATCGGATTCTCCCATGCCCAAGATACCCCCAGAGCAGGTGGTAATGCCGGCCGCTTGGATATTGGCCAAGGTCTGGTCGCGATCGCCAAAGGTGTGGGTAGTGCAAATGTTACCGTGGAAGTTTGCTGAGGTATTCAGGTTGTGATTCACCCGATCTACGCCGGCGGCGGCAAGACGCGCTGTCTGCTCGGCGGTGAGCAGACCCAAACAGGCACAAATTTTTAGGGGGTAGCGCTCTTTGATAGCGGCAATGGCCGCTAGCACCTGCTCAAAGACCTTTTCAGTGGGGGATCGCCCGGAAATGACCATGCAAAACGTACCCGCTTTGAGTTGGGCAGCACGTTCCGCAGCCGCAAGAATTTTTTCCTGTGAGAGTAGGGGGTACTTTTCAATCTCAGCGGTGGAGATCCTTGATTGTGAGCAGTAGTGGCAATCCTCGGAACACAGGCCGCTTTGGGCATTGAGGAGATAGTGCAGCCGTACGCGATTGCCCCAGTAGTGGTAGCGCACGCGATAGGCTGCTGCCAATTGATTTAGGAGTTCGGTGTCGGGAGCCTGTAGTACTGCACGGGCTTGCTCGCGGCTGAGGCATGTGCCGGCTAGGGCCAAATCGGCAAGGGCTTGCCAATCACTGGTTAACACTGTGCTCATGGGGTTTTTCTTTTAGCTACGGAGGGTAATAGCATATTTTTCTGCTAGGCTATCGCGGATGCGCTGGTGCAGTTCATTCACTTCTGCCTCAGTGAGGGTGCGATCGCTAGCGCGGTATGTGAGACGCAAGGCCAAACTGCGCTGCCCTTCAGGGACACCTGGCCCACTGTACTCGTCAAAAACCTCCACACTCTCAAGGAGAGAGTCGCGCCCTCCTGCGGCTCTCCAAATGGTGCGGCTAAGTTCAGCCACAGTGAGTTCCGCTGGCGCAAAGAAGGCAAGGTCGCGATCGCTGGCGGGATAGGTTGAAAAGGGTTGGAAAGTGATTTGACAATAGCGTTCCTCAAGGCGGCTCAGGAGCACCGCCAAATCCAGTTCAAAGACATAGACCGCCGCCGGCAAGTCTAGGGTAGCTGCGTACTGGGGGTGTAACTGGCCAAAAATACCGAGGCGTTCTCCATTCAAGCAGAGAGCCGCTGTCCGTCCCGGATGGAGCCGTTCATCCTGGCGATCGCTTTGGTATTCCACCTGCAGACCAAACCGCTGAAAGACACTCTCCAAGATGCCCTTGGCTTCGTACCAAGTTAAGGGCTGGGGCTGCTGAGAGCGACGCACCCATTTGCCCTGCCAAGGATCGCCACCAATAATGCCACCGAGGCGATCGCTTTCCCATAAACCTTCCTCATCTTGGCCAAAGACACGGCCAATTTCAAAGCCATTCAGAGGCGGGTTTCCCTGTTCTTGGTTGTAGCGAAAGGCCTGTACTAGCCCAGTAATGAGATCTGTACGCAGTGAAGAAAACTCCACCACCAGCGGATTCACCACCGTCACTTGATTGGGCTGTCCCCCTTTGACCCAAGAATAGTGCATTAATTCGGTTAGACCCGCTCCCCGAAAGGCTGCCCGCAGTTCCCGCAGTAGTGTCAGTTCTAGGGGTAATGCACCCACTTCCGCTTGCGCTGGCAGGGTTTCCTCAAAGGAATCGTAGCCATAGAGCCGGGCAATTTCCTCAATTAAGTCCACCTCCCGCTCAATATCGCGGAAGCGGTAGGGAGGCACGGTTACAGACCACACCACTTGTTCTTCCCCAAAGGTTTTTTGGCGGCTAAGGCGAAACCCTAGGCGGTGCAGCAGCTCTTCTACCGTTGCTGCATCTAGGTAGGCCAGTTCGTCGCTCTCGTCTTCAGCAGCCACTGCCCCCAAGAGGCGATGCACTTGTTCCAGGCGCAAAGTCAGGGTGCGTTCCAAGGAGGGCCGCTGATCCACTAGGGTGGTGTAGGCAACTGTCCCTTGGGCAAGCTCGGTTAGCAGGGCGATCGCTTCTGCGGTGGCGGCCTCCAGTTCTGCAGGGTTCACGCCCCGTTCATAGCGAGCGGAGGCTTCTGTGCGCAATCCTTGGGCGCGAGCTGAGCGCCGAATTACTGGGCTAGCAAAAAGTGCAGCTTCCAAGAATACATTCTTTGTACCACTGTCAACTTCTGTGGCTTCACCCCCCATCACGCCCGCAAGGGCAACGGGTACGTCACCGGCTGTAATCAGCAGATGATCTGAGTCCAACCTCCGCTCCTCACCATCAAGGGTTTTCAGGGTTTCTCCTGACTTGGCAAAGCGCACCCCCACTGTCACTGGGGTCTGGGCAGCAACGGCCTGGAGGCGGTCCCAATCAAAGGCATGGAGGGGCTGCCCCCATTTCAGGAGAATGTAGTTAGTAACGTCCACAACATTATTGATGGCACGCAAACCAGCAGCCTCTAGGCGCTGTTGCAGCCACGGGGGCGAAGGCGCAATCTGAACATTGGTGATGAGTGTGCCACAGTAGGCTGGGCAAGCCTGAGGGTCGGCGATCGCCAGCTCTACAGGAGCCTTGGCAGGGGACTTTTTCGGAGCGATCGCCCTTGGGGTAGGTAGCGTCAAGGAAGCACCCGTGAGTGCTGCTACTTCGCGGGCAATCCCCACCATACTCAAGGCATCCGCACGGTTGGCCGTCGAAGTTAAGTGCAAAATTACATCATCTAAGCCAAGAAGGGGGCGCACATCTTCACCCACTGTTACCCCTGGAGTAAAGGTGTGAATACCCTCAGATTCCTTTGCCAAACCCAATTCAGCAAGAGAACAAATCATGCCCTCAGACTTGATGCCCCGCAGTTTTGCCGGTCGAATTTTCAGATCCACTTTTGCTAAATAGGCTCCTGGTAATGCCACTGGCACATACAAGTCTGCTGCGGCATTAGGTGCCCCACAAACAATGGTGCGGGGTTCTCCTTGACCCACATCCACTTGGCAGACCCGCAATTTCTGCGCGTTAGGATGGGGTTCACAGGCCAAAATGTAACCCACGACAACCCCTTCCGCCCAGGTGCGTCGATCTTCAATCTCTTCGACTTCAAACCCCGCCATCGTCAGGCGATCAGCCAAAGTCACCACATCCAGATCAACAGCCACTAATTCCCGTAGCCAGCGAAGGGAAATCCGCATGGAATCCTCAAAGAAACGTCATACTTTGCCATTTTTCAGCCTACTCTCCTCTGATGACATCCCACAAGTGAGTCGGGATGCAGCAAGGATTTTAAGAAGGATCGCCGATGCCAAGGGGTCAGGCCATACTGGATAAGAGCTTGACGGTGTTGGCGAGTCCCATAGCCGACATTGCGTTCCCAGCCATACTGGGGATAGTAACGGGCTAAACCTGCCATAAGGCGATCGCGCCACACCTTGGCAATAATTGAAGCACAGGCAATACTGTAGCTGTGGCGATCGCCCCCAACGATGGCCGTTACCTTTTCAAAGGGCGCCGTTTTTGTTAATTTGCCGTCAATCAGGGCATAATCCCAAGGGGCAACCCGCGCAAGGGCACGTGCCATCGCGCGATAGGTGGCTTGCAGAATATTCACCTGATCAATTTCCGTCACGCTAGCACTGCCAATGGCAATAGCGATTGCCTGGTTACAAATCTCTGCAAAGAGGCGCGATCGCTGGCGGCCACTCAACTGCTTGGAATCCCGCACCTCTGGAAGGGGCACACAGTCCACAGGCAACATCACGGCTGCCGCTACCACCGGTCCTGCCAAACAACCGCGACCCACTTCATCCACGCCAACAATACGGCAGTAACCCTGCTGCCAGTAGGTCTGCTCATAGATCAAATTGGGTCGCTCCATACCTAGTGGCCAATCCCGACATAGCGAAAGCCCAGTGCCTCTAGCCCCTTGCGATCCAAGAAATTGCGGCCGTCAACGATCACAGGTTGGCGCATCACCTTGGCCAATTCCCCATAATCCACCTCTTGGAACTGTGGCCAGTCGGTCACTAGCACCAGAGCATCACAGCCGTCGGCGAGGTGCAGCAGATCCGTTTCCACAATCACATGGGAAAGGCCCGATCGCAAACCCGACTGGGACACAAGGGGGTCATAGGCCTTCACCTTGGCACCCAAGCGATACAGCTCCTCAATCAGATTGAGGGCAGGGGCATCCCGCAGATCATCGGTATTGGGTTTAAACGTTAACCCCAAAAGGCCAATGGTTTTACCCTTGAGGATTTTTAGCACCTGTTGCAGTTTTTCAATGACAATAAAGCGTTGCCGCTGGTTTACTTGAACTGCTGCTTTGAGCAACTGGGCATCGTAGCCATAGTCCTCAGCCGTGTGAATTAAAGCCGAAACATCCTTGGGAAAACAGGAGCCGCCCCAACCCAAGCCCGCTTGAAGAAATTTCTCACCAATGCGGGAATCTAAACCAATCCCCTTGGCCACTTGAACAACATCTGCACCCACGCGATCGCAAATATTGGCAATTTCGTTAATAAAGCTGATTTTAGTTGCTAAAAAAGCATTAGCAGCGTACTTAATCATTTCTGCCGAACTAAGATCCGTCACCAAAACAGGCACGGGGGGTAAGCTGGGATCAACTGCGTACTTGCGCTCAATGATTGGTGCATAGAGTTCTTGCATGATTTGAATGGCCTTGCGGCTACTGCTGCCCAAGACAATGCGATCAGGATTAAAGGTGTCATAGACCGCTGAACCTTCCCGCAGAAATTCAGGGTTACTGACAACATCAAAATCCAAAGGCGGATGGGTGGCTCCAGCTTTAATCGCATCAGCTAACTCCGGTGCTCGCTCGACAACACCATCTAGAATAATCATCCGCACCCAGTCCCCTGAGCCAATCGGCACAGTGGATTTATTGACAATGACTTTATACCCCACATGCAAATGGGCACCAATGCCGCGGGCAACGGCTTCCACATAGCGGGTATCCGTTTCGCCACTGGGCAAAGCAGGTGTGCCGACGGCAATAAAGAGCACTTCCCCAAACGCCACTCCAGCACCAAGATCACTACTAAAACTGATGCGGCCACCGGCAATACAACCACGGAGCAACTCCGTCAGGCCGGGTTCATAAATTGGGGATTCCCCCTGTTGCAGCAGCTTAACTTTATCAATGTTGTTGTCTATGCAAAGCACCTCATGGCCAATATGTGCTAAACATACCCCCGTCACCAGACCCACATAGCCGGTGCCGATTACACAAACCCGCATCCTTTGTGACCTCCGTGAACTACCGCTATTGTAACCTTTGATTCAATAGCGGCTTATTGCCCAACCGTAGATTTCTTGCGTCCTCTATGATTGGGTCTTACACTTGGACTTTCCCAGAAGAAGGCTTTGCCCCGCATCCCACAGCTCAAGAGTCGTAGTTCCTCTCTCGGATGTTGATAGCAGCATTGATGTCACGCTCAGGGCTTGTTCCACAATTCAACAAGTCCAAGTATCGTCAAAAACATTCCCCAACCGACTTGGCGGATGGCCTTAGCTAGGTTGCGATTCTTGACCATACCTTTGACATTGGGATTTTCCACAGCGATGACTTGGTTTTCGTCTGCTGCTGATTGGGGTAGAGCCTCACCTTGACCACTTTGAGCATTAGGGTCAACTGGATTTACGATAAGTCCTTTACCATAGGTTGCTGCTGCAATTCATCTCGCGCTTCTAAAGCGGAGGATTCTTGCGGGTTCTGCTAAACCTCTACGATCATAGGGGTGTAGGGTACACCTAGCCGCTCGGCAAAGTCGGGAATTGTGCGCTGCAGCCCCTCTAGGAGGGGAACAATTGGCTGCCAGTCCAACACCGTGCGGGCAAGGGTAATGTCGGGACGACGACGCTGGGGGTCATCACTGGGCAGGGGCTTGAACTGGATTTCCACCCCTGGATTAATCAGGCTTGGATTTTTTGCGCCAGCTCCAGCACAGTGTACTCCTCGGGGTTGCCAAGGTTCACAGGGCCAATGTAATCGCTATTCATCAGCCGAATCAAGCCTTCGACCAAATCGCTGACATAGCAAAAACTGCGGGTTTGGGAGCCATCCCCATAGACGGTGAGGGGAACACCCTGTAACGCTTGGACAATAAAATTGCTCACCACTCGGCCATCATTGACCTGCATCCGCGGGCCATAGGTATTAAAAATCCGTGCCACCCGAACATCCACATTATTCTGGCGGTGGTAGTCGAATGTAAGGGTTTCGGCAACGCGTTTACCTTCGTCATAGCACGACCGCAGGCCGATGGGATTGACATGACCCCAGTAGGACTCAGCTTGGGGATGCACTAGCGGGTCGCCATAGACTTCTGATGTGGAGGCAAGAAGAAACCGCGCCTTCACCCGTTTGGCCAACCCCAGCATGTGGAGGGTGCCCATGACATTGGTTTTAATGGTTTTAACGGGGTTGTACTGGTAGTGAACGGGGGAGGCGGGGCAGGCCAAGTGATAGATTTGATCCACTTCAAGGCGAATTGGGTCAGTGATATCGTGGCGGATCAGCTCAAAATTCGGGTGCCCCAGCCAACGCAGGAGATTGCGCTTTGTACCCGTGAAGTAGTTATCGAGGCAAATCACCTCGTGACCTGCCTCCATTAACCGATCAAC
>DVDZ01000192.1 GCA_015296025.1 Thermosynechococcus sp. M46_R2017_013
TTCTTCCCAAAGTATTCTGGTATGTCCACTAGCTCTAAAATTAAATACGCAACCAAGACCATGTATATCACGAAGTGTTAAACGATAGCTTAAGAGCCTAAAAAAGGAAGAAGTGGTGTATTCTTCCCTGAAGGAATATAAAGTTGCGTAGCATCCTCCTAGGATCCTCTGTTTTCAAACAGGGGAGTGTCAATTGCTTGTTGCCCTTGCAGTTCTCGGAATTGTCTTGGCGGCTACTTTCCTCAAGCCGCAGGCGCCAACGTCCACAGCGGTTAAATAAAAATTGGCTAGATCTGATACGCTAGCGGCAGTTTTGCATCCATTGAGGTTCGGCAAAGGGAGCCAGCACAGGACAAATGTACGACTGCATTATCGTTGGTGGCGGACCTGCGGGCGGGGCAGCCGCTTATCATCTTGCACGGCGCCAGCTTTCAGTTTTAGTCCTTGAAAAGGCCGCTCTACCTCGCCCAAAACCCTGCACAGGCGCTGTTTCACCAGCGGTTGGCCAATGGTTTGATTTTGACTTTCAGCCTGCCATTGTCGATACGACCCGCACTGTGCGCTACAGTTGGCAGCTCAGTGATGCCGTGGAAGCCGAGTTGAGTATTCCTGAGCCGATCTGGATTGTCGAGCGTACGGTGTTTGATCAGTACCTGTTGCAGCAGGCACAACAACAGGGTGCAGTTGTTATGGATCAGGCCGAGGTAACAGGGATTATGTTCCAAGAAGATCACTGGCAGATCCACACGGCAACAACTCCGTATAGAGGGCGCTATCTCATTGCTGCCGATGGTGCCAATAGCCAGGTTGCCCAGTGGCTGGGGTTCAAGCCCAAAGTTGTGCGCACTGCAGCAGTGATGACCGTGCCGAATTCCGCAGGCGATCGCGCGGCGCATTTTGAATTTGGCCTTGTTAAAAATGGCTACCTCTGGAGTTTTCCCAAAGGAGATCGACGAACCGTGGGGGTTGCCGTTGTGCGGGGGAGCGATCGCCCCAACTGGGAACCCATTTTGCAGCAGTATTGTGCTGCCTACAATCTGGCGTTTGCCGATTGCCCCATTCAATACCATTCCCTCTGTCTGTGGGCAGGTCAGCATCCCCTGCATACCCACCATGCTCTACTTGCCGGTGAAGCCGCTGGTCTAGTAGATCCCTTTTCTGCCGAGGGGATTCGTCCCGCCCTCTACAGTGGCATGCGTGCTGCTGAAGCTATTGCTGCTGCTTTTGGGGGAGAAGCAGATGCCCTGGCCACCTACAGCAAGACCTTGCAGGAGGAATGGGGGACAGATTTAGTGTGGGCACAACGCCTTGCTGGCCTCTTCCATCGCATGCCGGGGGTGGGCTATCGCCTTGCCATGAAACGCCCCTCTGCCACCCAGCGGTTGGGTCAAGTGCTCTGTGGGGAATTGCGCTATCGCGATATTGCTAGACGGGCTATCCAACGCTTGAGCAGTTCCCTGATTCCTGGGCGCTAGATCTCTAGTTCAATAGCCGTAGGCTGGTTGGGGGAGAGTGCTAACCCTTTGCGGATGCCAAGAACACGAAACACTTGAATTTTGCGCTCTTTGCCCTTGAGTTCCAAAGGTCCCCATGCCTCCACCTCGTAGCGATCGCCCAAGTACTCCAATGTTTCCTGTGCTACTAAAATACGGCAGGGACTTGGTTGGCGATGCTTATCCACACTCTCAAGGCGGGAGGCTGTATTCACACTGTCACCAATAACGCCGTACTCGAGGCGGTTCTTGCTACCGAGACTGCCGACAACAATGGGACCTGTATAGATTCCTGCCCGCATCATGACCTGTGGTAGCCCTTGGGCGGCCCATTCGCGGTTGAGTTCCTCCAGCAGTTCTCCCAAAGCTAAGGCACAATCCACAGCATTGCGAGCATCAATGGCAATTCCTGCGCGACTTGTCCGCTTAATCGGCACGCCAAACACAGCCATAATGCCATCCCCTGTGAACTTATTAATCACGCCGTGGTAGCTTTGCACTACATCCGCCACCTTTTCTAGGTAGGCGTTGAGCCAGTTAAAGAGTTCCTCCGGTTCCATACTTTCAGAAATCGTGCTGAACCCCTTCAAATCTGTAAAAAGCAGCGTGGCAATCAGGCGCTGGCCGGCAACTTACCATCCTTGAGGAGTTCATCCCGCCGTTCCCACATAGCGGCGGCAATTTCCGGGGAGATACTTTGGCCAAGCAGGCGCATCACCATTTGCTGTTGCTGTTGGGCTTGCTGTGCCCTATAGGTGACTACCCCTCCACTGGCAAGAAGAAGCGTCAATGCCGGTGGCACAAGTGGAATCCACCCCAGTTTTAGAAAAAAACCATAACAGGTGAGCAACAGAATCAACAGAGCGGTTCCCACAGCCGCCCCTAGGGCGACAGGATGGCGTACTTGCCAAGCTAGGATGGCGCCAATGAGTGCCCAGAGAATTATCCAACCATTCTCAACGCTATTGGGCCAAAACCAGATGATGGCGCGATCGCCCAAACCGGCATCAATAAATTGCCCCACCATTTGGGCATGGATAAACACCCCCGCCATGCGCTGCTGATCTCGCAGACCGGAACTAAAGGGGGTATAGAAAAAATCTTTGCCACTTTCAGCAATGTTGCCAATTAGAACCACGCGATCGCGAATCAATGCCGGTGCTACTCGTTCCGTCAGGACATCCTCAAGGGGCACCCACGTCACTGTCCGCTGATCACCGCGATAGTTCAGCATAATCTGATAGCCTGCTGTATCTGCTCCCACGTAGCCGCCATCATTGGGTTGTAGGGGTGTGAAAATACTCTGCCCCAACTGCATCACCGCTGGATCCGCATCGCTGCCCCGAGGCTCAATTCCCTCATCCGCCAGATACCGCAGCGCCAGCCGCAAAGAGAAGGAGTAAAGCGTATTCCCCTGATCATCCGGTAAAAAGAGTAAACTGCGACGGACAATGCCGCCTGCATCAACCACGACATCATTAAACCCCACCCGATCAGCACTGAGGGCAGCGGGCGGGCGAATCGTCGGGTGAGTGGCATCCCCCACTTTCGTTACAGCAAAAAGGCGATCTGAATTCAGCCAAAGGCGGTTAAGCTCCTCATGCCCCGGCGGTACAGAAAAATCGCGGTAAATATCTAAGCCGATGGCACGGGGTTGGTGTTTGAGGAGTTTTTGGAAAGCTTGAGCATAAAGCTGATCCGGCAACGATAGGGAACGGTAACGCTGAATATCGGCTTCGGTGACTGCCACCACCAATAGTCGCGGGTCTGGTCCAGGCATAGGGCGCAGTTGCATTAGGCGATCGTAGGCACCCAACTCCAGTGGCTGTAGCCCCCCCAGTTCGCGAATGCCAATGACAACTGTGCTTGCTACGGCACTGACGACAACAATCAGACCCAGATCAGCAAAGGTGCGACGAAAGTGGGACAATAGGGGCAGCATAGCTTTGCAAGCAAGCAAGAAATTTCCTTCATCCTATCGCTATGAAAAATTACTTGGTAGCGACACTGGGCGATCGCCTCCAGGCCGAGGCCGTTTATACCCAGCTTGAAAAGGACGGCTTCCCGATGGAAAAAGTAGCCCTGTTGGGTCGGGGCTACAAACAGTGGTCAGAGTTGGGACTAGTTGATCCGTTTCAAGTCGCCCGCCAGCAAATGCAACGGATGTTGATTTGGCTTGTTCCCTTTGGCTTCTTTGCCGGCTTTACCTTTAACCAAGCGACTCAAATTGACATTCTACCGATGCTGGATCGCCTAAACAATAGTCTTTTAGGGGGCATCTTTGGGGCGATCGCTGGTGCTCTGGGGAGTCTCACTGTAGGCGGTGGTCTCCAAGTGGTGATTACAGGTAAGTCCGGCATCCCCTTTGAAAAGCGATTGCAGCGGGGCAAATACCTGCTCCTGATTCAAGGCAGCGACAGCGAGATTCGCCGTGCCGAACGTCTCCTTAAAGTACAGCCCCTAGAAAACCTGCAAAGCTACACCCTTGAGGAGTAGGGAACTGGTTTCTAAAAACGGAAACGTCAAGTGTTCCCCTTTATGTGGTATATTAAAAAATCGCGATGAAAGGGTCGGTGCCCGAGTGGTTAATGGGGGCGGACTGTAAATCCGTTGGCTACGCCTACGCTGGTTCGAATCCAGCCCGGCCCATCAAAGCAAATAGGCGATTCCCCAAGCCAGAGCGAGAATGCCTAGCCAAGGATGCCACATCTGCCGCAAAGGCAAGCGGGTAATTTTTTGCGTGAGAATCAAACTGGCAAGGGTACTCACAACAAGTGTGGTCGTTTGCAGGAATCCGATAACTGCTGGATGGGCTTGCCAACTCGGTAAACTGGCGCCATCGAGGCCAAAGGTGGCAAACGTCACGGGCAACAACTGACCCGCTTCCCCTAAACCAAGGGGTAGATAATAGGCCAAATTGGCGCCCAGCACTAAGGGTAAATATCCATAGGCGAACCGTACAAAAGGCACTGCGCTTTGCCGCTGCATCTGGTGCCAACTCCATGCCAAGAGTCCAGGTAATGCAAGGGCCATCATGGCCGTCATGCCCTGCAACCAAAAATTAGGTTCCTCGAATCCTAGCCACCCCAACAAGACAGGTAAATGATGCAGCACCACCGCCCCCAACAGCAAAAAGAGTAGGCAAACTTCTGCTGCTGTAGCTTTATGACTTGTCCACAGATCAATGGCCGGGGGACGCAGATTCACTTCCACTGAGCGGTGGGGGCAGGCCTTTAGACAGGTCATACACAAAACGCAATTGCGGTTGTCTGTGAGTTGCGCCGGATGGGAATAGACGGGACAGCCGCCTGTTTCTTGACCTTCACCAAGAGCGGGTCCTCCTCTGTAGCATTGGTAGGTCTGGCAACTGGCAGCACAGACTCCCTGTTGCGCCCGCAATTCAATGATAGAGAGCTTGCCAAACAGACCATTCATGCCCCCAATAGGACAGAGATAGCGGCACCAAAAGCGGCGTTCATAGAGTTGGGAAAAAATTACTGCCCCCGCTGTAATCAAGATCAGCAACCAGCTCGACAAATAGGCGGTATTGGGTAAATCCCAGAGTTCCTCCCACAACAGAATCACAGCAAAGAGGCCAAAGAGTACCCAACCCCCCCAACGTTCGGCCAGTTGACGCGGCCAAGGGCGTAGTTTTCGAGGCCAAATTTTTAGAGACAGGGTTTGTAGGACTTCGCCGTAGATCATAAAAGGACAAACGGCACACCAGATGCGCCCCAAAAAAGGAAAAATCAACAGAGAGAGCGGCCACCACCACGCCCAGAAGAGGTTCAGGGTAAAATTATGTTGGCGATCCTGTGGTCCCCAAAGACCAATGGCAATAATCAGGGGAAAAAGCCAGAGAATGAGGCCGTAATTTAGGCGATCGGGCCACCACGGACTGCGTAAAAAGGCACGCAATTGGGGATAGGCATTAAGTAGGTTCCAACGAAAGCGCCGTTGGCGCGATCGCTCCGGCCAAAAGACTTCTTCTGTCAGCAATTCTGCCCCCGCTGCTTGGACAAGGGCACGCTCTACCAAACTCGCTAACTCCCGCAAATTACCGGGAAAATCATAATTTTGGAGCCGTCGTAGGGCTTCGGGGGTGATCCGAGGCTTAGGAATGCCCCGTTGCCGACAGTAGAAGGCAATGTAGTAATTCACCAAGGCTTCAATGTCTGCTTTTGTTACCCGCAGTGGCGGCACTTTAATTTGATGGCGCACTAGGTCTTGGCAATCGCAGCTTTTCTTTTCGGCAATCAGGATCACTCGCCCTGGAAAGCGGCGGGGGGGGGACGGGGGTCTCTGCTACTGGTTCATAGGTCTGTTCGGCTACTAGGCGACGCAGTTGCGGATAGAGGTGAGTAGGCCACTCATGGACGTTGTTGAGAATCAAGGTGCCCTCTGCTAGCCAGTCGAGGAGGCCGGGTTTCCTGAGTTTGCCAAAGAGTTCTGCCCCATGGGCGGATAAAGTGCCACAGTTAAAGCGAATCAATGGTTGGCGGCGATCGCCAGAGCCATAGTGAATGAGAGCAGCAATGTTATCTTTTTCCAGCCCTGGTTCACCAAAAATCAATACCGGCTGGCGATCGCTTGCGGCGTCCTTAATCCCTTGGCGCAAGCGCACTGCATAGCGGCTACTCCCCACAATTCCCTGTTTTACACGCGGGACAAGATAGGGACGTAACACCGCTTGCCGCTCCTGCTCGTGGACAAGATCACTGAGGGCATTTTGCAACTGCTGCGATACCTGTTGACGGAGTTCGGGAAATTGAGTCACTAATGTGGCAAACACCTCGCGGGACAGTGTCCACAGTTGGCAGTCTGTCAGCGTAATTATTGTTTGCGGCGCCCGTTGCTCCATCACGAGTTCTAGCCAGTGTAAAACCGTTCCCGCCAAAAGGGTCGTTACCGTAGCGGGGCGATCGCGGGTGGTGTGGTAGGCCTCCAATTCTCCCGATCGCAGGATGATGAGATGTGTGACTGGTGTGTCTTCAAGGACAATGCGACGATTGGCAGCAATGGATTCTGTGCGCAGAGCAGCAGCGATCGCCTCTAATGCTTGCAAAGAAAGCGATCTAAGGGGAGTATGGGTTTGCAGCCAACTCAGGCGATCAGTCATAAAGGGCACTTCCCAAACAAAAGGGGCTACAGCAAACACCGCCTATCCTAGGACTTAGTTCCTTTACCAAACTGCGCTAGGATTGTAAAGGTTTGTCACACTCCTCAATGCTCCATCAAAAACGCAGGAAGTCACTATGAGTCTGCTGATTCGTAATGTTGCCATTATCGCCCACGTTGATCATGGGAAGACCACACTGGTGGATGCTCTACTGCGTCAATCGGGTACCTTTCGAGAAGGGGAGGACATTCCCGAATGCGTGATGGACTCCAATGATCTGGAGCGGGAGCGCGGCATTACGATTCTGGCCAAAAATACGGCGGTTCGCTACAAAGATTTGACAATTAACATTGTGGATACCCCCGGTCACGCCGATTTTGGCGGTGAAGTGGAACGTGTCTTGGGGATGGTGGAGGGGTGTTTGTTGATTGTGGATGCCAACGAAGGGCCAATGCCTCAAACGCGGTTTGTTCTCAAAAAAGCCCTTGAAAAAGGTCTGCGCCCCATTGTGGTTGTGAATAAAATTGACCGTCCCCAAGCCGAACCCTACAAAGCCATTGATAAGGTGCTGGATTTGTTTATTGAACTGGGGGCGGATGACGATCAGTGTGAGTTTCCCTATCTTTTTGCCTCGGGCTTGGCGGGCTATGCCAAGGTAAACCTGGATGATGAGGGCAAGGATATGCAGCCCCTCTTTGAGGCCATTGTCCGTCACATTCCACCGCCAGTGGGGAATCCCAATGCCCCCCTGCAACTACAGGTAACAACTTTAGATTACTCAGAATATCTGGGGCGGATTGTCATTGGCAAAATTCACAATGGTACCGTTCAAGTGGGCCAGCAGGCCGCCTTGGTCAAGGATAATGGCCAAATTGTCAAGGCAAAGATTACCAAACTCTTGGGCTTTGAAGGATTGAAGCGGATTGAATTAGAGACGGCTAGTGCTGGCAATATTGTGGCGATCGCTGGCTTTAGTGATGCCAACATTGGCGAAACCATCACCGATCCCAACAACCCCCAAGCCCTACCCCTAATTAAGGTGGATGAACCCACCCTGCAAATGACCTTTGCTGTCAATGACTCCCCCTTTGCCGGTCAGGAGGGAACCTTTGTTACCTCACGGCAATTGCGCGATCGCCTGTTTCGGGAACTGGAAACCAACGTGGCTTTGCGGGTCGAAGAAACCGACTCCCCCGATCGTTTTGCCGTTTCTGGTCGTGGTGAATTGCACCTCGGCATTCTCATTGAAACAATGCGCCGCGAAGGCTATGAATTCCAAGTTTCCCAGCCGCAGGTGATCTACCGTGAAGTCAATGGCCAGCCCTGCGAACCCTACGAATGCTTAGTGCTGGATGTTCCTGATGAAGCCGTCGGCGGCTGTATTGAACGCCTCGGCCAACGACGCGGCGAAATGCAGGATATGCAGGTAGGGGGCAATGGTCGGACTCAACTGGAGTTTGTGATTCCTGCCCGCGGTCTTATTGGTTTCCGTGGCGAATTTATGCGCCTAACGCGCGGTGAAGGGATTATGAACCACAGCTTTTTGGACTATCGTCCTTTGGCAGGGGAGATCAGCACCCGTCGCAATGGTGTCTTAATTGCCTTTGAGGAGGGCACAGCCACCTTTTATGCCCTGAAAAACGCCGAAGATCGCGGTGTCTTTTTCATTACCCCCGGCACCAAAGTCTATAAGGGAATGATTGTCGGTGAGCACAACCGTCCCCAAGACTTGGAAATCAATGTCTGCAAAACCAAACAACTAACTAACTTCCGCTCCTCAACGGGGGATGAACTGGTGCAACTGCAAGCACCTGTAGAAATGAGCCTAGAGCGGGCACTGGAGTATATTGGTGCCGATGAACTAGTGGAGGTGACACCCCAATCCATTCGACTGCGGAAAATGAGCAAGAAGTTGGCACGCCGTTAATGCTCACGAATGCCTTTTTTGCCCTCTCGCTGTTTCCCTATTTGGGGTTTTTGTACTTCATGACCCGCAACCCCACTACACCTCGTTTAGCCCTCATTGGCTTTTATGGAACGCTGGTGTTTGTCGCCGTCACGATTCCCGCCGGACTTTATGCCCAAAAGGTTTATGGCACAACACTGGCCAACGTGGATGGGTTGCACGGGGGAGCAGAATTTTTCTTAACACTGGCCAATATTCTCATTGCCTTAGGCTTTCGCCGCACCCTCAAGGAGTCTGCTTGATTTGCCTATTGCCAGCGGCATAGCCAAAGAAAGCGAAGCCAACTGCGCAAAAGCGCCAAACTTGCCAGTGCTGCCAATGTAAAGAGGGCGATCGCCCCCCCTAAAGCCTTGGCTGACCACAACATTGCCCCTGCCAAAAGGGTAAAACCAGCCAATCCCAGATACACCAAACAGACCAACAGACTTTCAATGCGCCGCAGTTGCCGCTCCATTGTGGGATTGCGCACCGACAGTTGCAGTTCACCACAAGCTAAACGGTTCTCTAACTGTTGCAGCCGCACTTCCAGTCGACTGGGCTGCTGTAGCCGTTGGTTGATTAGGGTTTGGGTTTGCTGAATCAGTTCTTGCCAGCCCCCCCGCGAACGCTTCATTAATTGCTTTACAAAAGGCTGGGCAGCGGCACTGAGATTGTACTCAGGGTCTAAACTGCGGGCAATTCCATCGAGGGTTGTTAAGGACTTGAGAATATAGGTCATCTTTGCCGGTAGGCGAAAGGGTTGCTGCTCAAAAAGGGCATAGACCTCCTGTTGCAATTCCCTAAAGGCGGTTAAATCCACAGGTCGTTCGGTAAATCGATCCAAAATCAATTGCATAATCCGTTGTAGGGGCACTCTGTCAGCGACTGGCATCAACAGCCCCAATTCCATCAAGGTAGCAATCACGCGATCGCTATCCTTTTGCAGAACGGCAAAAAATGTTTGCACCATCTGTTGCCGATTGAGGGCAGGGACTTCCGTCATCATGCCGTAGTCATAGAAAATGAGATCGCCCTCCTTAGTGACTGCCAAGTTCCCCGGATGGGGGTCAGCGTGGAAAAAGCCATCAATCAGTAGCTGCTTCAGATAGCAGCAAATCCCCCGCTGGTTAATGACTTGGGGGTTCAAACCAAAGGCTTCGAGGGCGGCACGATTGTCAATGCGAATGCCGGGGAGATACTCTAACGTCAGGACATAGCGGCAAGTGTGTGTCCAATAAATTTTGGGGACGCGAATATGGGGGTCTTGGGCAAAGTTAGCCCGAAAGCGATCAGCATTTTGCCCCTCCTGAACGTAATCAATTTCCCGCAACAGAATACTGAAAAACTCCTCATAGATCTCTTGAAGGGCATAGGGACGTAAGAAGGGGAGCCAGCGATTGCCCCAGCGAATGAGTTCACCAATGGCAACATAGTCCAGATACAATTGCGCCTCTAAATGAGGACGCTGCACCTTGACAACCACGTCCTCACCGCTGTAGAGCTTTGCTCGGTGGACTTGGCCAAGACTGGCTGCAGCAAGGGGATGAGTATCAAAGGTGGCGTAGAGATCCGTAATAGATTGTCCTAGGTGCTGCTCAATGAGGGCGATCGCCTGCCGCGAGTCAAAGGGAGGCACCTGATCCTGTAGTTTCTTGAGTGCCTCAATGTAGGCCGGAGGCAATAGATCAAACCGCGTGGAAAGAAATTGGCCAATTTTAATAAATGTTGGCCCTAAAACTAGTAATTGCTGCACCAACCAGCGGGCGCGTTGCGATTGGGTGCGATTGCTCCTTCGCCGCCAAGCATAGTCCCACAATAGCTGACTGCCAAAGCGCGCCAGCACCCCCACAATTTGGCTGACACGGCGCAACAATAGCCAGCGACTTGGACGATAGGTAGAGGCAGTAACCAGCATTCAGCAACAATCACAACAAAGTGCCCAACCTCAACAATACCCCCTTTTTCTTGGGTCTTCAGCTAATCGGCGGGAAGCCGCGCGCTTTTCCGAAGGGGAGCGCTAGGGGCGCTGAAGGGGTTCAATGCCCCCGAAGTGTCCGAGCTAGGGGAATGGGCAGCTCCTGAAAATGAACACTTTGCAGCGATATTTTGGGTGAGCCTAGGGCATCGGCTCACTATCAAACGCAACGGTCGAAAGACTGGAGCAGCCCCCCTCTCCGCGCAGCATGAGGGTCGGGAGTATGTCCCACTTGTTCTGCTTTCTTCTCCCTGATTCCCTTTGCCGTGTCTATGATAGGGATAGAGTCCCGATCGGAATTTACTATGGCGACGACACGTCAATTTAGTAGCTTCAGCGATCTCCTTGCCACTACAGATAAACCCCTCCTCGTTGACTTTTATGCTGACTGGTGTGGTCCGTGCCGCATGATGGCACCGATTTTAGAGCAAGTTAAACAAGTCTTGAAATCGGGCGCTGAGGTCGTCAAAATTGACTCTGAGCGCTATCCTCAACTGTCAAGTCAGTACCACGTTCGTGCCCTGCCAACCTTGATTCTCTTCCATCGTGGCCGTGAAGTTCAGCGCTGGGAAGGGGTTCAGCCACCGGAGGTTCTAATTGATGCAATTCGCCGCCTGTAAAATTCTTCAGCAGTAAAGCGTTTGAGGAATCAATCAGGATTGGCCAATATCAACTATTGGACGTTGCTTGTACCACCGCTGGCAGGAGGTGTCATCGGCTACTTTACAAATGATTTGGCAATTACAATGCTCTTTCGCCCCTACAAGCCAATTTATGTAGGGGGCAAGAAACTCCCCTTTACCCCTGGTCTTATTCCCCGCAATCAAGAGCGACTGGCTCGTCGCATTGCTGATGCCATTCTGGGTTCTTTGCTGACGCCAGAGGAACTGCAAAACTTAGCGCGGCGTCTGTTGCAAGTGGAACGGGTGAAGGCAGTCATCCATTGGCTCCTCCAAACAAGCCTCAGCCAAATTCAGGCCCAAAGTGAACAGCGATCGGCGCAGGTTTTGGCAAATATTTTGCGGGATTTTTTTGGCAGTGCCCTGCCCCGTTTAATTAAAGTGTGGTCGCGGCGGGAAGGTTTTTTAGAGCCACAACTTAATCAACTATTTGATCAGGTGTTGGTGGAGCTACAACTGAATGATGAACAGGCGGAGAAACTAGCGGATTGGCTGCTGTCGGTCATGTTGCCCCCCGATCGCCTGCGACTGGCGATCATTGACTTTCTCACTGATCGCACAATTAACGTCCTCGATCAAGAACTGCGGGAAAACACCAGCGGTACCTACTGGATAGTGGCTCATCTTGTGGGTGTGCGCAGTACTTTGATTCGTCTGCGGGAGTATTGCCTCAATGAACGCGAAGCCTGTAACCGCCGTCTGGGTGAATTAATTACGGCATTGGCTTTGCGGCAACGCTTGGTGGAAGCCTTGCAGAATATCACCCTGCAAAGTTTGCCCCTCGCTACGGTGCGGGAGCTACGGCAACTGTTTGGGCAGACGGTGCGCAGCTATATTCAAGAGCAGGGTTTTAGTGTCATTGAAACTATCAGTCAAACGGTGGAGTGGGAAACCATTTCCCTCAGTATTTTGCGGCGACTGCGGGATTCAGCCACTCTGAATGCTTCCTTAGAAGTGGTCAGCGATGAGTTGGCTTTAGTGCTTGATCGCTATCTTGAACGGGATATGGAGGTAATTATTGAGCGTGCCATCCCTATTTTGGATTTGGATCGGGTAATTGTGGATCGGGTCAAGGCCACCTCGCCAGAAAATCTGGAACTGGCGATTCAGGGGATTGTCCGCAGTGAGTTGCAAGCCATTGTCCGCTTGGGGGGCATTCTTGGTTTTTTAATTGGTGTGCTACAGGCGGGCTTTTTGTACTGGCAAAGTCTGCAAGCGCCCTAAACCGGGACTTTAACCTCAGACTCACCCGCCAACTGGCGCAGGTTTTGGCAGCGAATCAGTTCAGTGACATCAAGGACAGGACGGCGCTCCAACTCTGCCAGCCGAGAAATGCCTGAAAGGAGAGCTTTAGCAGCCTCTTGTTCACTGTAGCCACGTCGTTGAGCCAATTTCAGGGCTTGGCGATCGGCTGCCACTTCCACGGGAATGCCCCGCGTATTTTGCCATACTTGAAGTCCAGCAAAGGTGGTTAGCCCCCCCGCCACCAAAGCGCCTACGGGGTCTGCTTGGATAACTTGCAAAACTGTACCTAGCAAGCCTGCCACCGTTAGTCCTTGGTAGAGGTCAAGTTTGATCAAACCGGTGGTGTCAAACCACGCCACTGCCCGCAGCAGTAAAAGATCGCGCTCTGGGGTATCGAGATGCTGCCACAGACGAAAGTTAATTTCAATCGGACAATCGCCCCAAGGAAGAGCAGGCTGATAGCGCAGCACTTGGCTTTGGTGGGGACGGGCAATTAGTTTACAGCGCATCCGCGCCGACGCTGGCATTAGATCAAGCAGACGATAAATCTCAGCCTCTGGGGTCATAGGAATAGCTATGTAATCAATGCTCTGCCCTTAGTCTGCCATTAGGCTACCTTTCCTGCAATCCGGTGGATTCCTTAAAATAAAAGAGCAAATGTTTTTTGTGCCCAAATCAAAATGGTGATGATATCGGCCTTTGCCCCTTCAGAACAGTCGCTGGTCTATTCCCCTCAAGAATTGCCAGCCGTGGATGTGGCAATTGTGGGGGCAGGGATTGTGGGTTTGAGTTTGGCCTGTGCGTTGCGCCACAGTGGTCTGGCGATCGCTCTTATTGAAGCAACTCCCTACGCGCGGGAGAACACTAAAGGCCAAGCCTATGTTCTGCACCAAGTGTCCCGTTACTTCTTTGAGTGGATAGGGGTGTGGGATAAGCTACTTCCCCATTTGCAGCCCTTTGAGCTGACGCAACTCTCCGATGAAGGATCCCCCTTGACGGTTCACTTTTCCGCGGAGGATTTGGGCACAGCAGCTATTGGCTATGTGGGTGAGCACGCAGCGATCGCCGAGACTCTTCAGAGTGTTTTACAGTCTGCTAGCAATGTCACATTTTATTGCCCCTGGCGGGTGGTGAGCAACGAAGTAAAGGGCGATCGCGCTCAATTGACACTCATCTCTGCTCATTCTGCCGAACTTCAGGCGGCTCACTTGACCGCCCGTTTAGTGGTTGGGGCAGATGGTGGTAAATCTCCCCTGCGGCAGCAGATGGGCATTGAACCCAAGGGATGGAAATATGGTCAGTCCTGTGTGGTTGCCACCCTCAATGTTGCCCATACCCAACCCGTGATGGCCTATGAACGCTTTTGGCCGACAGGGCCAATGGGAGTGCTGCCCTTACTGGGCAATCGCTATCGAGTGGTTTGGACACTGCCTCACGAGCGGGCGGAAGCTGTTGCCGCCTTAGACGATCGCGCTTTTTTAGCTGAGTTGCAACCCTATCTAGACCCGCTCATGGCAGAGATTACTGCTGTAAGCGATCGTTTTCTCTTTCCCACGCAATTGATGCAAGTCAATTCCTATGTGGGCGATCGCTTTGTGGTGATCGGCGATGCTGCCCATCGCTGTCATCCAGTGGGAGGGCAGGGGCTAAACTTGGGTCTGCGGGATGTCTGGGCACTGGCTCAGCAGATTCTAAAAACTCCCCTTGAGCAATTGGGCGCTCGTCCTTCGTTGGTGCAATTTCACCGCCAACGCTGGTGGCAAAATGCCTTGACCCTTGGATTCACTGATATGCTTAATCGCCTCTTTTCTAATAAATGGTGGCCTTTGGTGGCGGTGCGACGCTGTGGGCTGTGGCTATTGCGAACCGTTTTGCCTCTCAAGCGTCTGGTGCTGCGGTTTATGGCGGGTCTCCTTTTACCCCTACCGCGGTGAGTTCTCCAGAGCGCATTAAAACTTTCTACGCAATTATTTCCAGCACGGCCGTCCTGTAGTATCAGTTTGACAGAGAGTGAAGTGCTTGGAAAAAATCAATGGCTGTTACCGATGATCTAGAGAAAATTCGCCGCCAGTTTGACTATGGTCCCTATCCACGGATTCCCGTTGAGAAAACTCCCAAGGAAGACACCAATACTCTTTTTATCCACGATCTAGTTACGGCCTTTTATCGGCGCGACCATCGCGTTCCTGAAAGTAGGGGAAGGCGGATTCTCGATGCCGGTTGTGGCACTGGCTACAAGTCATTGGCGCTAGCGATCGCCAACCCCGGCGCCGAAATTGTCGGTATTGACCTGTCCCCTGAATCCATTAAATTGGCAACTGAGCGCTTAAAGTTTCACGGCATTGACAACGTTTACTTTGAAGTTCGCTCTATTTTAGAGTTGCCTGAATGGGGGGAGCAGTTTGACTACATTAATTGCGATGAAGTGTTGCATCTACTGCCGGATCCCGTGGAAGGTCTTCAAGCCCTTAAAAGTGCACTCAAACCCGATGGCATTCTCCGCAGTAATCTCCACAGCGCGCTGCAACGCTTCCCCTTCTTTCGTGCCCAAAGTCTCTTTAAGTTGATGGGCTTGATGGACGACAATCCCGAAGAAATGGAAATGGATATTGTCCGCGAAATCATGAGAGAACTCAAGGATGGTGTGGATCTCAAAGCCTGCGCGTGGAACCTCCGCTATGAACAGGAAGAGAGCAATGGGACTCTCTTGGCCAACCATCTCCTAGTGGGAGATAAAGGCAGCACCATTCCTCAACTGTTTCAATACCTAAAGACAGCTGGTCTAGAATTTATTTCCATGGTTAACTGGCGCCACTGGAATCTGGTGGATCTCTTCAAGGACCCAGAAAACCTGCCCACCTTTTTGGCGCTGAGCTTACCCGATGTGCCGCAGTCAGTACAGTTGGAGATGTATGAGCTGCTACATCCAGTGCATCGGCTCTTGGATTTTTGGTGTAGTCCGCAACCCCGTGCCACCGTATCTGACTTAGGAGAATGGTCTGAGGAGCAGTGGAATCAAAGTACGATTTATCTACATCCGCAACTGCGTACGGAAACAATTAAGGAAAAATGGCTAGAGTACTTGAATGACCGCATGATTGTGGATTTGGGCACGTTTATGTCCTTCCCTAGTCCGGTACCCACCTATGTGGATCCGCTTGGGCTGGCGACGCTGCTGCCCCTATTTGATCAGCCCTTGGCCTTTCCAGAGTTGTGCGATCGCTATCAACGCTTGGCACCCCTCAACCCTCTCACGCTTGAACCTATTGAGCCAAGGGTAGCACGGCAACACCTGCAGGCTCTGCTGACTCGTTTGGAAGCAAGTTTGTTTGTCTTGGTCAGCCTACCCTAGGCCAATCCAGCTAAGAGCTTGGGCAAGTGCCAGTCCCATATAGTTAGCGATCGCGTAGCCAACCACTCCCAATGTAATCCCTACCCCCATTAATTGGGGCTGATGCCGACCGGTTGCCTGGGCAATGGCTGTGGTGGGTCCGCCGATGGCTGCTTGAGAGGCAAGCGCAACCAGTTCCACATCCAACTTCAAGAGTGCCCCAAGACTAAATGTCACAAGACCGTGGGTCAAAACGATGACGGTGGTAAAAAGAATCATTTCCAGTCCCACCGACATCAAGGAGGGCACATGGGTACCTGCACCAATGACCGTGAAAAAGAGATTGAGACCCAATATCCCTAAGGCACTCGTGCCCCGCAGATAGCGCGTCCACTTAAATTGCGCTAATGCCAAGCTGAGGGTAGTGAGCCAGACCACCGTGGGAATCAACGGCCAAAATTGATGCAGTGCCGTTGACAGCACCAAGGTAGCCACGGCCAAGCTGAGGAGAATGGCTAAATCTAAAGGAGCGATCGCTGAAGTGGTGGGCAGGGGTATAACTTTAACTGCTTCCCCCTCGTCCCGTCGTGGATAAACACGCGCTAGCAGTGAGGGCAGACTCAGGGTGGTTGTCAGCCAAATGGCCGTGAGGAGATTATCCGCTGTTGTGGCCGCACTAAAAAGCAGGCCCGGAAGGTTGAGGGCACGCCCGACACCCACAAAGTTGAGGCTGCCGCCGATATAACTGGCCGCCAAACTTCCCGCCAAGGGGGGGGGTATCCCCAAGAAACTGACCGTGGAATAGCACGCTTGCAAGAAGAGCGCCCACCAAGGTGCCAAAGCTGGCAATGCCAAAGGCCAACAGCGCTGATCGCCCCAAGCGCCGTACATCTTGTAAATTCACTAACAGCAGCAGCCAGACAATCGCCAACGAGGTGATCGTATCGTAGATACGTCATAAACTGGGGATTGCCGCGGAATCACACCCAAATTGGCACAAATAGCCGTCAAAATCAAAATGATCAGTGAAGATCCCAAGTGTGCTGCCCAGCGAAAGCGATGCTCTAGCCACAGTCCCAAAGCCGTCAGCGTCAATAGGATGCCCCACAGGGGCAAAGACTCATCCATGGGGTCTCAACTCCGGTAAGCGCTGTCCCAAGCGTGTCGGTTGCTCATAGACCCGCCGCAGGGTATTCACATCTCGCTGCGAAATTGGCGGCGGATCGGCCACTTGGGCAAAATAGAGGGCATCAGTCGGTAAAGGGCTATGTCCCCAAATACCGAGGGCATGACCCAGTTCATGGCGCAGTGCTCCAAGGACAAACTTGGGAGCTTGGCTGGGACGCACCACGACGCGGCAGCGATGGCGCAGAACCCGTTGGTCATCCACAAAGAGGTCGTAGCTGGTTTCAGCAAAGCGGGCACGGCGGTTGTTTTGCTCCGTGGGTCGTTGCGAGAGGAGACGGATATTGGCTGGCAAACTGGAATCAACAATTTCTAGGGGCAAATAGGCCGCCCACTCTCGTACCGCCTGCTCTGCTGCTGTTTGCCAGACATGGTTCGGATCCCATGGCGGCGGTTCAATGGCAACAGTAATTGGGAACTCAGTCCAGAGCAAATAGCCCACCTCTACGGGTTGAACTTCATCAAAATAATCCGGCCCTTTGGCGGGAATCTGAGCCAAGGAAGGGGGCAGCGGATAGCGCACTGCCGGTGGCAGTTGGATATTTTGGCGCGTGAAGTCTGCTGTGATTGCCAAAGACTCCCACTTTCCTTGGGCGCCTCCTAGGATCAGTCCTAGGGCAACAACGCACACCCAGACCCACCACCTACGCTTCATGCTTGCTCCTCAACAGGTTGGTATAAAGGGCCAGCCCGGAAATCGCCAGAGAATGAGAGGAATTGCCACTGTCCAGAGGCTATTTGACCTGCTAAATTCATGGGCAGATGGAACCACCCCTGTAAAATCCAGCGATCTAGGGGTAACACCAGGAGCCACATGAAACATATGACGGCCATGCCGCCCCAAAAGATTGGCCAGCGGGCATTGCTGTTGAAGCCCTCAAAAAAGGTTTGACCGACTAGTTCTTCGAGAATGGCTACGGGAGCAGAGCGGTATTGCCCGCCGGTAGCTTGAGTAGCGGCGGCCAGTTGGGGAGCATGATCCCCGATAACAATGGCATTGATCTTTACCCGCTGTTGGCGGGCATGGGCAACAACACTCGCATCCACAGAGGCTTCACCATCAGTAATCAGGAGTAGTTCCCGGCAGCGATTGGGAATGAGTTGGAGTTGTTGGGTGGCCATGGCGATCGCCCCTGAAAGATTGGTTGCACTCGGATCCACTTGGGCGAGCAAGTCACTGCGATTAAGGGCTTGATCTAGTTGGGTGAGTAGCAGGTCACTATTGGTTTCAAAGCGGGGCGTGAGAAATACTACATTGCAACCAAAACCGTGGATCATGACTTCGTTGGGATTTGCCAGATCCCGTTGGTTACGTTGAAGATAGAGTTTGGCAGCCCTGACCTGTTGCGCCATCACCGTTTGTGGTTGATTAAATTGCAACGGATGATTGCTAAACGTACTGCCACTGAGGTCAAGGGAGAGGACAACGGCGACACTAGGGCGCCCCCAATTCAACAGCGAGAAAAGCAGCGCCAGCAGGACGCAGCCTGTAAAAAGAATGAAGGGAATCTGAAAAAGAGGGTAATACCACAGTTGTCGCCGACGGGTCATAGCTCACCTAGGGCAAGGTACCGCTAAAGACTGCGAGGGCAGGTCCGGTCATATACAGATGTTGGCTAGGCAAATCCCAGCGGATATGGAGGTTCCCCCCCGGCAGTTCAATCGTTGCTTGGGCTTGATTCTCCGCAGGACTCAGGCGATCGGTCAAAACAGCAGCGACAAGGGTGGCACAGGCGCCTGTGCCACAGGCAAGAGTAATGCCCGCTCCCCGTTCCCACACGCGCATCCGCAGGCGATCGCTCCCCAACACTTGAACAAATTCAATATTGGTACGCCGGGGAAAAGCGGGATGATGTTCAAACTGCGGGCCAATACTTGCCAAATCAACCGCCGCAACATCTTCAACAAACGTGACACAGTGGGGATTACCCATACTCACACACGTCACCAACCACTGGCGATCGCCCACCATTAAGGGGGCATTAATCACCTTTTGATCTGCGGCTGCTAAGGTGGTGGGAATCTGCTGCGCCAAAAGTTGCGGTTTGCCCATATCCACCATCACCTGACCATCCGCTTGTACCTCTGGCACCATCAAACCGGCAAGGGTGTCAATGCGATAGCGCACAACTTCTCCGAGGGCGCGCCCCTCAAGGGCAAAAATAAACTTGGCCAGACAGCGAATGCCATTACCGCACATTTCTGCCACTGAGCCATCGGCATTGTACATCCGCATGCGGTAGTCGGTATCCCCTGTGCCTGCTAGCAAAAAAATGACGCCATCGGCACCCACACCAAAGTGGCGATCGCACCAGTGCTGAGCATCTTCGGGGGTAAGGAGTAACTCTTCCTGATGGCGATTGTCAATGAGCAGGAAATCGTTACCTAACCCTTGATACTTCTGAAAAGATAGGCTCATAGAATTGAAAAGGTACGAGAGGGAAATCCATGACCGACGAATTCAATACGGCACTGCCCAGCATTCGCCAGTTACAGACCTTCATTAAAGATAGCACCGAGGTTGAAGTCAAGCTCAGCACCAGTGATCTGGTCGTTGGTAAAGTGCGTTGGCAGGATGCAAATTGCCTGTGTGTTGTCGATCACTATGATCAAGCCACAATTATTTGGAAGCAGGCCATTGTCTTTATTAAACCCAAGCTAGCCTAGGGGCCACTGCCGCTGCGCTGCTGCTAGGGCTTCCTGATAGACCACCTGCCACGGGCACTGGTGCTGACGGGCAAGGGCGGCACAGTCTTCGTATTCAGGTTGGACATTGAGCCGCTGCCCTTGGTGCGCAGCCACTTTTACCCGCACCTCGCCAAACGGAGTGGCAATGGTTTTGATTTCCCGCTCAAGGATATAGCGCTCTTGCACCTGCCGCCGTAGCCCCAGCGTTGTGGTTTCCCGAAAGAGGGTCTGTACACAGGCGGTCTCAGCACTAGGGGGACACAACACCGTAAGCAAAACCCCCAAACGCGACTTTTTCATGGTAATGGGTTGACAAAAGACTTCAATGGCACCGGTGGCATAGAGTTGTTCGAGGGTATAGCTGAGGGCTTGGGGCGTCATATCATCCAGTTGAGTTTGCAGTTCAACAATGGTTTTTGCTGTTGTTGTTTCTGCTGAGTTCGGCAGCGTTCCCAGCCAGAGACGCAACAAGTTTGGCAGGGGCAACTCTTGGCTGCCGGCACCAAGGCCAACCCGCTGTAGGGTCATTGCTGGCGGCGCTCCAAATTCTTTACTCAGCGCACAGACCAAGGCGGCGCCTGTGGGCGTAACCAGTTCTTTTTCAATGCCGTTGCTATAGAGGGGGACTCGGTACATTTGGCACAGTTGCAAGACAGCAGGAACGGGGACTGGTAGCCGCCCATGGGCGGCTTTGACCGTTCCGCCCCCAGTGGGTAAAGCCGAGCAGTAAATGTAGCTAACATCGAGATAATCCAACCCCAAGCAGGTGCCGACAATATCCACAAGGGCATCCACTGCCCCCACTTCATGGAAATGCACTTTTTCCGGCTCAATGCCATGCACGGCTCCCTCGGCAATCGCCAAAGTTTCAAAAACCTTGAGGCTCCAGTCGCGGGCACGATTGGGTAGGTCAGCGGCGCAGATTTGCTCTGCAATCTCTGGCCAGTGGCGATGGTGATAGGAGTGGCGATCGCGCAAACGCACCTCCGCCTTGAGTCCCTGCTGTCCCTTGCGTTGCACCGTTTCCGTGGTTAACTCAAACTCCTCACCAATCCCTAACTTTGCCAATTGGCTTTGGAGATAGTCGCGGGGAACCCCCAGATCAAGGAGGGCACCCAAACACATGTCCCCGGCCACCCCGGCAGGACAGTCAAAGTAAGCTACATTCATAAGTGATTACAGATTCCGCGGCAGAGCAGTTAAGGACTATGGTAGGCGATCCCTGCGGCGGCGGTGATCCCCGTGAGCCTTTGGGAGATGCAGTCGTCACTCACCGTGGCTAAGGGCTGCCGCGGCTCCTGTTTCCAAGTGCTAGTGCTGTAATTTAGCAGATCTTGCCCTCGGCGTTGGCCATGCAGTGCCATGGAATACTGAAAATGGGAGCCACGCGATAGAGGGCTCGGCGGAATTTGCTGAGTCAGCCAACACCGGCCAAAAAGCCAACAAATTGTATTGTCGAATGTTTATTGAAACGTCCGCACCTGTGCTTTTTACTTCAGAGGAGCGTGTATTTTGGACTACATCTAGCCCCCAGAAATCCGTATTTCTACGGCAGAGAATTGCAAGAGTCATTCCCTAGATGAAACATTAGATTAAACGTTAAGGGTAGTAACAGAATTACTAAATTCAGTTAAGAATCTCTGCTTCTTCAGAGGAAGATCCGTCATGATTTAGGCAGTAATACTGTGGCGGCAAAAAGTTCAGCTCTCACCTGTTTTTTTGTCTTTTAATGTAATTCATTTTTTCTAACCTATGCTTTTTTGAGGTTCCAATTGTCTTTGTCGATATCCTTGATCCTATTTATCCTATTTGATGGAGTCGCTCTATGACTATGACTCGTTCCCGCCCCCAAGCCGCCACCGGCGATCGCTACGGTGTGGATCATCTCCTCCGCAAAAAATACCCAAAACGCCACCATCACTACGCTTTTTGGGACTTCTTTCAATTCGATAGCGATCGCGGTACCTACAGCGATTGGAACAATGCCCGCAACCTCCTGGTGACCGAAGATTTCATCATTGGCCTTATTGAAGGCCTTGAAGAGGAAGTAGGACCTGCCGCCAGCGTCGTTATGTACAAAATTGGTGAAGAATGGGGACGGCGCGATGCTCACTTTTTCCAACAGTGGTTTCCCACCGAGTATGGCTATGAGCAGGGGATCAAGCAAATGCGGCTCCCCTATGTTCTTGAAGCTTGGTGGTGGCCCTGCACGACCCAAGGCTGGGGCAACTGGGAAGTCGATCTCAGTGAGCAAAAACACGGTTTTATGTTCATCAACATCTTTGACTCGGCGGTGGCACGCACTTTAGGAGATGTGGGCCGACCCGTGTGCCACCTCTACGCAGGACTCTTTGCCGGTTTCTTTAGTGCTCTTATTCAAAAAGAACTCAGTTGTATTGAAATCCAGTGCTACGCTATGGGAGAAACCTACTGCAAATTCCTTCTCGGTAAGCAGGATCGTATTGATGCTGCTGCCTTCTGGCAAAACGAAGGAGCCTCCGCCAAGGATATTGAAAAACGGCTCCGCAGTGGAGAACTGGTCTATGAAAAGCCGAAACGGTAATTGGCAACAGCAAGCCGTTACTCAATTTTTTGAGGACGTCAACTGGTTGGGCTTGGTGCGCCAGCAGCCGGTAGCGAGAGCTGGGGTACTCAATTGGCAATCCCTGAAAGTGGGTGAATTTTGGCAGCGGGTCAACTGGCTTGGTCTTGAGGTCAAAGGGGCGATCGCCCCCACTGGTTCTACAGAATGGCCCAGCTACCGCGTCAAAGACTTCTTTGGTCGCATCAACTGGGAAGGGATTGGCGTCCTCGTGCCCCCCCTGTCTCCACCCACAGCGGAGGAAATTGCAGCTCCGCCCCCTGCTGCCCCTGCTACCCCTTGGGCGGCATGGTCTGTAGAAACCTTCTTCCGCCAACTGAATTGGGAAGGCCGTCCGGATCAAGCCATTGCCCTTGAGCCGAGCCTATCCCTCTGGCGCCTATCCGTCAAAGACTTCTGTGCCCATCTTCCTTGGGCAGGCCAACCGGTGATTGCTCAAGTGAGCAAAGTGGAACCCCTACCCCCTATGCCCGTAGAACCCGAAGTCACCCTCTCAGACTTATCAAATCTGTTTTAGGAGCCCCCTATGCACACCGAATTAATGAACCTCTACTACAAAGCCGAAGAAAACTACCTCAGCAATGTGGACATCAAAGTCTTCCGCCACCACATCGAGTCACTCCAGCAGCGGCTGAGCACCTATGAATTTCTGCGGGATCATGAACTTGAAATCTTTCAACCCGTGGCCGACACCCTGCAAAAGAAATATCCCACCGAAAATCCCCAAACCCTTGAGCAAGTATTGCGTCAAGCGATCGCCCTGCTGCGCTATGCCGCCATGGCAATGCTCCTAAATAACCCCGAGTTTTTGCAGCATCGGCTCCTTGAGTGGCTCACAGAAGTGGTCAATGCCCACCAAACCCAAACCCTATGGAGCAGTTGCCACGAGCTTCTCAGTGCCCGTCTGAAGGAAATGCTCACTGAGGCCGAGCAGGATTTGATTTTGCCGCTTTTAGATCAGGCCCAAGCCACCCTTGTGGGCTTGCCGGCGGTGGTCTCTGTTCAATCCTAAGCCGTGGTCTTCAATCTCTAGAAATGACTTGTTACGCCTACGCATGAGGATGTTCTATGATTTCCGTTGCTGATTTGCTCAAAGAGCCGGTCATCCCTGGCAATTACTATGCGGCTGATGCCTACGTTCAGGGGGATTTTGAAACAGGTCTTATCGAAAACCGCAAAGGCGCCCGCCTGATTGCGCTACCGGATATTTTGCTCCAAGCCATCTATGCGGGTCTGGATCAAGAAGTGGGGCAGGCCACTGGGGTGGTGCTGTTTAACTGTGGTCGTTGGTGGGGTAAAAACTTTTATCGTCGCTTTGTCGCAGAGGTCAGTGAGTACTATCGCCGTCCCCTTGCGGAAATGGAAATGGTGGAGTTTCTCCAATGTCTCAAGGAATGTTGGAAAACCCATGGCTGGGGTACCATCGATCTAGATGTGGGTTTTTACCAGCAGGGCTTTTTGGTGGTGAAAACGTGGGATTCTCCCTTTGCGGCGGCGGCTCCTAAAAATACGGGTCAGCCCCAATGTGCTGCCGAAGCTGGGATTTTAGAAGCTTTCTTTAGCCAATTGACGGGGCGCGATCTCCACTGTGTTCAAACGGCCTGTGAAACCCTAGGGGCAGCTAATAACCTTTTTGTCTTGGGCTTGCGGGAGCGGGTCGAGCCGGCCAAGGCTTGGCTGCAAGAGGGACAGGATCATGACACGATTATGGAACGGCTATGTCGCACCCAAGTTGCTTGAGTATGATCCTAAAGTAACTCTCTATGCGTGATTAAAAGGAGAACAGAGCAGTGGCCAAAGTTGTCAAACTTGAACCCATCTCGCGGGAAACCACGATTAATACCAATGACAATTTGCTGTCTGCTCTATTGGACTCTGAACTCCATGTGTTAAAGGAGTGTGGCGGGCGGGGACTGTGTGCCACCTGCCATGTCTATATCAAGGAGGGGATGGAAAGTCTTTCGCCTATCAATAAGCGGGAGCAACGTACCCTTGAGGTGATTACAACGGCAAATGCCACCTCTCGCTTGGCTTGCCAGGCACGGGTACTGGGGCCGGGGGTGGTGGTGGAGTTACCCTCAGGGATGTATGTCAATGCCGTTGAAGATATTGAGTCTTTGATCGGGCGGCGGGCTGAGCAGGATATTTTGCACCCCCTCGATGGCCGGGTTTTGGTGGAGGCGGGCAAGCTCATTACCCGCACAATGATTACTCAGTTGAAAGATACCCAAGTGCAGGTGGGGCAATATCTCGCCAATACGTCGGATGCCTAACCAACCACTTCATTTTTTATCCTCAGGGAGGCACCATTTATGGAAGACCGTCATTTGAACTCCTATGACATGCCATCTCCTAGGGGGCTACACCCCCTAGAATGGGGTGCAACTGGGTTAAGCGTTGTATTGTCTGTGGCGGCTGCGACAACTCAACAGACAATTTTGACAGCGATCGCCCCTTTGCCCCTTTCGTTGGCGGTGGGTTTAAACTTAGTCAATCGCAAAAAACTAGATGATCGGTTCCAAGTCGTTGTGCGGCAACAGGAGGCGAAAATTGCTGAACTGGTTGCCTCCCAAGGTCAGCAGCAGTCAGAGTTGGGCAACCTTACCCTTGCCCTTGCCCAGGTGGGCGATCGCCTTGAGGATGTACAGAAACAGGTGATGCAACTCAACCAAGGGACACAGCATCTCCACAATTACACCCGTATTCTCAACACAGAGCAAAAGCAAATCGAAGAAGTGTTGGATTATCTGCGGCAGATTGAGAAAAATACCCAAGTCATTCAAGTGGATCCCAGCCATGCCAAGGCCTACTACAATCGGGGACTGACCCATCAGCGTCTCGGAGACGCCGAAGCGGCAGTTCTTGACTACTCCGAGGCCATTCGCATTAATGAGAACTATGCCAAGGCCTACCACAATCGCGGTGTTGCCCGCTCGACCCTTGGCGATCGCAAGGGCGCAGTGGAAGATCTGCGCACAGCGGCGAAGCTGTTTTTTGAACAAGGGGACATTAGCAGTTATCAGCGGGCACGGGATCTGGCCAAGCGCATCCATGAAGTGGGTAGTATTGAACAGGAAAATAACGAGGTACCCTTGGAAATCCTCTTCTCCTGAAGGACGATTCAATCTGAGAACTGTTTTTCTTAATGATTGAGGCTTGTTGTTGGCCACGGCTCATGCTGCCCAAATCTCCCGTTACCGGCTAGTAGATCTAGCCGGTCAGGGTCAGTACGGACAAGTGTATCTGGCTGTCAATCGTGAGTCGGGTGACCTCGTGGCAATCAAGGTGCTCAACGAGCGGCAATTGCTGACCCGTGGCTTTCTGCGGGAATTGAATTTTCTGCTGACGCTTCAACATCCCCATGTGGTGGGCTGTCAGGCGATTGACTACATTCGCTTGCGCCATAGCGCTCAAGTCAGCCGTAGTTTGGTGATGGACTATTGTGCGGGGGGGACATTGCGATCGCTCCTAGAACAGGAACAGGCTTTACCCCTGACCACCGCTTTGCGCCTGACATTGGATGTTCTCGCAGCCCTAGCCTATGCCCATCATCGCGGCATTCTCCACTGCGATCTCAAACCGGAAAATATCCTGCTGGAGGTGACTGCTACGGGTTGGCAGGCAAAGGTGTCTGACTTTGGCGTTGCGCGGCTGATTGAGGATGTCAAAGGCAGTGGTCAAACGGGATCCCCTGCCTATATGGCACCGGAGCGTTTCTACGGTCAAACGATACCCGCTTCGGATCTTTATGCGGTGGGCATCCTGTTGTACGAGATGATTGTTGGCGATCGCCCCTTCCACGGCACACCTGCTGAACTCATGGCTGCCCACCTCAGCCGTCCCTATACCCTTCCTGAGGGGCTGCCCTTTCTAGTGCGGAGCATCATTACTAAAGCCTTGGATAAATTACCGCAGCGACGGTATAAAAGTGCAGCGGAAATGACGATGGCTGTGCAATTAGCCCTAGAGGTTATCGAAGCAGAGCGTCATGAGCAGCCGCTATTGTTTTCCAAGGCGCCGGCGGCGGTTTGGCTGGGGGAACCCCAAGGTTATTCCTTAGCAATACCGCCCCAACAGGTTGCCAGTACGGCCACCAAGTTCTACGGAGTGGTGGGCGATCGCCTCTGGGCTTGGCAAGCTAGGGAGACTGTGCCAGAAGAGATGGGGCAATGGCCGCTACCACCGTTGCCGCTTCAACTCTATGGCGGTGAAGTGAGTGCTTGGCTGCGACTCAATGTGCTGCCACCCCAGCTTTTCTGTATTCACGACCAGCTTATTCCCTTAGGCTGTCGTCTTCACTCCACCTTGAACCGCTTGACCATTGACGCCACTGGTTACTGGTGTGCAGAAACCCAGATTGAGAGTGCAGCAGCGGAATTACAGCTTCATCTCCAACTCATCAATGGTCAAGGGCAGCGGACTCTCCGTTGTCAATGGCATGGACAGACTTTCGTGGAGACGCTCCTTTTCAATCGTCGCTACGGCCTAGTGATTGGTCGCTCCCAGCATCCTGAAACGGAGCATTCCATCACCCATTTTCAACTCTTCGACCGCCGGGGACACTGGCGACTATACACCCAACTACCTGCCCACCTGACATTGTTCACCCCTGCCCATCAGCAGCCATGGCAACTCGCAGCGTTTGAGGATCATCCGCAGCAGCCCCTGTTGATGCTCTTACATTTGCGGCCTTGGCGGGTTCAACGCTTGGGCCTGCGGTTTCGTCCTCAATTTCTCTGTGCCACGCCCTGGGGCTACGTGGTGGCGGGTCGTCATCGTTTGAATTTAGTGACCCACAGCGGTGAAATTGTCGGCACGGCCGAAAGCGAACAGGAGATTTATGGCCTCGGCTTTACGGGCGATCGCCACCTTTGGTTAATTCGCCACCACCGAGACAAGTATGTCTTACAAACATGGGATATAACCACGTGGGAGATTGATCTCATCCTCTAGACCAGCAGCCTATGATAGAAGGAATAGCCGTGGCATTTGACCCATGAAACAGCCCCAGATTCTCAAAATTACCCGCAAAGCTGCCAGTCTCAAACAAAAGCAAAAGCAGCAGTTACCTCCCCCCCCTTTTGATGCAACGACGACAACGCTGGCCTCTGAACCCGTCGTTGAGGTGAGCGATCGCGACAGTGTCCAAGGGCGTCAACATTGGTGGAGTGAACGCTGGATTGGTGTACTAGAGTCCTTTGGCTGGCGCCGACGGCTAGAGCGGGCACGCAATTATGTGCGCGAAGGACGGGTTCTCACGTTGGAATTCAAAGGCAACCAAGTCCATGCCCAAGTACAAGGCACAGCTCCTGAACCCTATCACGTCAAACTTCATTTGGATGCCTTTAGTGAAGAGCAGTGGCAATACGTCATTGATGGCATGGCACAAAAAGCCTTCTATGCCGCGAAGCTCCTAGCGGGTGAGCTGCCCCCCAGTATTGAAGAAGTCTTTACCCAAGCCGGACTGAGTTTGTTTCCCTTTACCAAATTTGACATCCACAGCCGCTGCAACTGCCCAGACCCAGTGAATCCCTGCAAACATATTGGCGCCGTCTATTATTTACTCGGGCAGTACTTCAACGAAGACCCCTTTTTACTTTTTCAGTTGCGGGGCAAAACCAAAGATGAAATTCTCCAACGCCTGCGCCATTATCGGGCAACCACGCCCTCCATTGTACCCGCCCCCCCACCCCTCTATGAGCCGCCCAAAACCGATGCTTCCTTTTGCCAATATGGCCAGTCTTTACCCCCAGAGTTAGTGGTGCTTGTCCCCAGTGGCCAACCCCATGCTGTGCTGTCAGTATTACCCCCCTTTCCCCATGAAGTTCCTAGTGAAGTGGCACAGTTAATGGCTACCCTAGAGCAGATGTACAGCAGTGCCAGTCTTGCAGCCTGTCAGTTGGCGATGAGTGAGCCGCCAGAGGCGTGATAGCGATCGCCCAGCCTGTCGATAATATTCACCATTTCTGAATTGCTCCAGCCCGCCAACAGATGGGCAGCAATGGCACAGCCGCCGGCACCAACCCCTTCCTTGACAAACCCCTGCTCATAGGCACGCAGGGCAGGATGACGGGATAAACTGAAATCCAGTTGAGTGTAAAGGAGTGGACATTGGGCACGCTCTGCCAATCGCTGAATTTGAGCTGTGGGATCTTCAACGAGCCAACGGGTGGTACCCACGACAATCTGGTTTAGACACCAAGGGAGCCGGCGCCAGTGGGCAACAGAGCGCGCTAAGGCATAGACCGCAATCATTTGTGACCCCCCCCGCTAGCAAAACACCACAGGTTTGACTTGCCCGCAGTGCCATAGCGGCAACAACCACCTGCATTGGATCGCCAATCGCCGCTACACAGGTCAAAGGATCTGCCTCAGCAGGTAGATGGGCAAGCCCCCGTTGCACCAGTTGCCACTTTTGTTCGTGGTTACTCTGGCGATGGCTACTGCCCACACAGTCGCGAGCAACAATCCCCAAACTTTCGCAAAGGGCAAGGGCAGTGGTTGTACCGCCCACTACACATTCAGCAAGGATTAGCCACGGATATTCACTACTGAGCTGGGCACCCCAAGACCATCCCTGTTCCCAGAGGTGCGCTACGGTTTGGGTCGTCATCGCTTGACCTGTGGTTAGGCAGCGAGCCGGTGTGCCCCCCAAGTGAATCATCTCTGGCAGACGCGGTAGGGGTAAACCTGCATCAAAGACATAGAGGGGCAACTCCAAAGCCTCAATGAGGGCACGACTAATTAGGCTAGGGGAGGCACCCGCCGTCAGGGGGGGGGAGTGGATAGTGGTAGTGGGGTTGAATGCCGCGCAGCAGGAACTCGCCATCGGCCAAGGCTGTGATCCGGCGATCGCTGGGGGTTTGACCGCCGCCGAGATTCCCGGAATTAATGCTGTTTCCGTAAAGCCAAGAACACAGACT
>DVDZ01000213.1 GCA_015296025.1 Thermosynechococcus sp. M46_R2017_013
CAAGTGTTATTACAGGAATAAAAATTAACTCAGCTCTAAAATCTCAACGAGAATCCGCATCAGAGTCTCAAGATGACGGGAACACGGTATCAGTTTAGGTCTTGCTGAATTTGCTTGTGCTCTCGGTGCAGCAGGCTAAATTGCCCAATATCCCCTGGGGAAACCGCCCCTTGTAGGATGGGCTGTGGACTCTCGAGGGCAATGAGTTCAACGGCCAGTTGAGTAAAGCCCTTGGCAAAGTCGGCATTTTGGGCTTCAACCACCAGCAGCTTGGCCACAGAGTAAAGGTAGTAATCGAGGGAACCTTTAAGTTGGTCACTGATGATGAAGAGAGACTCGATGCGTACATCTTAAGAAGACAGGCGCAATGAGCAGTTCACGGCGAGCCGCTTCACTGGTCAGGCTAATGTAGGGAAGGCTTTCTTCAATGCGTGCTTTCAAGTTCCCAAGGCGATCCAGAGGAGACAAACTCTAGTATTGACAATCGTGTACGATAGGGTAGAGCAGCCTTCAGTTGCAAACTCAAAGTAGCCAAGCGATTCGCAGATTTTCAGCGCCACGCAGGAACACAGCTAGCGGTTTCGCGCAACCGGCAAACATCCTCTGCCACATTGGCTAGACTCCATGCCCGTATTGCCAATATCCGAGAGGGTTTTACCCACAAGCTGACAATTTACCAGAAGCAGATTGTAGTCTGCTTCTAGTAACTATCAGATACGAATGCGTTCGGGGCAGGAAGAGAAGGGGGCACACTTTTGTGCACTTTCTTGGTAGCAGTCTAGCTTCAGTGTGCCACAGTCTAGGGGGTCAAGGGCGTCTAAATTTGAGTGGGCAGCCTTTCCCTTGCATTAGCCTAGAAAAGGCAGAGATTCAAAAGAGAAAAGATGCAAGACGGGCGTGTAATTGCCGATTCAATTTCACCAGCAGGGGTGCGCTTGGTTACACTGCAACTGACATATCCCCGTTTTATTCACAGCGAACTCCTCACCCATCGAGTGTTTTCCCGTAATTCCGCCAGTTCGCGGGCAGTGCCAGTAACAAAAATGATGGCGCAAGTGGCGGAGAATCCGGTCATTCCCTACCATTGGGGGCAAAACCAACCGGGGATGCAGGCGCGCCAAGAGAGCGAACACAAGGAGGCGGCCAAGGAAATCTGGTTAAAAACTCGCCTCGCGGTTCTTGAGGGGGCGCGGCAACTCCATGAGTTAGGGATCCACAAGCAGGTAGTCAACCGCCTGCTAGAGCCCTGGATGTGGATGCAAACAGTGGTAAGTAGCACTGAGTGGGAAAACTTTTTGCGCCTGCGCAACCACCCCGATGCCCAGCCGGAAATGCAAGCCTTGGCTAAGTTAATTCAGCACTTGCTGGAAACCCATGAACCGACTCCTGTGGCTGTGGGGGAGTGGCACCTCCCGTATATTGATGCCCATGAGCGTGAACAATACAGCTTAGAAGAGTGCAAGTATATGTCGGTGGCTCGCTGTGCACGGGTGTCTTACTATCTGCGGGATGGCCAACGCAGTGACCCCGCCTCTGATTTAGCACTTTATCAACGCTTGGCGGGAGCAGACCCCAAGCACTTGTCTCCCTTGGAGCACGTGGCTGAATGTATGGGCGATCGCCAGCCCTATGCCAATTTTGTGGGTTGGCGACAACTGCGTTACTTTGAGGAGAGAAAATCAGCGAATCCCCGCGAATCATCCACGATACACTGAGTAGCAGAAGAGGCTATTTATTTATTCAGTTGACTACAGCGAGGAGCGCAGCTATGGACGTTGCCATTAACGTGAAACCCGTTTTGCTGGCTATTACGCCAGTGTTTATTGTGCTGTGTTTGGTCTTTGGCACCCGCAACGGTTTCTACGACACTGATCAGTACCACGGCAACGGTTCTGCTCACTAAACCTAACTAGGGAGGGTAACTGATCACGATTCATGATCGAGTGCCTCAACTATGGGGTGGGTCACGCAGATGAGGGGGTGTGCATTGGCTTAGGAATTGGCACCTATCGGATTTTGCTGGACTGTGGTGTGCCATCCCTTGATGCATTGCCCCTCGATGAGATTGAACAGCATCCCTTTGATTTGGTGCTCTGTAGCCATGCCCACGCGGATCATGCCCAGAGCCTGTTGGCACTGCATCGCCGTTTTCCCCATATTCCCATCTATGCCAGTGAGGTGACGACCCAGCTTTTGCCCCTCAATTGGCCAGATGAAACGGTTCCCCCCTTCTGCCGCGCTTTGCCTTGGCGATCGCCCGTTGAGTTTGGCGATGGCCTGACGGCAGAACTCTTTCCAGCGGGACATTTGCCGGGGGCAGCGGTTTTTGTGCTCACATACCAGGAGGCAAACACAGAACGCCCCCCCTTAAGCGTGGTCTATACGGGGGATTTTTTTCTGTCCCATACTCGCTTTACGGAAGGATTGCCCCTAGCGGATTTGCGGGGATTGCAGCCGGATGTGCTGATCATTGAGGCTAGCTTAGGCACAGCGCGTCATCCCCACCGCCGTCAACAGGAAAACCAACTGGCAGAACGCATCCGCACCGCAGTTGATCAAGGCTATAACGTCCTGCTCTCCCTCCCCCCCCCTGGGTACAGCCCAAGAAATTCTCATCCTGCTGCGCAGTCATCATCTTTTTACAGGACAGCCAATTCAGATTTGGGTGGGTCCGGCGATCGCTCGCGGCTGTGATGCCTACCTCACGATTTTGCCCCATTTGCCCACCGCCATTCAAAACTTTGCTCAACACCAATCCCTCTTTTGGGATCAGCGAGTCAAACCCGAAGTTCAGCCCTTGAGCAGTTTGACACAAATTCGGGGTGAGGCTCCCACCATTGTCCTTGTGGAAGAAAATCAAGACCTGCGTCCCTACGTGACTCAAGGAAGACGGCCTTGGCTTGTGCTCTATCCACGGCTACGCTATGGTCAGCCTTTTCGGGGAGGTGATCCTGACTTGGCCGGGTTACCCAATGTGGAGGTGGATACGTTTTTACTCTCCTTCCATGCGGATGGCCCTGCGACGACTCAACTAATCCACAATATTCGGCCGCAGCATGTGGTTCTCATCCATGGCGATCCCAACTACCTTGCCGATTTAGCCAGTCTGCATGAATTGAGCAACCGCTATCATCTGCATACCCCCAGCAGTGGCTCAACGATTCAATTTCCCATTGGCCAACTGACACTTTCAACCCCCAGCTCATTGGTGCAATTGGCCTACGAGGGCGAGGTCAGCGAGTGGAACGATGAAGCAATCATTCGCCTGCCGGCCTCTGTGACCACTGATCCGCGCTGGCGACGGCTGGCGGATACGGGTTTTGTTCTTGCTTCATGGCAGGGGGAGCAATTGCTGATTCGTGGTATGACGCCTAAGGAAGTGCTGGGTGGGACATCGGCTGCGATCGCCCCCGATCAGGAAAGCTGTTTTAATTGCCAGTTTTATCGGGGTCAACGCTGCTGGAATGAGGCTTCTGCCCTGTACAACTTCAAAGTGGCGCCAGAGGGTTATTGCCCAGCCTTTGAGCGGGCAGAAACGCAACCCGAACCCGAAAGCTAGGTCACTTGGAGCTGCCGCCGTAGGGTCACTGTCGGACTTTCGGCACCTGTTTTTGGATCAATGGCGATCGCCATGAGGGCAATAGAATGCACGCTAGCGGGCACGTCAATATGGAGGACAGTTTGCCAGTCATCCCCATGGCGATAAAAATCAAACTCCACTAGCCAGCGCGGACCCGCAATTAATTCTCCCGTTTCGCCATTGGTAATCCACACTTTAACGGAGCACCCCCGTTGTGTTGCAGGCAAATTCACCTTGAGGTGCAGCGGCGATACCAGTGGCTCCGGGGAGAGCATGAGCTGGGGGGGAGTCAATAGACAGGAACCCTCAGAATGGTTGGATGCTGGGGGTGTCGCTAATTCCGCTAACCGTTGCAATCGCAACCAAAATCGCTCTTGGCGATCCATGGGCAAATCCTGAGGTGGTGGCACAGTAACCGCAGACAGGGGTTGACAAAAACTAGGCAAATCAACCACCACAGGTGCTTTCACAGGCTTCAGTTGGGGCGGTAGGGAAAAGCCGCTTACCGGTACAGGGTCAAGAGCAGTGTCCCCTAAGATGGGCAACTGCGGGCCAGTGGCTGTTTTACTTTTAGGTGGGGCGGCCTGGGGGGGCGCGGAGACTGCAGGAATCTCGGGTGCTGGTAACACCGTGACCATAAAAGCTTGGACTTGGCGGAGATCGCTGTGCTCTAAGGGATCATTGGGTAGGAGGCGAACCTCCCCAACCATGACTGGATAATTGGCTAAGGGCTTGAGCGTACAGTGAAAAGACCATTTCCCGCCGCAGGGGATTGCCGACACCGATTCCTCTTGCACGACATCGCGGGTAACGGGATTGCGTAAGCGAATCACCACTCTGCCTGGAACCGCAACGGTGCCTTCTAAAACTAGGGTCTCATCGGCAAAGATTGTATAGGCACTTTGGGGTAACTCAATCAGCGTTGTGGGCAGTGCGGTAGGGGAGAGTTCTTGAGGTTTAGGGGGTTCGGCAGCTTTAGCTGGCTGCTCTGGAGGCGCAGGACACAAATCCCACTCTTCGCTCTGGGCAAGGACATCAAGGGCGATCGCAAACACCTCTGAATCCAGTACCCCCTGTTGTGCCACACGGCATTGAAATTCCCAACGCCCCGGCTGCAAATACGTAAAGGGCAAAATACCCATGAGTCCTGTGGAACTGCTGCGGTGAGTGCGGCGTTGATAGCGTTGCTTGGGCACCCCCTGATCCTCGTAAAGATGAGTAATTTGTACTTCCACAGAGGTTTCGCCAACGGGACAACGGGCCATCAAGCGGTAACTGCCCTCCAGAACTTCCGCCGAGGGTGGCTCTAGGGGCAACCAGGCGCGATCGCCCTCCTTTTGCAGTAAAAACTCCCATCTGCCCATAGCTCATTTTCACGCTGCCACTGCCTAGGATATTGCATAGAAGACACTACATTATGCAATCTTCGATGCTAATTAGTTCATCGGCGGGAAGCCCTGCGCTCTCCCCAAGGGGAGTCTTGCTGCTCAATGTGCCGCTTCACCACTGACGATGAAGTAGAACTGATTCTAGAGCACCGACTTCCCATCGTGTTCATCCACAGCCTGTGACTAGAGACAAACTTTCAGAACGTTTTGCCGACGCTGGGATAGCTGGCCAGTCGGTCGTGGGGGCATCGGCTCACTATAAAATGCGAAGGTGGAAAGACTGGAGAAACCCACCCTCTACGCGCAGCGTGAGGATCGGGAGTATGTCACGCCGCTGGAAATGCCACTTGCACCAATGAAACATCATCACTGCCAAAGGCATGAGCCGCTGCATGGGTCTGCACTTGGGAAATGAATTGGGGCAATGAGGGCAGAGAATCTTGGGTGTGGGCAGCAATGAGCAACGCCGTAAAGGCTTCGAGTCCCCAAACCTTATTTTCGATGGTTTCAAACTCATAAATGCCGTCACTCAAAAGGTAAAGAACCGCGGAACTGGGCACTTCAGTAGTGGCTTGGGTAAAGGCCATGTCGGCAAACATGCCAATGGGAATTCCCGGTGTTTTGAGGCAAGTAGCCTGCCATTGGTCAGCATCATGGGTCAGCAGGAGTGCCGGCGGATGTCCACCACTGGCATAGGTCAATTGCCGCGTTTGGCGATCGTACACACCGTACCAAATCGTAAAATACTTTTCATGCTGATCTGTCATTTGGAAGCCATTGTTAAGGGCTTCAAGGACTTGGGCAGGCTGTAGATAATCAAAGCTGCCACCGGCTTGCTCCCGCGTTGTACTGCGCAACAGGTTCAAGACAGAGACCGAAGGCAGCGCAGCGCCTAAGCCATGTCCTGAAACATCGAGAATGTAGAGCACTAGATAGCGATCGCCGACCCAAAAAAAGTCAAAGCAATCTCCACCTAACTGACTGGAGGGCAAGAAGTAGTAGTTAATTTTGCAGGGAGCTTCTTGGGGTGGCGGTAGGAGCGATCGCACATAAGCAGCGGCTTCGTGGAGTTCAGCCTCAAGGAGTTGTTTTTGTTTGAGCAGGTCTTGGTTGAGTTGGTAAAGACGCAGCCCCGCCTGAATCCGTGCCCGCAGTTCATTGGGGTCAATGGGTTTTGCCAAAAATTCATCGGCACCGGCATCCAAGCCCTGGATGCGATCCTCTACCTCCCCCTTAGCGGTCAGCAGCACAAAAAAACTGCGGGAGAGTTCCTGATCTTGCTTAATTTGACGGCACACCTCTAGGCCGTCGAGTTCAGGCATCATCCAGTCACAGATGATGAGAGCCGGTTTCTCGGCAGTGGCAATCGCAATTCCCTCGCGGCCATGCCCCGCCACTGATACCTGATAGCCCAGCGCCCTTAGCGTTTTCTGTAGCAAGAGTCGAGTTGTGGGATCATCATCAATCACCAGAATTTGATAGGGTCGGCGATCGCCACTCATAGCTTAATTTTTGATTTTAAAATCTCTCCTCAGTTTATCCCAAGGGTCTTAGCTATGTTTGTGTTCGTTTGGGATCTAGGGCATCTCGTAGGCCATCGCCGACAATGTTGAAACACAGCACCGTCAGTACAATCAGCGTGGCCGGTGCCCAGACTAACCATGGTTGCAAGACTAAGATTGAGGCATTCGTTGCCAAAGAGAGCATATTGCCCCAGGAGGGATCCGGTTGCTGAATCCCTAAGCCAATCAGGCTAAGCACCGACTCCGCGACAATAAAACTGGGAATCGAGAGTGTTGCGGCAATAATGACATAGGTCGCTGTCTGGGGAATAATATGCCGCACAATGATGTAGAGCGATCCCCCCCCATAATCTGCGCTGCTTGAACAAAGGCCATCTCCTTGATACTGAGCACTTGACCGCGAATCACCCGTGCCAGCCCCGCCCAATTCACAAAAGCGGTAATAACGGTAATGAGCAGGAATCGCTCACCACTCCTGAGTCCTGCAGGAAGAACCGCCGCCAAGGCCACTAGCAAATAGATGGTCGGCAGCGTCATCAGTACCTCAACACCACGCATCAAGACTGCATCTAACCAGCCGCCAAAGTAGCCAGAAATTGCACCCACAAGAGTACCAATGGGAAAGGCAATCGCTACCCCCACAAGGCCAATACTGAGGCTAATGCGGGCACCAAAGAGCAGCCGACTCAACTGATCGCGACCTTGATCATCCGTTCCTAGCAGGTTCAGGTAGCCCTTGCCCACGGTACCAAAGAGATGGCGATCGCTGGAGAACCCGGCAAAAATCGTCCGTGGTTCAAGTTGGGGATCCGTGAGACTCCAGCGCGTCGGCAGGGGCAGGGTAATTTCTAGGAAGCGGTAGGAGCTGCCCTTGACAAAGAGGCGAATGGGCGAAGGTTCCTCCCAGTCAACAATAAGGGGTCGCTTGCCCGTCTCCAAACTGACAGGCCCCAAGCGGGTGGGATAGACGTGGGGACCTAGCCACCGACCCTCCCGAGTGCGCCAGTAAATGCGGGTGGGGGGTAACAGAGCACCATCCACTTGAAAGGCATAGGGACTATAGGGCGCTACAAAATCAGCGGCGATCGCCAGCAGGTACAATGTCAGCAACAGCCCCAAACTGAACATGACTAAAGGGTTGCGCCGTAACGTCTGCCAAGGGGTCATTCCTTAGTTATCCGCAAAGGTACAGCCACTATACAGCTTTTTATAACCTAGAGCCACTTTGGCAGACGCAATGTCCAGATGCACCACGTATCTGATCAACACCTTAAAATAAACAAATTTGATTCAAATATCAATAAGTAATAAATAAAACTTAACTAACAAAAACTTCTTTTTTGTTAAATAGATTTGGTACGACTATACAATTACACTAATTAATTAATTCAAACTAATACC
>DVDZ01000136.1 GCA_015296025.1 Thermosynechococcus sp. M46_R2017_013
AACGTGGGGGACATCCTAATTCCTTAAAAAGACAATGACTTACAGGTTGCCCCGACGCACTGCCAACAAGAAAATAATCATCGGCCCTGCAATGCCAATCATGGTAATCATGGTTAATTGGGCAATGACCTCAAAGTTGATATTGCTAAGAAATTCAATAATGCCATTGAAAATTCCCATAGGTTCTCCCCAGCAATCAGCGGTTATTAGTTCGTGATTTTATTTTAGAGCAGGGGGAGCACTCACAGCATTTGGTTAATGGGCGCTTGAGCGTTTTGCTCCCATCCCTAGGGTGACATACTCCCGACGGCAAGCTTCTCCGGTCTTTCGACCTTCGCGTTTTACCGTGAGCCGATGCAAGCCCACTTTTTTGATCAGCAATGCAGAGTTCACATCTTGCGGCATAGGTACCAGCGGGGTTGACCTTCACAACCGACCGCCCTGCTATCCCAGTGTCATCGTGACTAGCCTGGGGGAACGTGAACGTCCGGTAGCGATTCGGTTCCTTAACTGAGGCTTGCCGCTACGCTGATTTAAGCTGCTTGCCACCAGCGGTCTGTTTTGGCGTTGCCCAAGTTCATTCACAACCTAAAGGCTGTTTCTAGTTGCAGGCTGCGGGTGAACAAGTTCTATGGGAAGTCGCTGCTTTGGGATGAGTTCTACTTCATCGCCAGTTGGGGAGCGGTGGAAGCAGTACGTTGAGCAGCAAGATTCCCCTTCGGAAGAGCGCGGGGCTTCCTGCCGATTAGCTAAACTGTAGGAGCAGAATTCTCAAAAATGAGTCGGTGATGGGCGTGGACAAACTAGCAGCTTTACGCAATCTCATTGGCGAACTCGATCAAGCCTTGATTGCTTACTCTGGCGGTATTGATAGTACGCTTGTGGCCAAAGTTGCTCAGGATGTGTTAGGCGATCGCGCCGTGGCCGTCACGGCAGTTTCCCCTTCGCTTTTCCCAGCGGATCTAGAGGATGCATGCATTCAGGCGGCGGCCATTGGCATTCGCCATGAACTCATTGAAACCCATGAACTGGAGAACCCCAACTACGCCACGAACCCTGTAAATCGCTGCTACTTTTGCAAAAGCGAACTCCACGATCGCCTGCGGGAACTGGCTCAGGCATGGGGCTATGACTATATTCTCGATGGCGTGAATGCCGATGATCTCCAAGACTATCGTCCGGGCATTGCTGCAGCCAAAGAACGGGGGGTGCGATCGCCCCTTGCCGAGGTGGGAATTAGTAAACTAGAGGTGCGAGAAATTGCCAAATCCCTTGGGTTGCCTTGGTGGAATAAGCCCGCCCAACCCTGTCTGAGTTCACGCTTTCCCTACGGTGAAGAAATTACCCTTGCCAAGCTACAACGGGTCGGCAATGCCGAATACTACTTGCGCCAGCAGGGTTGGGAACTCTGCCGCGTCCGCAGTCATGGCGATACCGCTCGGATTGAGGTGCCCCAAGCGCAGATTGTTGACTTTGTAACGATGACCAACCTAGAGAAGCTGGTGAGCCACTTTCAGTCCTTGGGCTTTACCTATGTCACACTAGATCTCGAGGGTTTTCGCAGTGGTAAACTCAACGCGCTGATTGGGCGCGATCGCTAACGCGGTTGTAGGGACTGAGACTCTGGAGGATTTCCCGACCATAGCTGCGTGCTGTGAGCCGTCGATCTAAAATGGCCACCAGTGTTTCATCCTGACGCACAGGGGCAAGGGCACGATCCAGCACCGTCAAGCACTCCGGTAAAAGATACTGGCGAAACCAGTCCTGCTTTTGTTGCTTGTGCCATTCAATGCGGGCACTCACCACTGCTTTTTCCGGCGAGGGCAAAGGCAGTGTGGTTAAGACCAATAGCGCCGGACAGGGTAACTGCGCTCCATACCGCAGCCAAAAGGTCTCCCCCGTTACTAAAATCGTGTTCGTGTCAAGGGTTGGCGTCTCCACCTGTACCCGCGAACCGTAGAGGGCAGCCAATTGCGTGGCCAACTGCTCCCGCAGGGGAACATCACTGGCGAGGATCACAGCTCGTTGATGGCCAATTGTGCCAATGAGATCGTAGAGGCGCCGCAGGACAGCCGAGGCAAACTCTGGAGTATTGGGCAGGGGCAAGTCTTCGGCAATCAAGAGCGTAATGGCTTCGCTGTGGCGATCGCTGGCAAACTTAATCGTCGTTTGGGGGGGCAGCCCCAGTTCCTGCTGCACATAGGCCAAAGGGGAGTCTGTATCTGGTCCGCTCCCAATGAGAACAAAGGGTGCCTGCGACCAAAGACCCTGAAAATAGGAGCGGAAATTGAGAGGGTGTCCTTGGAGACTGAAGTAGCCCACCGTCGGATGGCGGCGTCCCCAAATCACCGTATCACTGCGGTTGAGGTAGTCCCGCAGTTGCAACCATTGGGAAGGCAGCGCCTGCGGCCATTGATTAAGCAGCTCAAGGAGGGGTTGCTGCTCTGAAGGGGTGAGTAGGTAGTCTCCATAGGGGTTGGCGGGTCGCTGAAACAGGTGCTGTGCCAACTGAGCATAGACTTGGCGAATGGCTCCAAGGGCACTGGGCATGGCCAGTTTCAAATGCTCCCAATCGCTGGTGGTGATTGTGCAGGTCATCTGCTGCTGGGCAATTTGGGGCAATGCTTCAATACCATCAATGATTGTGACGATATTGGGATGGGCAGTGGCTTGGCGACACCAGTCCTCGAGACTCATCACCAGCACTCCCTCAAAGGCTGGCTGCGGACAGTGGCTGTGCTGAATTGGTTTTGTAACTGCAAGAAACGTCAGCAGTTCAGGAATTTCTTGATGCAGCAGCCGTGGCAGTCGTTCTTGGGGCACCACTAGCAGGGCAGGCTCAGGATACAACAGCAGCGGCAGCAGATAACTCAGGCCATAGCGATGCTGCAACACTGCTCGCTGGGTAACCTGGAGTAAGCACCCCCGCCGTAGCCGCAGAGCACGGGCAACCAACCGCGCCAAAGTGAGATGATGAGGCCAGCGGCGATCGCCACTGCTGCGTAAAAATGCCCGTAATTGGCGGTGAACCTCTGCCTCAATCACAATCTGCTCACTGTGGAACAACAATCCCCTATTGTGGCACGTCAGCCTTGATTCAGTTGTTGTTTGCGCCGCTGTTCAAGGGCAGTACGGGCTTCTTCGCGATCATCGAAGTGGACTTTTTCAGTGCCGAGAATTTGGTAGTCCTCATGCCCCTTACCGGCAATGATCACGCCATCGCCGCCAGCCGCAGTTAGAATCGCCTGCCGAATTGCTTGGCGGCGATCGACCTCAACAATCATTGGTGTTTGCGCTGGAATACCGGCAAGGATGTCCTCGAGAATCCGGCGGGGATCTTCAGTGCGCGGGTTATCGGAAGTGACCACTATTTGATCCGCAAGCCGAGCAGCAATGGCCCCCATTTGCGGACGCTTGGTACGGTCGCGATCGCCCCCACAGCCAAAGACACAGATCAGCTTGCCCGGAATGAAAGGACGGGCAGCTTGCAATAAGTTCTCAAGGCTATCGGGCGTATGGGCATAATCCACCAGCACCGTTATATCTTGGTCTGGACTCAGGCGCACCTGCTCCATCCGCCCCGGCACGCCCGGAAATTCGCGAATGGCTGCCAACATTGCCTCTAGGGGGAGTCCCACTGCTGCCCCCATGGCGATCGCCGCTAGGGCATTGGCCACATTAAACTGTCCCACCAACGGAGCGTCTAGGGTGCCGCTACCAATCGGCGTGTGAATGACGCCCGTTACACCATTGACACGATAGTTGAGATTCTCAGCCCAAAAATCAGCATCCTCGCTGAGACCGTAGGTCCAGTAGCCCTCTGGTGGCAATTGCTGCGCTAGGCGCCGCCCAAAGGGATCATCGGCATTGAGAATGGCTCTGCCCTTGAGGTAGTCTGGCGAAAACAGCTTAGCCTTAGCCGCAAAATAGTCCTCTAGATCGCGGTGATAGTCCAAATGATCCTGGGTCAAATTGGTAAAAGCCGCCACCTCAAACTGACAGCCCCACACCCGATCCTGCGCTAAGGCGTGGGAACTCACCTCCATAACCCCAAACCGACAGCCCGCCGCCACCGCCGCCGCCAATTGCTCCTGAAGGGTCACCGCAAAGGGCGTGGTGTGACTGGCAATCTCACAGTGTCCTGGCCAGCGACTGTAGAGCGTCCCCAAGAGTGCCGTTGGATAGCCCACACCGTTGAGCAGATGTTCCACCAAGTGGGTAGTGGTTGTTTTCCCGTTCGTACCCGTAACCCCTAGCAGGCTGAGATGTTGACTGGGGTAATTATAAAAAGCAGCCGCGAGGCGACCGCAGGCACGCTCAATATCGGGCACTACAATCACACAGGCCTCTCCCTCAGGGGGTTTGGCTTGAGGAGACACCACCGCAGCGATCGCCCCTGCTGCCAAGGCGCTCGGCCAAAAATTGCCCCCATTCACTCGCGTGCCGGGCATACCGATAAACAACGAGCCATGCTGACACTGCCAAGAATTTGTACTCAGGGACTTCACCTGTTGATCGAGGGCAGGATGCTCAAAGTTCGCCGTAATCGCTGCCGCTGTCAGGAGTTCCCGTAGGTTCATCGCCGTACATCTCCAGTGATAGGCCGTTTAGGGTATTGTGGCACTACGGCACCCGCCTGGGAAAGATAATGAATTACGCCAGATGGCGGACTTTGCCAGAGGAGTTCCAGTTCCTGCAAAAGCACGTGCCAGTTTGTGAAGTGTCTTGAGTTGTACTGAAACCGCATGGACAGTGCCAGATAGGCGTAATTGCTGAACACAGCAAGTGAGGAGAGTTGCAGGCTGTCTCTTTGGACTCCTGTGACAATTTTTGCCTAAAGCTTGCCTTTTGTTAAAAATCCGATAATCTAGTTCATAAAAATCCGATGAATTAATCTTTTATTAAGGTGTGGGTGTTGGGTGATGAGTGAGTGGCACAAGTTAGAGTGGAACATGAATGATGAGCAATGGCAAGCGATCGCCAATTCTCGCCGCCAAATTGAGCAATCGTGGCATAGGACAATTCGCCAAGTTCAAGTTTCCTCCCGAACCCCCCCCGAAATCCTTAGACGGGATCACCATGCCGGCAGTTTCCCATCCGCGTTCAATTCAACCCATTGGCATTCAACCTTGGCAAGCTGAATTCACCCAAGAACGCTTTGCCTCCCGCTCACGACTTCCCCTGAAACGGTCGCAAGTGGAACTGCCGCAGTTTGCCAGCCGTCGTTAGAGCACTCCCGTTTATCTTTAATGAGAGGTTCATAAATATTATGTGTGGCATTGTTGGTTATGTTGGCCCCCAGCGAGCGGCACAAGTCCTGCTTCAGGGGCTGCAAAAACTGGAATATCGCGGCTATGATTCCGCGGGGATTGCCACACTCAATGAGGGGAAACTCCTCTGTGTCCGCGCCAAGGGGAAACTCCACAACTTGGCTGAAAAAGTTGAACAACTGGACATTGTTGCCCATGTTGGCATTGGCCACACCCGTTGGGCAACCCACGGTAAACCAGAGGAACACAATGCCCATCCCCATCGCGACAGTCGCGATCGCCTAGCCGTGGTGCAAAATGGCATTATTGAGAACTACCGCGAACTGCGGCAGCAACTCCAGGGGCGAGGTCATGTTTTCCGTTCGGAGACAGATACAGAGGTCATCCCCCACCTGATCGCTGAAGCGTTGCCTGAGACCCCCACCGCCAATGGCCTCCTAGAAGCAGTGCGTCAAGCCATCCATCAATTGACAGGCGCGTTCGCGATTGCCGTTATCTGCGCGGATTATCCCGATGAATTGATTGTGGTACGGCAACAAGCCCCCCTTGTGATTGGCTTTGGCCAAGGGGAATTCTTCTGCGCCTCGGATACCCCAGCATCATTCCCTACACCCGTGCTGTTTTGCCGCTGGAAAATGGTGAACTGGCTCGGCTGACGCCCACAGGGGTTGAAGTGTATGACTTTGAGGGACATCGCCTGCGCAAAACCCCCCGCACCCTCAACTGGAACCCCGTCATGGTGGAAAAGCAGGGCTTTAAGCACTACATGCTCAAGGAAATCTATGAGCAGCCGGGGGTAGTGCGCACCTGTTTAGAGGACTATTTACGAGCCGATTGGGAGGTGAACAGTCCCTTTAGCCCAGTGCAGTTGAACCTAGACGCCAGTCTTTTGGACAATCTGCAGCATGTTCAAATTGTTGCCTGTGGAACAAGTTGGCACGCTAGCCTTGTGGGCAAATATCTGCTTGAGCAGGTGGCGCAAGTTCCCACCAGTGTACAGTATGCCTCAGAGTTTCGCTATGCACCGCCGCCCCTGCTCCCCAATACCCTGACCATTGGTGTCACTCAGTCAGGGGAAACCGCAGACACCCTTGCAGCCTTAGAGATGGAACTAAAACGCCGCCAAGGACTTGAGGGCGCTTTTGAACCCCGTTTACTGGGGATTACCAATCGCCCGGAAAGCAGTCTGGGTCATCTGGTTCCCCACATTATTGATACCCGTGCGGGCATTGAAATTGGCGTGGCCGCTACAAAAACATTTGTTGCCCAACTGATGGCGTTTTATTTGCTGACATTAGAGTTGGCTTGGCGGCGCCAGTCTTGCGATCGCCCCCGTTTAATGGAGCTAGTTACGGGCTTGCGCCAATTGCCGGCTCAGATGGAGCAAATTCTAGAAAGCCAAGAACGCTATATTGAAGCCCTTTCCCACGACTTCGCTGAAACTCAAGATTTTATCTTTTTAGGACGCGGGATTAACTTTCCCATTGCCCTCGAAGGTGCCCTCAAACTCAAGGAAATTAGCTATATCCACGCTGAGGGTTATCCTGCGGGTGAAATGAAACATGGCCCGATCGCTCTCCTCGATGCTAAAGTGCCGGTGGTAACGATCGCCATGCCCGGCAGTGTCTTTGAAAAAGTCCTTTCCAATGCCCAAGAAGCCCGTGCCCGCGATGCCCGCCTCATTGGGGTCACCCCCCTTGATGAAGCTGAAGCCCAGCACACGTTCGATAACCTTTTACCTGTACCCGAGGTTGATGAGCTTCTTTCCCCCATCCTGACGGTGATGCCCCTGCAACTGTTGGCGTATCACATTGCTGCCCGCCGTGGCTTAGATGTAGATCAACCCCGCAACCTCGCCAAATCGGTGACTGTTGAGTAGCTTTCCACTTTCAGCATCTAAGGGGCAAGGCAATTACAAATTCACGCCAACCCGCTAGTCAAGTCAAATTAAAACTATAATAAATTGATTAAGTCAAATTCAATAAATTATCTTCTTCGTGGGTTGAGATCACACAATCAGATGTGGGATAAGCGGCACACAGGAGCACAAATCCAGCATCCAATTCTTTGGGCTTTAGAAAGGAGTGATCGGACTGATCCACAGTGCCTTTGATAATGCGACCGGCACAGTTGACACAAGCACCCGCACGGCAGGAGTAGGGCAGAGAAATGCCTTGGGCTTCAGCAGCATCGAGAATATACTCGTCGGCATGAACGCGAATGGTTTTATTCAGGCCTCGTGCTTCGTTAACGAGTGTAACATTATAAACTTTGCTATGATCTCGCTTTGTCATTCAAGTTCTCCTAAAACTTACTTCTAAAATGCTGGTGTGTTTGTCCACTGAACTCATCTCTTTAAGAGCAATAAGAGCGATCGCAACCCCACAAGCAGTTGTAGGACGCATTCATGATTGATTTTATTTTAGCAAAGGGACTCAGGGAAGGCACTGTTATACGGGATTGTTTATACTTTGAAACTATTTATTAGAACAATCAAGGATCTGGGTTGAGCTAG
>DVDZ01000116.1 GCA_015296025.1 Thermosynechococcus sp. M46_R2017_013
TCTTGAGCACGGCTAGAACCTAAAGAACCGACGGCAATTGCTACAGTTGCCATTGCCACTGCTACCGTTTTCAGGGCAGCCCCCATTGGCTGCAGCCGCACTGGCGAAAAAAGTTGATTATTCACTGCTCACACCTAAAAACAAATCGCGTCAACACAGCCAAACCCATTGGCATTGATTACAGTAGGCTAATGACTGAGAAGGGGCAATAAAAGTGCCATTATCTAAACTTTCCAACTTTAGCCGTAATAGGCGGGTTCATTCCCCGGTTTCCATTTGATATTACAACCGAGGCTGGGTTTTTGATCTTCGCTGGGGGTTTGACCGGCTAAGACCGCATCAATGGCAGCACGCAAGTCTTTTCCAGTGACGGGTAGGCCATTTTGGGGACGACTGTCATCGAGTTGACCGCGATACACGAGTTTGCGATCGCCATCAAAGAGGAAAAAGTCGGGTGTACAGGCTGCTGTGTAAGCTTTGGCTGTTTCTTGGCTCTCGTCGTAACAAAGAGGAAATGTAAATCCCAGTTCTGTGGCCATCGCCTTCAAGGACTCTGGAGCATCATCGGGATAGTTGGCAGCGTCATTGGCACTAATAGCAACAATGCCTAAGTCCGTGTCTTTGTAGTCGCGCCCCAGCTTTGCCAGTTCCTCTTGAACGTGTTTTACGTAGGGGCAGTGGCGACAAATAAACATCACCAGTAGCGCCTTCTTGTCGGCAAAGGTGCTGAGGGAAATTGTTTGGCCACTCACCACATCGGGCAGTTGAAAATCGGGAGCGATAGTACCAAGGGCAAGCATCGTGGACTCTGTCCGTGCCATAAAACCTCCTGAGAACGCTAGCAAGAGTGTTACAAATCAGTAATATCGTCCCTAGTGTACTCTGTTGCGATCGTTCGTGAACGCAACTAGCGATTTATTGCTTCGAAATTAAATCGTAGCTTCCCAATCCTGTGACCAAAGAAGGAGGCGGCGCTCTCGCCTACTGCTAGGAACGTTTGCCTTTGCAGTACCCTAGGTTATTTTTGCCTGTGGGTTTGGGGTTGAAATTGTTCAGGCCAACTTTTGGCCTGTGCCCTACGTTTACAAATCGGGTGATTCTCAGAAAAAGCCTACACCCTGCCTTTGGGAAACTGGGAATATGAGGCTTCGCGTTCATGAATAAGATGCGCGGTGGCACTGCTCAAAGTGGTGCGATATTACGACTGCAACGAATACCAAAAC
>DVDZ01000102.1 GCA_015296025.1 Thermosynechococcus sp. M46_R2017_013
TTTTCACTTCAACGAGAACGGCTTCATCGGATGCCCTAACACGATCGCCCCGCTTGCCTAGTTGCCGCTTGAGTTAGCGCGCTGCTTCACCTTGACCAAAGTCAGCGGGAAACTTGAACCTGCTGTGCGGCAATCTCAGCGATCGCCTGCTTGAGAATGCGATGCTCCTGAACTTGGATGCGGGCATGGAGCGTGGCGGGTGTATCGTCAGGCAACACTGGCACTGCTGCCTGGGCTAGAATTGGGCCGCTGTCCAGCTCCTCAGTGACTAAATGCACGGTACACCCCGTAATTTTCACACCCGCTGCCAAGGCCTGCTCCACGGCATGCAAGCCGCGAAAACTGGGGAGCAAACTGGGGTGGAGATTGATGATCCGCTGGGGATAAGCACTAAGGAGCACCGGAGTAACAATCCGCATCCAGCCCGCCATGACCACCCACTCGACAGCATAGGTCTTGAGAGTTTCGACAATGGCGGCGTCAAAGCTTTCACGGCTGGGGTAGTGACGATGGTTGAGGAGAACACTGGGAATTTGCCACTGCTGTGCGCGCTGTGCCACAGGGGCATCGGGATTGTTGTAGATCAGCACTTGAATTTGAGCAGCTAATTCACCCCCAGCGATCGCTTCGGCAAGGGCAGCAAAGTTAGAGCCATTGCCGGAGGCCAATACCCCCAGTCGCAAGGGGGAAGGAGCAGCCGGTACTTCAGACACTCTTGAAAGTCAGCATTCAATCAACAGTGTGCTCAACCATTGTACTTCTTTGTGCACAATATAACCCCTCTCCCTTAGGGAGAGGGGCAGTAAAGACACTAGAAGCTAAAGGTTGTACGAATCGCACCAATGACCAAGGTGTCATTATTTGGATTGCTGTTGGGATTAAACACAGCAATTACACCCGGCGTAATCGAAAGATTCTTGGAGACCGCAAAGCGGTAGAACCCCTCCAAGTGATAGGAGTTAAATTCGGTATAGCTAGGTACGCTGTATTGGGACGGAGTTTGGCTGATTACTTGTGGTGGTTGACCAAAGACAAGGCCCGCCAAATCGCCCTTCCGCCAGGGATCGGGCGAGGCCAGTGTAATTGCCCAGTTGAGCACCTCGGCGCTGTCAACGGTGCTAGTACCAATCACTCGATTGATGTCAGCATACCCTACCCAGCCGGCAATGTTTAGCTTCTGGATGGGTCTGTAGGTGAACTGGAAGCCCACAGCATCGGCATCTTGTTTTGTTACACCTATTCCTAGGGGGTCGCTAGCTCCATAAGTACCAGTACTACCTGTTGAGCCAAAGGGATCAAGTCCATAGGAGTGAACATAAGTCACTCCCAAGGCAAGGTTTTTTACCGGCTGCACGTCCACTTGGGCAAGAGCAGCATAGGCACCGTCTAGGAAGCCTGAGCAGTCGCTGCAGCATTAGGGTTGCTTGCGTTCGGAGCGAGATAACCCACATTGAGGGTTACGCCTGTCCCTTTCTCTTCGTTTTTAATGAGATCGTATCTGAAGCTCACCCCTGCAGCGTCACGTCCAGAACCGGCGCGGTAAATGGGGTTGTAACGACCAAAGCGAGACAGGGCACCGGTGTCACTGGATTGAAGGAAGGGGTTGAAGTTGTTAAAGTTATCGTCAAACCCCCCGCCAACGAAGTCAAGGATAAGACGCCCTTTGGAAGTTACAGGGAAGCTGTAGAAGGCTTTGGCAAGCTCAAAGTTATTGCTAGTGGTACCATCATACCCAAGACGACCCATGTTGGTGTTTGTTCCATTACCCGGGAGGTTTTGACTATTGTACGGTATGATATTTGCAGCCTGTAACCGTAGCCGCAGACGATCTTTACCGTAGAAGCTGGTGTCAAAATTCAGCCGTGTACGCTGGTTGGCCACTGGATTAGTGTCGAAGCTGGGAGGAGCACCGGTAGCACCAGGGTTGAGTGCCCGTGTCTCACTCAAAACATCTGAGATGTTGAAGATGACGGTGGCGTTCAGTTTAGTGAGAGTAGCGAATTGTTGGGCTTCCAGCCGAGCAGTGCGAGCTTCTAGTTTATCTACGCGGCCGCGCAAGGTGGCTAGCTCAGCTTTGAACTCTTCGGTGAGACGACGTACAGCCTCTAAGTCTTCTTTCGTTGCAAAGCGGTCGCTGATGACATCCAAGCAGGCATTGAGTGCGGCTGCCATTTCATAGCGCGTGGCTGCGCGATTGCCGCGGAATGTGCCGTCAGGGTAGCCGGCAATACAACCGTATTTCTCCACCAAGGAAGCCAGCGCTTGATAGGCCCAGTCGGTAGGGCTGACGTCCGAAAGCTGACTCACAGAGGTAACCTGAGGCAAACTGCCTTGTTGTCCGAGGCTCTGTTCAATTTCTGTTCTTGAAGGTAAAGACTGTGCCGGTGCTGTAACGCTTGGATTGGCAACTGCCACACCCCCCGTAGCTAGCAGAGAAAGCACTATTGGTGAACTTACTGCCCAACGGGCTACGTTTTGAGACATAATTTTTTACTCCTTTCACTCCTCAGAAAAGCGCTTTTGCCACCAAGGACAAATGCAGCTCTTCCTCCCTCACCTTAGCATAGAATCGCAAAAAGGATCATCTTACTTGATCTAATAGGCTAGTGGTTTGTCTGCCGTTTAGGGTGCTCAATACTAGGAGATAGAGGAAGAACTGCCTACTAACATAGCAGAGAATTCCCCAGATAAGGTTATCTCGACGTTAAAAGAAGTAGAAGATTATGAGCGCGGCGCTCCCAGTGACTGACCAATCCCCTGCAAAATACCGCGGCCAATGAGTCCCAACCCACGACCAATCACCTGCGTCAAGAGATAGACGATCCCCTTGCCGACCCAAGCCACAACTGCACGGACTGGGGGAGCTAGGGCATCTCGAGCTTCAAGAGCTAAGGTCAAAGCGTAGGGAATCCCCTCTAGTTGCATTAGCTCTTTTTGCCGGGGGACGGTCAGCACCAGTTCCTGAATCCCTCGCTCTGTGAGCCGTAGTAAAATCAAGCGACTTTCAAAAATGTTTTGCGGTTCCTTGACCCAACGTTGCCAGCGGTAATGCCAAGAGAGCGCGTTGCGAAAGCGTTCCATTTCCCGCGTTGAGGTGTATTGTGGCTGAAAAAATGTGTATTGAATCACCTCGCTATAACAACACCGATTGAGGAGCGGATAGACAATGCCATTGGCAACAGTCAGCAACCAGTGATCAAGCAGGGCATCGAGGAGCTCCAAGGCCGCAGTGGTGCCATAGCGATAGGTTTGCTGATGGAGGGTAAGGGGCTGTTGTACCAGTAAATGAGCAAGCATTTCCGCCACGAAGGGAATCGGCTTTAGATATACGCTAGCCACAGTTTCCCTTTCTGTGAGCAATTGCTCAATGAGGTCGAAGTCACTGCCGAGGGCAAAGCGATAGGGACGAAAAAACTCCCGCAGGCTCTGTTCCCAGAGGTCTTGCAGTAGGGAGCTACCCCGCTGGTGCAGAAATTCAATACGAGGTGGTGTCGCTTGCAAAGTGCGCACGAGAAGATCCCACTGCCGCAGGATGGTATAGAGTAGTTCCCGCCGCTGTTGTAGGGTGAGCACCTCTAACTCCAAAGGCTGCGCGGTTAGGTTCAATAGATCCGACTGCATCCGTTGCAAGCAGCGATCCACCAGTTGAGAAATGATTTCAATCTGTGGACGCAGCGGCGACACCGCTGGAGCTGGCGGTGTTTGACTCGGCTGTGGCAATAAACGCGACACCAGCCAGTGGGCGGCACGAATTTCCCGATAGCGCCCTTCGCACACCAAGCGTTCGAGGGGAGAAAGGTGCGATCGCCCCAAGTGTTGATCCAACGCCTGCAACCACGCATCCATTTCCCCCAGTCCCTGCTGGAGAATCTGATACCGCCAACGATTCCACCGATTGGGAAAGAGCACACTCAAGGGGGGCTTTGGGGGCGTTACTGTGTGAACGATCGCCCCTTGGGCAATGGCCAGAATTCCTGCCAAGAGATCACTTAACGCTGTATTGCGATGGTAAATGCCTTCCACGCCCACTTGTTGGGCAAGGGAAACGAGTTCCAGGGCAGCCGGTCGGACGGTGAGGATCACTCGCAAAACAGGATAGTGCTGTTTCAACCACTGCCACAGCCAAGGCGTTGTGGCATCATTGACTGTGAGTTGGGCATCACAGAGCACAATCCAAGGATGGCGTTCCTGATCTAGGGGTGTTGCTTCAAGGTAGGTCACCAAGCTAGGGCCATCGTGAAACACCAGCGGCTCAATCCCCAACTGCTGTTGTATCCCCGTCCACAGGCCAAGGCGCACAACATCTTCTCCCTCGACTAGGACTAAGCCAAAGTTGAGGGAGGCATCAGCAGCGGCAGAGGTGATGAGCATTTGACCGAGACTGAGTTGGGGTTAGCAGAACAACTATTCAGATATTGAACGACAAGTCACACCCTTGCAGTTAACCGCTGAGCAGCAGTCTGCTTCACCAATGGAAGTTTGAAAATCCTTCTAGCTTAAAAGTAGAGGTGTTGAACGATAATTTGAGCAATCATAGAACACTAGCATACTTTTTAATACCCCAAGTGCCCATGTACAGTTGAAGACCAAGTAAAGTAGAGCATTTTTTGTGCTTTTACTCTTCAAATTGTTGTGCTGTACTTTTGCTGTCTTTGCTGTTTGGCATAGGCTATACTGCTGAAGCTGTGGTTTTCTTCGAGCGATGGAGCCAACGCCTGATTTTGTTTTGCCGATTCCGGCTGCGGATACTCCCCTCTCTGAGGAAGAATTTCTCCAACAGGTGCGCCAAGCATGGCAGGTGTGTGAGCGCTTTGACCTACAAACAGAGATCTGGCGGGGACAAATCCTACGGGCAGTGCGCGATCGCTATCGTCACCAAGGGGATGAGCGGGGTATTGGCTTTCAGCAGTGGCTACAAGAACACGAGATTAGTAAAGGCCGTGCCAATGATTTAATTCAGCTGGCCGATCGCGCCGATGAGTTGCTCAAGGAGTGTCCTCTGCCTCCGGAAGCGATTTCTCGCTTTAGTAAGCGGGCATTCTTGGAAACGGCCACTGCAGATCCACAAGTTCAAGCCCTAATTACCCAAGCAGCCGCAGCGGGCGATCGCATCACCCACCGCCAAGTGCGTCAACTACAAGAGGAATGGACTGCCCTGCACTCTGATCTACTACCGCCAGTGGTGCGCCAAAAGGCCAGCGATCGCACCCTTGCCCCCCGCTATGTTGCCCCCTTGGTCAAAGAATTAGAAAAGCTCCCCCCCCAGCAGCAGCAGGAACTCTGCCAAGAACTGGCTAGCGACCCCAGTGTGGAAACAGTTAAGGAAGTCACAGCGACGGCTCGCCAACTCAGCCGCTATCTTGAGGCTGCTCCCCAGATTCAAGCCCTCAACGCCCACCCCGTGGATCTAGAACAAGTCCTTATGGAAGCCCAGCGTCTTGAACACCTGCAAACCGTGGCCGATCTCCTACAGCAGGCAGCGCAACTTGAAAGTACGATTGCGCGGCTTTATACCACGTGGCAACGCCTCAGTGAGTTGAGCGATCGCCTCTACCAAGAATCTGGTGCCAGTACGCCTCAATTACAGGCCCTATTAGAGGCCTTAGACTTTCTTTCTGGGGATATTGTACAAATTAACTTGGCGGGGAAAACCATTAAATTACATATCTTTGCCGAAACTAAAACGTGCTCCCCCGATTCTGCCGCCGAATTCTAACCTAGTGGATCAACCGCGTCCTCATTACTGGTAACGTAGTATGGAAGCCATTTAATGGCTGGCGGAGTAGTTATTGATTTCAGCGCGGTTAGCATGAGAGTCCTCGTAATTGGCGGTGATGGTTACTGTGGCTGGGCGACAGCCCTCTATCTTTCAAATCGTGGTCATGATGTCGCGATTTTGGATAGCCTGATTCGGCGTCATTGGGATGCTGAACTCTGTGTGGAGACCCTCACGCCGATTGCCCCTATTCAGCACCGTCTGCAACGCTGGCAGGATCTCACTGGCAAAAAAATTGGTCTCTACATTGGCGATATTTGCAACTATCACTTCCTTGAGCGCGCCATGCTTGAGTTTCAGCCCGAGGCGATCGTCCATTTCGGTGAACAGCGCTCCGCCCCCTACTCCATGATTGATCGTGAACATGCTGTCTTCACCCAAGTCAACAATGTGGTCGGCACCCTCAACCTGCTGTACGCTATTCATACCCACAACCCCGACTGCCACCTTGTAAAATTGGGCACCATGGGTGAATATGGCACCCCCAACATTGACATTGAAGAGGGGTATATCACCATTGAGCACAATGGTCGCAAGGATACATTGCCCTATCCTAAGCAGCCCGGTAGCTTCTATCACCTCAGTAAAGTCCACGATAGCCACAACATCCACTTTGCTTGCCGCACTTGGGGACTGCGTGCCACCGATTTGAACCAAGGGGTGGTCTATGGCGTGCTCACCGAAGAAACGGGCATGGATGAATTGCTGATCAACCGCCTTGATTACGATGGTATCTTTGGTACTGCCCTCAATCGCTTCTGCATTCAAGCTGCCATTGGACATCCCCTCACAGTATATGGCAAGGGCGGTCAAACTCGCGGCTTCTTAGATATTCGCGATACGGTGCGGTGTATTGAATTGGCCGTTAACACCCCCGCAGCACCGGGTGAATTTCGCGTCCTCAACCAGTTTACAGAGCAGTTCAGTGTGGGCGATCTGGCTCACAAAGTGCAAGAAGCGGGTAAAGCCCTTGGCCTTAAGGTGGAAATTCAACATCTGGAAAACCCCCGTGTTGAGAAAGAAGAGCATTACTTTAACGCCAAAAATACTAAGCTCCTAGATTTGGGACTGCAACCACACTATCTGTCGGATTCACTCCTCGACTCACTGCTCAACTTTGCCATCAAATACAAAGACCGGGTGGATGTCAACCACATTCTCCCGAAAGTGAAATGGCGCGCCTAGCCGCAGGGCAACGATGATCTCCTATGCCGTAACGGCCTCTTGGTTGGCGGAGCACTTAGCCGATCCAACTCTTGTAATTGCCGATTGCCGTTTTGACCTCATGGACCCCCAACGGGGGCAACGAGAGTATCACCAAGGACATATTCCGGGAGCGTATTATCTCGACCTAGAGCAGGATCTTTCTAGTCCGCGGCAACTGCACGGGGGGCGTCATCCCTTGCCCGATCCAGAGAAATTAGCAGCACGGCTCAACCAAATGGGGGTAACTCCAGAAACGCTGCTGCTGGCCTATGATGATTCACGGTTTGCCTATGCAGCTCGCTGCTGGTGGGTTTTACGTTGGCTGGGACACGATCGCGTGGCAGTCCTAGATGGCGGCTATCGTAGCTATGTTGAAGCGGGGTATCCAGTTACTAGGGTTATCCCACCCCCGCGGCAGGGAAACTTCAAACCCCATCCCTGTCCAGAGTGGGTCGTAGATCGCACGGCAGTCATCGCTGCCCAAGCAGACCCCCGAACCGTAATTGTGGATGCCCGTGAACCCCGTCGCTATCGTGGTGAAATTGAACCCATTGATCCAGTGGCCGGCCACATTCCCGGCGCTGTGAATTATCCGTGGCAGGACATCTCTGATGAGCAGGGACGACTCAAGTCTGCCGCGGAGCTACAAGCCTACTGGCAACCATTGGCCACAGCGGAGCAGATTATTGT
>DVDZ01000049.1 GCA_015296025.1 Thermosynechococcus sp. M46_R2017_013
GGAAGTACCTAAATCGGGCTATGATATAGTTAACCACGAAAAATCCTACTATGCAGAAATCAAAAATAAATTTAATACAATGAATAGTAATGCAAAAATATTTTTCGCAAAATGAAACAAACTATTGATAGTGATTCAAAGGTAACTTGTTTTCTGGTTGAAGTCATTTCCAAAGAATCTAAACAAGTTCCTTGGTCTGTTAAAATAGACAATCAGGTAATCACAGATGAGAGGATAATAATAATTTCAATTGATCAATTTTACAAGATTGCCACAGATCAAAAAGATGCGTTTGCTAAGCTCTGCAAAAAGCTACCGCAAGTTATTCGAGATGTCATTGAATCTAAAGAGGTTGAAATTGGTTTTTCGTCTGAAACTGTAAATACCATGGAAAGTTTAAGAAAAGTTCATTCAGATCTCTTGAAAGCTTTGTATTATTTGGCGTTTTCTAACTATGAAGGATTTGCGGATTTTGCACAAGACCAATGATGTCCTCTCGGCTGAGCTGATTGCCGATATTCTCAGTGTAACAAAGGCCACTATACAAAAGTGGGAGCGTCAAGGTCTGCTGACTTGCACTGATGAGAAAAAAGGGGGCAAGCGCTACTATTCTGTAGCACAACTACTTCAGTTTCCCAAATTTCGAGAACTTATTTTTAGTCCTTGGGAGATCCAACCGTTGCGTCCTTACCAAGTCCTTGAGCTGTTTGCAGGGGCAGGGGGACTAGCGTTGGGGCTAGAGCAGGCAGGATTCCAAGTGATTGGCCTGAATGAAATAGATAAAGATGCCTGCGGGACGTTACGGCAAAATCGCCCCCAGTGGCCAGTGATTGAGGCAGATATTCGCACCCTTCAGTTTGAATATTTGATTGAGACAGAAATTGATTTGTTGACCGGTGGATTCCCTTGCTAGGCCTTTTCCTATGCAGGAGAAAAGTTAGGCTTTGCAGATACCCATGGCACGTTATTTTTTGAGTTTGCACGAGCCATCAAAGAAGTCCAGCCCAAGGTGTTCTTAGGCGAAAATGTGCGGGGTTTGTTAAGCCATGATCGCGGGCGTACCATCAAAACCATTGAGTCTGTATTTTCAGAAATTGGTTATAGCTTAATTCCACCACGGGTGCTCAATGCTTTATTTTATCGCGTTCCTCAAAAGCGACAGCGGTTATTCTTGGTGGGAATTCGCAATGATTTGCTGCCCTATGCACAGTTTTCTTGGCCTAGTCCGTGTCCACAAATTATGACGCTCTCAGATGCCCTTAAAGCAGGGGTTCTCTATGACAGCGATGTGCCTACCTCACCGGGTCAACGTTATCCTGAGCAGAAAGCGGCTATCTTGCAGCAAGTTCCTGAAGGGGGATGTTGGCGCGACTTGCCCCCAGAATTTAATGGGGAGTTTTTGCCTTGATGGCGGCAAAACGGGAATAGCACGACGCTTGGCATGGGACGAGCCGGCGTTGACGCTGACTTGCTCCCCCGCCCAAAAGCAAACGGAACGCTGTCACCCCACTGAAACCCGGCCTTTGACTGTGCGCGAATATGCCCGCATCCAAACTTTTCCTGATGAGTGGCAGTTTTGTGGTTCTCTTTCCAGTCAGTACCGTCAAATTGGCAATGCTGTACCCGTAAACTTGGCAGCAGCATGGGGGCGTTCTCTGGTAAATCTGTTGAATGCCCTTGAAATGAAATCCCCTCAGCCCACTATTTGCTTGTCCGCAGCAAAACAACTAGCGTTTTCATTTGCTTGAGATTGAAAAGCGATATCATCAAGACTTGCTCGCGGTGCAAGGGGCAATTATCTTTAGGGGTGATGAGTTTGCAAAGGTCTCAATGAAAGCCCAAGTGTTCCGAGGGGTAAATCAACTCAGCTACGAGGAAATTCCAATTCCAGAAATTGCTGCCGATGAAGTGCTAGTCCGGGTCAGGGTGGTTGGGTTGTGCCAATCGGACATTAAAAAAATTCGCTATCCCCTCTATGAACCTCCCCGTATCTTTGGCCATGAAACGGTAGGTGAAATTGCTGCTGTGGGTGCAGCCGTGAGGGGTTGGCAGGTGGGTCAGCGGGTGGTGGTCATGCACCATATTCCCTGTATGCGCTGTGCCTACTGTCTGAATGAAAACTACTCCATGTGCCATGTCTATAAAACAGTGACGACAACGGCGGGCTTTATTCCCAGTGGTGGGGGCTTTGCTGAATATGTGAAAGTGCCGGGCCACATTGTGCAGCATGGGGGATTGATTTCCATTCCCGATGAGATTAGTGATGAAGAAGCCAGCTTTGTTGAACCCACCAACTGTTGTCTTAAGGCGGTGAAGAAGGCGGGGATTGCCCCTGGTCAGACGGTACTGGTAACTGGCGCTGGCCCTATTGGCTTAATGTTTGTTATGTTGGTCAATCTTTTTGGGGCGCGGGCGATCGCCACCGATTTGCTGCCCTCGCGAATTGCCAAAGCCAAGGAAGCTGGTGCTGCCGCTGCCTTTGATGCCCGCGACCCCGATCTTGCTGCCAAAGTTCAAGCCCTCACCCATGGTTTGGGGGTAGATGTGAGCCTTTTGGCGGTACCCAGCGAGAAAGCCTTTTTCCAAGCTCTGGCGTGTACGCGCAAGGGGGGCAAAATTCTCTTTTTTGCTGAGTTTCCCGATGAGGTGGAAATTCCCTTGAATCCCAACATTCTCTATCGCCACGAAATTGACCTTATGGGCAGCTATAGCTCCTCTTACCGCTGGCAGTCCCTTGCCTGCGATGTCATCTTTAACCGCCGCATTGATGTCAAAACTTTAGTGAGCGATCGCTATCCCTTGTCAAGACTGGCTGAAGCTGTGGAACAGGCGATCCACCCAACACCTGAGACCTACAAAATTCTCATCTATCCGGGGGCTTGATGCACGCTCTATCCCTCCCCACTTGGGTGGTTCATATTTCCAGTGTCTTAGAGTGGATGGCTGCCATTTGGTTTGTAGCTCAACTGGACCGCCGCTGTCCTCAGCGGGGCTGGCGATGGTTGGCATGGGCAATGCTGCCAGCTTTGGTGAGTGCCATGTGTGCTTGTACTTGGCACTACTTTGACAATGCAACCACCCTAGCTTGGTTGGTAGAGTTGCAAGCACTTTTAACCTTTGTGGGCAACTGTGCCCTCTGTGGCGCTGCCGCATGGCTATGGTGGCGATCGCAAAGCGTCTCGTAGGGGTTTGTGGCGTATCTTCCCCCTCTAGGGAACTCGGAAAAGCTACAGCATTAGTTGAAATTGGCAGTGCTCAAGCACTTCCAGTATCCTGATAATCAAGTTCCCCACCTTCCCCCGCCAAGGGTGTGATCAATGTGGCCAATACATCAATACAATAGTCAACTCTTGATCTTTGCCGTCGATCTTCGCCGTAGAACAAGGAGGAATACTTGCCCATCAATCTAGCCCTCAATGCCTAAACCTCTGTGGAGGCTGCAATGGAAAGTAGTGCCGAACTGACCGCCCTGTTTGTTATAGCCGTTGTCTTGGGCATTGGTGCCCAAGTGATTGCCCAGTGGCTGCGGCTGCCCAGTATTGTCCTATTGTTGCTGACAGGGATTGCTTCAGGCCCTAGCGGCTTAGGACTAGTACATCCAGAGGTACTAGGGGAAGGTTTAGAGGTCTTAGTGCCCCTGTGTGTAGCCTTGATTCTGTTCGAAGGGGGCTTGAGTCTCGATCTTACGCGGGCTGACCAAGACATTACGGGTAGCCTTTGGAAACTCGTGAGCATTGGTGGCCTCATCACCCTGGTAGGGGGGGCAATGGCTGCCCATTGGCTAGGGGAATTTCCTTGGCAACTGGCGTTTCTCTACGCATCCCTCATCGTTGTTACTGGTCCAACGGTGGTTGGGCCGCTCCTGCGGCAGGTGGGGGTGGAGCATAAATTGGCGGTGATTCTTGAAGGGGAAGGCGTGCTCATTGACCCCATTGGTGCCATTTTGGCAGTGGTGGTGCTCAACGTAGTTCTCAACCAAGACTTGGGGATGGGGGCGATCGCCCTTGAAATTATTCAGCGCTTGGCGGTGGGGGCATTGATGGGTGGCCTTGGTGGCTGGTGCCTGAATCGGTTTCTGCGCCGCGCCTGGTTTTTGGTTGATGACCTGCGCAATCTTTTAGTGCTTGCTGTCCTCTGGGGTCTGTTCTGGCTCTCAGATCAACTGGTGAGCGAATCTGGCCTCATGATGGCCGTTGTCTTGGGGCTGGTGCTGCGGGGGTCTGATGTGCCGGGGGGACGGCTGCTGCGGCGCTTCAAAGGGCAACTAAGTACGCTGTCAATCTCGGTGTTGTTTGTGCTGCTGGCCGCCGATCTCTCGATTGCTGGCCTGTTGGAGCTAGGCTGGTCGGGCGTGCTCACGGTTTTGTGCTTGATGTTCCTCATCCGTCCCCTTGGGGTTCTGCTTTGTACATGGGGCAGTGATCTCAGTTGGCAACAAAAAGCCTTTCTCAGTTGGATTGCGCCGCGTGGAATTGTGGCCGCCTCCGTGGCCTCTCTTTTTGCAATTACGCTAACCAATGCTGGCATTAGTGGCGGCGATGCCATCAAGGGACAGGTGTTCCTGACAATTCTCATGACGGTCTTTGGTCAGGGCTTAACGGCTCGCTGGCTGGCAACGCAACTAAATGTTCGGGCACAGGGGGCATCGGGGGTAATGATTGCTGGCTGCACCCCCTTGGGTCGCCTGTTGGCGCGGATTCTGCGCGATCGCGGGGAGGAGGTGGTGATGATTGACACCGATCCAGAGGCTGTCGAACAAGCCCGCCGTGAACACTTACCGGTCTATCTCAGCAGTGCCCTTGACTTGAATATCTTACAAGAGGCAGGAATTACCCAATTGGGCACCTATCTTGCTGTAACCAGCAATACGGAAGTCAATGCGGTTTTGGCACAGCGCGTCCTCGAGGAATTTCATCCCCCCCGTGTCCTGGCTGCCCTTGAGTTAGAGGATTGTCCCTTGGGCTTAAGTCCTGCCTTTGCTAGCCAACTTTCCATTAAAAAATGGAACGAATACATCAGGAGCAATGCTGTACGCCTAGGGGAACTGGTCATTGAGGAGGAGCGATCGCAGTTGCAACGCCAACATCTGGAAGCGTTAGTGCGCTCTAGCAAAGTTCTCCCCCTCCTTGTGGAACGGCCAGAGGGATTGCGGGTCGTGCGAGCCAATGAAGAGTGGCAAGTGGGGGATCGCTTGATTTATTTGCTGCACAGCCCCAAACCCCACACCCTGCCGGCAGCTCTCATTTCTGGCTGGCAAATGAATACCCAAGTGGAATCAGTGCTCGTTCCCAGCGAAGCCTCTACCGCCAAGGGAACCTAATCCCCGGCTGACCGTCCATAGGCATCAAGAGAGTAAGCTGCGTGTTGTCCCCCTCAGGAGGGGGAGGCGCAACCCGTCAACCATCTTTAATGTCTTTATCTGGAGAGATTTGTTATGCAGAACCTATCACGGCGCAGCTTGGCTATCTTGAGCTGTGGCTTAATGAGTTCTAGCACTCTTGCCCTTTTGGCGGCTATTCCAGCTCAAGCCCAATCCCGTTTTAGCGATACCCAAGGCATCTGGGCACAGGCCTGTATTGACCACCTTGCTAGCCGCAATATCATCAGTGGCTATCCCGATGGCACCTTCCGTCCCTTTGCGGCAGTGACTCGTGCTGAATATGCAGCAATGCTGGGGAAGGCGTTTCCCAATGCGCCAGTGGTGCGCGCCCCCAGCACGTTTAACGATGTTCCGAGTACATTTTGGGCAGCCAGTGCAATTCAAAATGCCACCCGTACAGGCTTTTTGAGTGGCTATCCCGGCAATGTATTTCAGCCCAATCAGAACATTCCGCGGGTTCAGGCGATCGTAGCCTTGGCCAGCGGCTTGCAATATCCCACCCCTTCCTCGGTTGAGGAGGTCTTAGCCCAGTTTAATGATGCGGCGGCGATTCCAGCCTACGGGCGTACGGGGGTGGCTGCTGCCACTGCTAAACAGGTGGTGGTGAACTATCCCAATGTGCAGTTCTTTGCCCCCAATCAACTGGCCACCCGTGCGGATATTGCCGCCTTCCTCTGTCAAGCGACCCGTGCCCCCGGCGCCCAAGCTGGTGCCCACTCAGTACATTGCCGGTGCAGCAACTGCTTCCCCCATTGCCCTCAGTCTGCCAGCGGGTCAGCAAATTTCAGCCCGCTTTCCCGATGCGGAGCGGATTGTCCTCAGCCCCAATGAAACGGTTGCCATTCGCTTGGTGACGGCTGCCGATGTCCGCGATAGCCAAGGGCGTCTTGTGATTCCCATGGGCAGTGAAATTTTTGGTCAAATCCAGCCCGCCCAAGGAGGCTCCCAATTTGTGGCTAATACGGTGGTGATCAATAATCGCCAACTGCCAATTGCCGCCAATTCCCAAGTGATTCGCACGATTCGCGATGCCCGTGACCCCAACATTGGCAATGTCTTCCGCAATGCGGCCATTGGTTCGGCGGTAGCTGCAGGTATTTCTGGTCTTGCAGGAAACCGCACGATTACGCCCCTTAAAGTGCTCACGGGAACAGTGACGGGGGCAGCCATTGAAACCAACCAAGGACGGCCTGCCACCTCCATTATTCGCGATACACTGATTGGTGCCGCTTTGGCCACCGGTGCCTCGGCAGTAATTGGCGATCGCAAAGTTACGCCCGAAAAAGTGATTACGGGTGCAGCTGCCGGTGCAACCATTGGGGGCGTTATTGATCCGGCGGTGCAGCGACTGGTGGTGGTGGATGCCAATACGGATTTAGGCTTGACCCTAACTCAACCCTTTACGGTCTCCCGATAGCAACTAGGCACGAGCCAACCCCAGCGATCGCGCGCATTCTTCTACCGCCCTGGCCACTGCTGGTACCACCCGTGGATCAAACACCGAGGGAATGATATAGGCTGAGTGCAGTTCCGAGGGACTCACTAAAGCGGCGATCGCGTCTGCAGCTGCCAGAAACATTTCCTCGGTCAGCCGCGGGGCTCGACAGGCGAGAACCCCCTTAAATACCCCCGGAAAGGCCAACACGTTGTTGATTTGATTTGGATAGTCACTGCGTCCAGTGGCCACTACCGCCACTTGGTCAAGGATCAGTTCGGGGTGAATTTCCGGCACGGGGTTGGCCATGGCAAACACAATGGCGGCTTTGGCCATGCGTTGCACCATTTCCAATGTGAGGACACCGGGGCCGCTCAGGCCAATAAAGACATCGGCATCCTGTAGGGCATCGGCAAGGGTGCCGGTTTGGGTAACAGCAAATTCCCGTTGGGCAGGGGTGAGTGTTCCTTGGAATGAAAGAATACCTTGGCGATTACACAGGAGCAGGTTCTGGGCACCGGCTTTGCGCAGCAGTCGGCCTACGGCAATCCCCGCTGCTCCGGCGCCATTAATAACAATACGCACAGTGTCTAGGGATTTGCCCACCAACTGCAGGGCATTTTTGAGGGCAGCGAGGGTGACGATGGCAGTACCGTGCTGATCGTCGTGGAAGACAGGAATATCGAGTTCTGCTTGCAGACGGGCTTCTATATCAAAACAGCGGGGGGCACTAATGTCCTCGAGGTTGATACCACCAAAGACGGGGGCAATGCGTTTTACAGTGGCAACGATTTCATTGACATCCTGTGTGGCTAAGCAAATGGGAAAGGCATTTAGACCGGCAAACTCCTGAAAGAGCATGGCTTTGCCCTCCATGACCGGTAGAGCAGCCTCTGGGCCGATATTCCCTAGTCCCAAGACAGCACTGCCGTCACTGACAATGGCAACGGTATGGCTTTTGATTGTGAGTTTGTGCACCAAGTGCGGATCGTCAGCGATCGCCTGAGACACCCGCCCGACACCGGGGGTATAGGCCATTGCCAGGGCATCATATTCTTGGAGGGGATGTTTGCTTTTAACGGTAATTTTGCCCCCCTCGTGGAGCCGAAAGGTGCGATCGCTCACCTCTAGCACGGTAGCCTTAGTGTCAGATTTGACCGCATTGACAATAGCTTCAGCATGATTGCGGTTCGCAGCTACTACTACCAGTTCCCGCACAAGGCTATTGGCTGTTTTTTCAATCAGGGTGATGGAACCCACTTGCCCCTGCTGTTCCCCAATAACCTGAAGAACAGTTCCTAATTCTGTTGGATCCAAAGAGGTTTTTAATTGAAGTGTTAGACTGTAGGCGGGCGTTGGGGTCAGCTTAACCATTCAGACTTAACCAAAAGTTAACGGCAAAAGGTACCGTCTGATGATAACACCTCTGCCTAGTTTCCTGTTTGGGTGGCAATGGGCAGAGGCGCAGCTTTGCAGGCAGCCAAAATGGCGCGATCGCCGGCACTGAGGTGACGTAGGTGATAAAAGCTGAATAAGTCAATTTCCGCTGGATAGGTTTCCTCTTCATAGGTGGGGAAAACGGTTACCTGAAGTTGGCGATCGCCAACGGTACCCCGAAAACAGTCAAAAGAGGAATTGGGCAAATAAAGTGCCCCATAGACATTGCGATCTTTGACTTCAAAGACAATATAGCTGTGGCCTACCTGTTGGGGCTGCGGAGACTCCCCAAAAAGATATAGCCCATTGGCCAATGGAAATTGATTTTGTCGTGCCAAAAGTGGTTGAGCGATCGCCAGCCCATTGGCAAACCCAAGGACAACCAGTCCCAATAAAACTGAAAGTGACTGACCCAAACGTGCCAATGAAATCATTCTATTTCCCTACCTGAAACGCAAAGTCATCTAAACCAGTGTTTTGAAGCGTCAGCCGTAGCGAAGGGCGGTGTCGTTACGCTGATACTTTGATCTTGACAGGTTGATAGCCGCTTTTCGTTGGAACTATGCCACTAGTGGCACAGGCACAAGTTTCCCCCTAAAGACGATAGTCCTTGCTAGCGTTGTTAATTGATTCACATTCTTGGCAAGAAGAGAGTCGATATCCAGAAGTGTTGAACGATAGCTTGACAGGCTGGGAAAAACGTAAAGAATGCAACCTTTCCTCCCTTAAAAAGTCGAAAAAATCATAAATTTTGCATTAACTTTGTCATCTTTTAGAGCTACTGTCAAATCTATCCTCAAGCGCCTCACCCCTTGTGGCTATCCTGTTTTGATGAACTGGTGGAACTCCTGTGACTTAAAATATCAATTTTTATTGTATATTTTAACACTTCTGCCGCAGAGGAATTAATTTCTTTTTAACCTTGTGTATTTTGGAGCGGATAGAAAACGTTAATTTTCTTTGCAAGGTGTTGGGTTCTGTAGTCTGGATCGCATGGACAGTGAAAAGTAAGAGGCTATGATGATTCTCAAACTGCTTCTGAGTTCGGGTTATGACACTGTACATCGGCAACCTCTCCTATGAGGCCACAGAAAACGATCTTCGCGAAGTTTTTGAAAAATATGGCGCTATTCGCCGGATTGTGTTGCCGGTGGATCGAGAAACAGGCAAACGGCGTGGCTTTGCTTTTGTCGAACTGATGGATGAAACTCAGGAGGCCGCTGCCATTGATGATCTCGACGGTGCGACATGGCTAGGGCGGGTGCTCAAGGTCAACAAGGCGAAGCCAAAACAGGCGGGGGGGCAGTCAAACCCCGCCTTCTAAGGGCATACTGGTAGGGAAGTGCTGTTCACTCTTCCTGCTATGCCTCGACGTTCGCCATCGCCACCGCGTCCCCAAACTCGTCGCTCTCCCCAACCAGAATCAAAGTCAGCGCTGAATACCCGCACTTTGGCAGTGTTGGGAGGGGTGTTTATTATTGGCGTCGGCGTGGGGGTCACCTTTAGTAAAACCACAACCCTTAACCCTGATAACGTGGCCTCGACGCAGTTTATTGATCAGGCGGCGCCTAATCCCGATATTTGTGTGCAGTTTGGTGCGAGCGCGATCGCCGTGGATACACGGATTTTTGTTACTTTTAACCCCTTCTCCGTCTTTGTTTCTCAACCCTTGATGCAGCCGGGCTGTGTGATTCGCGCCAACAACGTTGCCCTTTTAGAACAGCGGCAACTAATTACAGGAGAACAATTGCGCAGTTGTCGGCAGCGGCTGAATACATTTGGCTATGTGGGCAACCTTGAAGGCAAACCTGAAATAAGCTGTGTCTATCAGAGCACAACGGATAAAAACCTCTTCCTCAAACTCTCAGGGTTGGGAAATGGTGCTGCGGGGGAAACCAATAATTTCTAGGACACAACGATGAAGGCAATGAAGTGGCCACGGCTGCGCTGGCGTGCAAGTCAGGGCGTACAACGCTTGGGTACGGCCTTTCTCTTGATGGGTCAAGTCATCTTCTATCTAGTGCGGGGCCGGATTGCTCTGCGCAACTTAATTGAGCAAATGGCTTTGGTGGGACCTGCTTCCCTCAGTGTTGCCCTAATTACAGCAGCGTTTGTGGGCATGGTATTTACGATTCAAGTTGCCCGTGAATTTATTACCTTTGGTGCCACCTCTGCGGTGGGTGGGGTGCTGGCGATCGCCCTTGCGCGGGAACTTGGCCCTGTGCTGACAGCGGTGGTACTCGCCGGTCGGGTTGGCTCCGCCTTTGCGGCTGAAATTGGTACCATGAAAGTTACTGAGCAAATTGATGCCCTTTATATGTTGGGCACAGATCCTGTGGACTATTTAGTGGTGCCACGGTTTATTGCCTGCGTGCTGATGTTGCCAATTCTCAATCTCTTGGCATTGGTGACAGGGCTGTGGGGGGGCTTGATTATTGCCGATTATCTCTATGGCATTCCCCGTGGGGTTTATGTTGAGTCCATTCAGAACTTCCTGCAAACTTGGGATCTGTGGAGTTCGATAATCAAGTCCGGTATTTTTGGGGGGGTGGTGGCCATCATTGGCTGCAACTGGGGCATGACAACGACAGGGGGCGCCAAGGGGGTCGGTCAATCCACCACGGCTGCTGTGGTGATCTCCCTATTGGCGATCTTTATCCTCAACTTCTTCCTGTCTTGGGCTCTCTTTGGCGGCAACAGTAGCCTTGTTCCCACGTTTTAGAGGGCAAACCGGTGGAACTGCGGGTGGGGCAAGGCTGGCGGGTGGGCTGGCGCAATGATCAATTCTATACGGGGTTGGTGGGGGCTCAAGATTGGGCAACGGAACTCACTAGTAGAGAATTCAAGGCATTTGTGGATTTATTCCGTCAACTCCACGGAGAGCTTCAGGCGATCGCCCCCGAATTGATGCCGCAGGAAATGATTACCCTCAGTGGCAGCAACGACGCTGTCCATTTGGAATTGGAGGGCTATCCCCATAGCTATAGTCTGCATTTAATTGTGTTGGGCGATCGCCGAGTGGAGGGGACATGGCCTGCCCCTGTGCCCCCAGACTTTCTCCTCGCCTGCTGTGAATTGCAGGACAGGATTGCGCAGAGTCAAAGTTTAGAATAAAAGACATCCTTCTCGGTTGCGATCGCCCCTATGACCTCTGCCAAGTCCTCGAAGGTCAGCCCCGCTTTGGCGGCACTTGTCAATACCATCAAACAGTTGCAACAGCAAGAGCAAATTGGCGGACTGATTGCTCCCTTGGTGAGTTTTGCCCAAGAAACCCTCGGCATGTCCTTTGTCTGGTTGGCGCTGTACAACGAAACCTCTAAACAACTCATCGGTCAGGGGGGAACAACGCCCGTTGGTGATCATCTCTTGCTTAAGCAAAAATTGACCCTTGCTGCCGGTAGCCTCCTCGACCAGGTATTAATGAACCGCAAGCCCATTAGCTTACCTAGCTTAAAAGAGGAGCCGCGCTTGGCAGAGTTGCGGGAAGCCGCCACCCGCTTGGGTCTGCAAGGCACTGCCATCTATCCCATTATTCGTCAGCGTCAAGCCCTTGGCATTCTCATGGTTGGTTCCACGGCATGGGGTGATATCCTGCGCGGGGATGATTTAGCCCACATGAGCCTCCTGGTGAGTGCCTTGGGGGCAGAACTAGAACGGCTGACAGCAACCCAAGCAACGAAAGCTGCGCCGGCAGCAAAGCAAGCGGCTGCTCCCACCATTGGCAGTGAGGACCCCATACGTCATCTCCTCCAAGAGGCCAGCCGTGCCTCTAGTTTAGGTCAACGCATTGAAGCGTTGTTGCGAGCAGTACACCAATTCTGTCAACCTCAACGCACTAGTCTTTTTTGGCGAGATTTGGAGCAGCCCCTCTATCGGCGGCGCAGCTACACCGTTGGTAAACCCCAAAGCCGTGAGAGCCAGCGGCAACCCTTGGCCATTACACAGCAGGAATTAGCCGGTTGTTACACTGCCCTTGCCAGCGGTCAAACCGTGAGTGTCAGCGATAGTCAAAGTGTCGTCAGTGCACTGCGCCATTGCGGTTGATGCAAATGCTGAATTGCCGCGCCCTTGTCGCGACCCCAATTCTAGTAGGGACGGATGTCATAGGCTTTCTCACGCTGGAGCACAATGAACCTTACCCTTGGAACGACAACGAGAGGAAACTCCTCCAAGTCGCCGCAGAGCTATTGGCATTAGCAGCCCCCACTGAACGCCTTGAGCACCTTTTAGCACAAACTCAGCACACCCAAAGCTTAGTGAGTGAGTTGGCCCAAGCTATCTGTGATGAGCAGGACTGGAAGCAAGTGCTCCATCATGCGGGTGAAAAATTAGCGGCGGATTTAGGGGCACAGTGGGTCTTTTTGCTGACGTACAATCCTTTGACTCAAGCCTTTGATGTCCTGTTGCAGTATCCAGCTCCCCGTGGGCGCGATCGCCATCCGCCATTTCCGCCTCTGCAAAAAATGGATTGGCAGCTTCTGGAAACAGCAACAACAGCTGTTGCCCTTGAGGACTACAGACATGAACTGCGCCTCCACTCTTGGAAAGAGGTTCTCGGCAAGCTGAATATTCAGTCTCTTCTAGTGGCAACCACTACCCCCGGCCATTCTTTGGAGGCACTGCTGTTGGTGGGGCGGAATGAACCGACGACTTGGGGCAAAAGTCAGCAAACCCTGGTACAGGAGGTGGCGCGCACCCTTGGCCTCATTAGCCATCAATGGCAACTGCAAAACACAAATACACAGCAGGAGCAGGTGCGATCGGCAATGCTGGCGGGTCTTACGGCACTGCAGCGCACCCAAAACCTCGAGCGCATTGAACTGACGGGTTTGCAGCAGCTTATGAACTTAATGCAAGTGCCCCTTGTGGCTCTAGTGACTTGGCGACCAGGGCAGACCATTGGTTCAATTGTGGCACCCCCCCCCTGGTCATCCCAAGTTTGCCATTCGCAATGAGGCTGAAGTGGCCATCTATGAAGACCCCTTGATCCACAGCGCCTTGATGGCCTCCCAAGCCGATAACTACGGCAATCCCTACGCTTGGTTAATTCAAACCACAGCAGCAGAACTGGATTCACGCACGCGGGAGTGGCTCTCAGGGCAAGATATTGGTCAAATTTTAGCGATCGCCCTGCGCACAGATCCAGAATATGAGCCTTCGGGAGTTCTCATTGTTGCTGATCGGCGCGATCGCCACTGGTCAACCTTGCACCTAGAGGCCTTCATTACCCTTGTCAACCATTTGGCTTGGGCACACCGCAGTACCTCCCTCATTCAGATGCTCACCCAAGGTTGGCAAACCCTTGAAACGCTCAACTGGTATAAACACCGTCGCCTTGAACAGGTCTATGGTCAACTGGCGGGTTTTTGCAATCAGTTGACGCAATGGCTTCAGCAGCACCCTGAGGTGGATCCACTGCTGCGGCGGTTGGCCACGCTCTTGCAAACCCAGTTGGAATCCCTCCATCCCCTCTTGAGCCATGAGGTGTGGCAACTAGACAAAGCCAGTGACACAGCGGGTCTAGCTGTGCTCCTCAAACGGGTAATGGATCGCATTGAAAACTGGAAGCAGCGCAAGCAACTGTGGATTCAGGTGCACAATCAGCCCGTGCTCACCCTCAGCGGCGACATCAATAAGCTGGAGTTAATCCTCTACGAGCTACTGCTGTTTGCCTGCCAGCGATCGCCCTCCCAAGGTCGCATTGACATTTGGTGCCAACAAATCGAAAGCCTAGGTCAAGGGGGCAAAATACAGTCTTGGCTAGAACTCTCCATTACCGACAACGGCGAAGTGGAGCCCCAGTTACTCATTAAGCTGCACCAACTCGAACATCTCGACTGGCTTGCCCCCTCCAGCCTCGATCAGCCCCCCGGACGGCACCTTAAAGTCTGCTTTAACCTGTGCCAGCGCCTAGGCTACAACCTCGATATGTATAAATTAGAAGATGGCCGCTTCCTCAGTCGTCTGCTGATTCCCCTGAATAATGGCGACACGGGTACCTTTGAACTACAATCCTCGCAACCCCGCCAATGACCTCGAGCACGATCGCCCTTCTCGGCCTCCCCAATACTGGTAAATCCACATTTTTCAATCGCCTTGCCGCAGCGCGTGCCCATGTCGGCAACTGGCCGGGAATTACGGTGGACTTGGCAGAAGCCGAGATTGCCCTCAATGGTGAGAGGGTTAAGCTAGTGGATTTGCCGGGCATCTACGATCTGGCGGGGACGGCTGCTGATGAAACCATTGTGCGTGAGTTTTTCCAGCAGGTGCCGGTGCGGCTGGTGTTGGTGATTCTTAACGCCAGTCAAATTGAGCATCAATTGCGCTTGGCGCTGCAGGTGCAGACTTGGGGGCTACCGATGGTCGTACTTCTGAATATGGCCGATGAAGCCCGACAACTGGGAATTCAAATTGATACGGAGAAATTGAGCGATCGCCTCGGGGTGCCCGTAGTGGCGCTCAGTGCTAAATACGGCGGTGGCTACTGGCAGGCCTATGAAACGATTTGTCATGCCCTCAAGGAGGCGCCCATTCCCGCAACCCCCCTCTTGAGACCACTGTTGCCAGAGATTGATCCAGAGGCGATCGCGCCTCTAGTGGCGGACACTGTCACTTTCCCCAGTGGCGCCGTTCGCAGACTAACAGAGCAGTTGGATTACTGGTTGCTGCATCCCCTGTGGGGACTCCCCCTCTTTTTTGCGGGGCTATACCTTGTCTTTCAAGTGGTGTGGGTGTTAGGTCTTGGGGTGCAAGGCTGGCTCAGTGATACCTTTGACGCTTTTCAAGGACAGGTATTGGAGCCATTCCTTGCCGGGCTTCCTCCCTTACTCAGCAGTTTGCTCATTGAGGGCATCTACGGAGGCATGACGACGGTGGCAGCGTTTGTGCCTTTAGTAACAATTTTCTTTATTGTGATGGCGATTGTCGAGGACAGTGGCTATCTTGCCCGTGCCGCCTACCTGATGGATGGTTTGATGGCTCGTTTGGGCTTGGATGGGCGCAGTTTTGTCCTCAGCTTAATGGGCTTTGGCTGCAATGTCCCTGCCCTGATGGCGACTCGCATTATTCGCTCGCCGGGACTGCGGCTGCTGACGATGCTGGTTATTCCCTTTTCCCTTTGTTCGGCGCGGCTACAGGTGTTTGTGTTTCTCATTGCCTGTTTGTTTCCGCCGCAGTGGGGGGCAGCCGTCCTTGTCTCCCTCTATGGCTGGAGTATTCTGGCGGCCTTGCTTACGGCGCTCTGTTTTCAGGGGTACTTCCCCAACACGGATCCCTTTTTGCTGGAGCTGCCCCCCTATCGCTGGCCAACGGGGCAACAGGTGCTCCTGCGGGCATGGGGAGAGGTGCACCATTTCCTCGCGCGGGCAACGGGCTTTATTATGATTGGTGTCTTGGTGGTGTGGGCCTTGACCCATTTGCCCTTAAACGCTACGCCGTCGAGTCCTCAAACTTGGGCAGGGCAACTAGGTACCGCTTTGCAACCCCTGCTGGCACCCGTAGGCATTACACCCGCCCTAACGATTGCCCTGATCGTTGGCTTTGTGGCCAAGGAGATTGTCATTGGCGCGTTAGCAGTGATTTATCACCTCTCAGGTACGGCGTTACAGCAGGCGATCGCCCAGGAGTTGACGCCCCTACAGGCCTATAGCTTTATGCTCTTTACGCTCCTGTACACCCCCTGTCTCAGTACCCTTGCTACGCTCTGGAGTGAATCAAAACGCTGGCAGTTTAGTCTTTTTGCTACCCTCTATGCCCTAGGGATGGCATGGGTTGTGAGTGGCAGTGTCTATCAACTGGGACACTGGTGGGGATGGGGCTGATGGTCACCCTCTGCGGCATTGGCGTAGGACCAGGAGACCCCGAACTCATTACCCTCAAGGGCTGGCGGCGTCTCCAGCAAGCAAGGGTGATTGCCTTTCCCGCAGGACTAGGGGGACGACGTGGCATCGCGGAGGAGGTAATTGCCGGCTACAAAGAACCCTGGCAAACCTGCCTTCCCTTGGAGTTTCCCTATGTTCTTGAGCAAGCGGTTTTAGAACAGGCATGGCAAAAGGCGGCAGAGCAAGTTTATGCATACCTCGTTCAGGGCACTGATGTGGTTTTTGTCTCCGAAGGAGATGTCAGTTTCTACAGTACGTTTTCCTATCTGGCGGCAGCCGTCCAAGCCCTTGCCCCCCACGTCCAGATTGAGGCCATTCCAGGGGTTTGCTCGCCCTTGGCAGCAGCGGCCAGTTTGGGGGTGCCCCTGACCTTGGGGAGCGATCGCCTAGCAATTTTGCCGGCGATGTACCATGTGGAGGAGTTAGCCCAGGTGTGGGCGTGGGCGGAAGTAATGGTTTTAATGAAGGTGCGATCGGTCTATGGTCAGGCCTGGCAGTGGCTCCAGGAACACCGCCTCTTGGAACAGGCAGCAGTGGTGAGCTGGGCAACAACGCCGAAACAGCAAATCTACACCCCCCTTACGGACTTTCCGACCTTAACTTTGCCCTACTTTTCACTGCTCATGGTTTGGAAAAGGAAGTTGCATCTGCGGAACGTCTAAGTCAATCCCAAATTTCCACTCAAATAGTCTTGTAACTGTTGGGCATGGTCGTGGGCGAGATGGGCTAAGGGGAGGTCGCTCAGGGGAAACGCCTGTACCGCACACACTTCCTTGACATCCAAAACCTTTGGCTCACCGACAACGCGGGCGGCAATGGCAATACACACAGCATGAACGCGGGGATCTCGCCGCGGGTCAGAATAAACTCCCACGAGGCCTTCAAAGTGTTTAAGGTGCAGTCCGGTTTCCTCAGCCAGCTCCCGTGCCCCTGCATCGAGAATTGTTTCCCCCCAATCCATCATGCCACCGGGTAGCGACCATTGCCCTGTATCGCGGCGCTGAATGAGAATCAGGCGATCGCCCGCCGTCAGGGCAATCACCGAGACAGCAACAAAGGGATGTCGCCACACCCGTTTCAAGAAAAAACGGGCAATTCGCCAAAACCAGTTCACCCCTGTAGCCGCTCCAGATCCGCTAGCACTTGTGCAACATGAGCATCGGGTTTGACGCGCCGATAAATGGCCGCAATTTTGCCCGCAGGATCAATGATAAACGTATCCCGATAAACACCAAGGTATTCCTTGCCCATGAACTTTTTCGGACCGTAGCTGCCATAGGCTTGGGCAACGCTGGCGTCTGCGTCTGACAGCAGGGGAAAGGGCAAGTTGAGCTTTTGCTGAAATTTGGCGTGGGAGGCAACACTATCGGGCTGATGCCGAGAACCACAACGTTGCGCTCCCCCAAGACAGGAGTGACATCGCGGTAGGTACAGGCTTCCTTGGTACAGCCAGGGGTATTATCGCGGGGATAAAAGTAGAGAATCAGCCACTGACCCTGAAAATCGGCCAAGCGCACAGTCTGCCCCCTGGCGTCTGGGAGTTCAAAAGTAGGGGCGATCGCTCCAACGGTTAGGGACATTTCTGAGCAATTCCCAATGTTTTGCCATTTCTATCTTCTCCCAGTTTGGCGCCTGCGGCGGTGGCTCTCGCCCTCAAAAATAAAAAGGCGGACAAACAGATACACCATGAGCTGGCGATAGCGATAGAGTAGGAAGGCAATCGCCGGTGTTAGAACCACAAAAAAGCCATAGAAGCCAACGACGGTTGCTAAATCGGTATGGAAAAAATCGCGGGCCAGACGAACAAAATCGTGATCCATCCCCCCTTTGCCCATTAGGTACATCTCCCGAAACACAGGATTAAACTGCAACTGCCAAGCAAAGCGCATGTTAAAAAACACGATGAAAAATCCGACCATACTGTAGAGGGGGCGTTCAATTGGATAGCGACACCCCCAACCACTAAGGGCACGGTAGAGAAAAATCACTGCAAAGATGAGCTCGAAGCCATGCCCCATCGCCACAAAAAGCATTTCATGGACGGGAGTGAAGGCCACAAGGGTATAAAGCAGCGTCAAGACCCCAAGGCAAGCCAGAGTAAGGCGATGGTGACGGTAGAAATAGGCCAAGGCCAGCAATCCTGTATAAATGAGCAGCACAATGCCCCCCGCGCGATCGCCGTGGAGGGTGACGCCGCCACCATAGCGAAAATCAAAGGCGGGCACTGCCGCATAACCAAAGAGCCACGCCATCACTGCATGACCCATCTCATGGACAAGGGTAATCAGCGGACTGAGTAAAAAGGTTACTTGCTCTGATGCCAAAAGGAGAAGCGATAGACCGAATCCCGCTGCGATCACTTGCCAATCTCTGGGGCTGAGGGGTTGTACGGGAATGCCAAACTCTTCCTTGCGGGGGAGCGCGAGGTTCTGGCGCAGATGCCCACCCTTGGCAAGGCGTTGCAACTCATGGGGATGCGTGAGATCTAGTACCTCTTGCCAGCGTTCCTTGCTGTCTTGGTAGGCCGTGATCAGGATGTTGCTGTGGGCGTAGCTTGGCCAAGAGATTAGTTCGCGAGCAAGTAGCGTTAGCACAATCGCAGCAGCAACAGCTGTCGGACACTGGAGGCGCAACAACAGACATTCGCGCCGCTGGTGTACGGTTACGGCGATTCCCTGAGGCGCAAGCGCCGCCCCTAGGAGGGCTTGAATGGCCTCGAGATCCCCTCTGGCAGCCGCGAGGCGTCGGGCAGAGCAGGTCATGATCTACTCCGATTCCAGGCGGCGTAACCACTCGCGATCAATGGCTTCCGATTGGGCGAGTTCCTGCTCGACTAAATCCTGATCTGAGCGATAAATAACATCCTGCTCATGGATTTGCCGCTGCTGGGCGTAGGCTTGAGCCGCCCGTAATTTAGCACGTAACTGCGGTGTGGGATTGGCTAGGAGATTGGCGTAATGGTAGCGGCGGGCATTGCGATCGCGAATGCGTTGGTTTTGCCATAGCAACCAGTAGTAACGCCCCAGGGGAATTCCCAAAAAGCCAAGGCCATAGCCCAGCAAAATCCAAAAGATGGAGGCTACAAAGGCCACCAGTCCCCCCAGTTGTTGGGCGATCGCCCCATCTCCCAACAGGTACCACAACATCAGTGCCCCGATGAGGTTAATACAGCCCAAGCCAATGGCCACCATAATTTGCCAAGAGGGGGCGCGACTAAAGTGCCAGAGGCGTTCTTCCAAGATCGGGGGAAGCGTTTGCCGCTGATCTTTGCGAGTTTGAGCCGTTGTTTGTAACTCAGGAAAGCGATAGATAATCTGCCCTGTCTCCGTGACTTCGGGGCGGCCATTAAAGTGGGTCAGCACGGGCAGCATATACCACTCGTCGTCCCCCGGATCGGTGTCTAAATCGAGATAGGGGGCAATTTGCTCTGCGGTGACCGCCCCGCCATTGTTGCGGATGACTTGGCCAATGAGTTGCCAGCGGCGTTCTTCCAAGTCAGCATTGGGATTGCCATCGCCAAAAAGGAAAGAATAAACCCCCTCAAAGAAGTTCATCTCCTCGCCATTGTCTTGGGACGAGGGGGGCGATCGCCGCAGCGACGGATCACCAAAGAAGTACCAAAAGTCAGGAAAGACCCAAAAATGAATGCCACCGCCCCCCCAAGTGTTCCCTCGACCGCGATCGTCACTGTCTCGCCCTTGACTGGAAAGGGCAATCAAAATCATGGCGATCGCTAGGAAAATCAGAACAATCGAAAGAATAAGAAAAATGCCAAAGGAAATGCGAATTAGATAAAAAACAACACCCCAAACCCTCTGCGCCACTGCCCGCAGCCGCAGTTGCCAGTACTTGGCTTGCAGGATACTGCGAAAATTTCTGGGAAAGACGTAGGCAATATCACCGCTTTCAGCCACTTGGAGTGTTCCGCCGACATCGGCAGCCAAGGTCATTAATCCTTTTTCAGCCGTTTGCAGCGGCAAGCCTGCCGTCCCCGCCACATCCCCGGCGGTAACCCGGTACCCCAGTGTTTCTACAGCTTGCAGCAGGCGGCGATCGACCGTCATGTTTGCCTCCCTATTTGGCAAAGGGTCCTTCTTCCACCCTAGCGTCTTCTGACAGGTCTGAGGGAGACAAAAAGAACCCACCCCATGGGCAGGTTCGGTGCACAGATCAGTCTGAGAAAGAGGGGCAATTAGCCCACCGCTTCAAAATAGACTTTGGATTTGACGGGGTCAGGGTTCATGGTTTTGTCACCGGGTTGCCAGCCCGCAGGGCAGACTTCGTCGGGGTGAGTTTGAACATATTGAATGGCTTGCAGTACCCGCAGGGTTTCGTCAACGTTACGGCCAAAGGCCAAGTTGTTGATTGTTGCGTGTTGGATAATCCCTTCTTTGTCAATGATAAAAAGACCGCGCAGGGCTACCCCTTCTTCGGTCAACACGTTGTAGGCAGTACTGATTTCTTTCTTGAGGTCGGAAACAAGGGGATATTTGAGATCGCCGACACCCCCAGCTTTGCGATCGGTTTGCGTCCAAGCCAAGTGGGAGAACTGGCTATCCACAGACACGCCAAGGATTTCGGTGTTCAGCTTAGCAAATTCGTCGTAGCGATCGCTAAAGGCAACAATTTCCGTGGGGCAGACAAAGGTAAAGTCCAAAGGATAGAAAAAGAGAACCACGTATTTACCGCGATAGTCCGAGAGTTTAATGGTTTTAAACTCTTGGTCATAAACAGCAACTGCTTCAAAATCAGGGGCGGGCTGACCCACGCGCAGACAGTCAGACATAAACCTCGTACTCCTAACTACGACAGGTTGAATAGGGCTGTTCACATTTTTTAACAGCTACGCCTACTATATCATACTCATAACGGTTTTGATTATGAAATAGCTGATCGCTGCCACCGCCGCTCCAGGAGGCGAGAAAGCCGTGACAGGGGAAAACAGAGGGCAAAGTAGAACATCGCGCCCAAAACATAGACAAAGAGCTTCCGCTGCGGATCTGTAATCGGATTGGCAAAGGTGCTGGTCGTGTTTTGCAGCTCTGGAACGCCAATGACCACCAGCAGAGCGCAGTCCTGCATCAGCGTAATGAAGTTATTGGTAAAGGGGGGCAAGATGATCACAATGGCTTGGGGCAGAATAATCCGCCATAGGGTTTGTCGATCTGAGAGCCCCAAACTGAGACTTGCTTCCGTTTGTCCCTTGGGAACTCCCTCTAGGCCACTGCGAAAGACTTCGCTCAAGTAGGCACCGTAGTTAAAGCCCAAGCCAAGAATGCCGTAGAAAATGTAGTTAAACAGGGGTGACACAAGGCGGTTACTTTGCAGCACAGTCATGACATCAAAGGCAATTTGGCGAGGATCAAACCCCCACTGACTTAAGAGGCCACCAATGCCAAAGCCCCAAACGAGCAGTTGCACCAGTGTAGGGGTACCCCGCACGAATTCAATATAAACCGTACTGAGCCAACGCAATGGACGGGCAGGATGTAACCTTGCCCAGGTGGCGATCGCCCCCAAGATCACCGCCAAAAGCAAACTAAAGACTGAGATTAGAAACGTCGTAATTGCCGCCTGAAAGAGAAATGGTGCATATAGTCCTAACGTGTCGCGAAAGGAGTAAAGATAGCCACAAAAGGCAAGAATACCCAGCCCTAGGCAGAGTAAAAAGATGCCATTGAGCCACTTTGCCCAAGGGGGGATTAACGGTGCCACTTGCTGCATTCTCGAAAGAGCGGGATTTTTGTCAGGAGGATGATACCATCTTGTTTTGCGGGGAAGCATTCTCCACAGAACCACAGGAAAAGTAGGCAAGAAATTCCTGATTGCCCGCAGGCCCTAAAATTGGCGAGGGAGTCACACCGTGGCACTGCCAACCCAAAGCCTCGGCTGCTGCTATCACCTGAGCCACCGCTTCTTGACGTGCCTTGGCATCGCGCACTACACCATTTTTGCCTAGGCGATCGCGCCCCACTTCAAACTGTGGTTTAACTAAGGCAATCAATTCTCGCGGCGGTAGGAGCAATTCCCAGAGCGCGGGTAAAACTTTAATCAGCGAAATAAAGGAAACATCCACCACACCGAGATTTGGTCGGGGTGCATCATCGCTGTACAGATCAGCAGGCGTAAGATAGCGCAGGTTGGTGCGTTCCTTCAAAATAACACGCGGGTCTTGGCGCAGCTTCCAGTCCACCTGCCCATAGCCAACGTCAACGCCATAGACAAGTCTGGCTCCCGCTTGCAGCAGACAGTCTGTAAATCCCCCTGTGGAAATGCCTCCATCCAAACACACGCGATCGCGCACCACCACAGGAAAGACCCCTAGGGCATGGGCGAGCTTTTCACCGCCGCGGGAGACATAGGGGGATTTAGCCTTGATCTGAATTGAGGCATCCGCCGCAACCAACGTCCCCGGTTTGTCAATGGGCACGTGATTCACTTGGACTTGGCCGGCTCGAATCCAGCGCTGCGCCTGCTGACGGCTTTCACACAGGTGCCGCTCCACAAGGAGACTATCCAAGCGTTGTTTGCGGGGATTCATTGGTCTTTTTGAAGGGGGGCAAAGGCAAACAGTTGATTGACATTAAGGGCGAGACCCTGCACATTGGGCTGGGCGAAGAGAGTGGTTTGACTCTGCCATAAAGGCAAGAAGGCCACAGCCTCAGCATTGAGTTCCTGAGCTGACGCAATAGCGCCCTACGGCGTTGGGGATCCGCCTCACGGCGACTGGCAACAATCAGCTCATTGGCCTCAGGACTGTAGAAAAACGATCCCCAAGCGGCACTGGCACCACTTTCGCAGCCCGTTTTCACAGAACCGCGATCGCAACTGAGGAAAGGTTCCAAGTAGTTATCGGCATCGTAAAAATCACCGTACCAGTCAAGCAAGACCAAAGGATAGGCTCCACTTTCTAAATTGCGGTAGATTGTCGCAGCGTCGGCACTGTCCAATTGCACTTGAACGCGATCGCCCAAATCCCGCTCCAATGAAGCTTTAATCACCGTTGCCGCCAGCACATTACTGGGCACATTGGCCCGGTACCAAAGGTTAACCACTAAAGGCTGCTGTGGTGAAATGGTTGTCTTTTGCAGCCAGTGGTCTATTTGGCTAGACTGACCGTCTCCATAGCGATCGCGAAAGACGGGTTCACTCACAGCAAATAAACTGGGCACCAACGAGTACAGGGGTTCTGCTTCCCCCAAAAAAACCCGTTCCGTAAGACGTTGACGATTGACACTGGCCGCCAAAACCCGCCGTGCCGCCAATTGATTCCAAGGTGGTTGCCGCAAGTTAATACTCAAGACGGTGACCACATTGCCTGCTCCTGTGACCACCTGCCAGTGTTTTGTTGCAGCTTCAGCCTTAAGGGCACGCATTTGATTGGGATCTAGAGCGCCGATTGCCACATCCACAGCGCCAGTGCGAAAGGCATTGTAAAGATTGGCACTGCTGGAGAAGATTTGCAAGCGAATGCCGGCATTTTGCGGTTTGCTGCCCCAATAGTCCGCAAAGGGTTCCAAGTGCACACCATCGCTACCATACTGCACCAAGCGATAGGGACCAGTGCCAACGAACTGTGCTGGCAAAAACCCATTGCCGGCTGCCCTGTACGCCGCAGGGGAAACAGCGCACAACCCACTAAAGGCCAGCAGATGCACAAAGGCAACAAAGGGTTCCCTAAGGCGAATTTCCAGTAAATCGTCAGTGATTGCTCTGATGTCTTTAACTCGTCCCGCCAAGAGGGAGGCGGGCTGACCGCCACTATTCATAAACCGCTCAAGGGAAAAGGCCATCGCCGCTGCATTAAAGGGGGTGCCATCGTGGAAGCGAACCCCTCGCCGCAAGGGAATGCGGTAAGTCAGGCCATCCTCACTCACCTCAGGTAACGCCGTGGCCAGTTGGGGAATAAGATTTTTGCCGTCATAGGTGTAGAGGCGATCGCCCAAGTTAAACAGCAGTAGTCCCGCCAAATTTTCGTAAGCATCAGCGGGGTCGAGGGTGCGCAGGCGAGCCGTGGTACCAATGACAATCCTGTGATCCCCTTGGCGGGGTACATCACCGCCACAGGCAACCAGTAGCAGACTCAACAACAGGACAAAACATTCCCACAGTCGTCGTTGTGCCACGAACCCATCCGCTCGGTATATCATCCACTAGAATCAAGGGCGAGCGATGGGACTCGAACCCACGAATGGTGGAACCACAATCCACTGCCTTAACCACTTGGCGACGCTCGCCGTATTTCCTGAGCTAGTCTTCTAGCATAGCATAGAGACCTCTACCATGAAAGTGCCCCTTGTTTCCCAAGTTATAGCACGCCCTCTCTGGTGGGGGGGCGGTGCCTTTCTGGCTTTAACCCTCACTGTTGCCTGTTTCACCAATCCCACCCCCGCCGATTATCAGCAACACGCTGCAACGGAAATTAACACGTTCCTTTTAACCCAAGTGTGTCCAGAGATCCTCAAGCGGGATGGGGCGATCGCCATGCTGGCCTTGGAATTTTGCGAGCAACTGGAGTCCCGTCCTGCAGAGGCGATCGAACGCTACATTAGTTACAACACCCAAGTCTACAACTTGGGGGTGGCGACCCTCTTTGTAACAGAATTGCCCATTCAAAGGGTCTGGAGCCTCGGCCTCTTTGGTCAAATTATCCCCCTTAACCTAGAGAAGTAACCCTTGCTCAACTTAGCCAGGGGGTCTGCAGTGGGGAAAAAGAAAGCGCCTATGCCAAGATATATCAACAAATATCAACAACGAGCAGCAAAACCACACATTAACCATGATTGGGAAAACCCTAGGCGGGCGCTATAAACTACTTCGAGTCTTGGGAGCGGGGAACTTTGGCCAAACGTTTCTTGCTGAGGATGTTCACCGTCCCATTCGTGCCAAATGCGTTGTCAAGTACCTGCGACCCGCCCGTACCGATACAGCGTTTCTCCCCTTGGCGCGATCGCTCTTTCAACGGGAGGCACAAATTCTAGAGCGGCTGGGTAGCCATGAGCAAATCCCCCGCCTCCTGGCCTACTTTGAGGAAGACAACGAGTTTTACCTTGTTCAAGATTTTATCGAGGGTCAAGTCCTACGGCAGGAATTGTTGCCGGGCTGCGCTTGGCCGGCGGCACGGGTGATTGAGTTACTTCAAGATGCGTTAGGAATTCTAGCTTTTGTTCATCAATGTGGTGTTATTCACCGCGATATTAAACCCGATAACCTAATTCGTCGCCAAGCGGATCAGCGCCTAGTCCTCATTGATTTTGGGGCAGTGAAGGAAATGGGGGTTTCTATTGGCGGCGGCACCTTAGTGGGAGAGACCCATCCCCAGACGATTGCCATTGGTACACCGGGGTATATGGCACCGGAACAAGCCCAAGGTCGTCCTCGGCCAGCCAGTGATCTCTACTCCTTGGGAATGGTGGCTGTACAGGCTTTGACGGGGTTAAATCCCCTGCAACTCACTCAAGATCCCTACGGCTATTGGTGTTGGCAAGCGGCTGAACCGGTGGGCGATCGCCTAGTGCAGTTTGTTAACAAGCTAATTCATCCTTCCCCTTACGAGCGCTTTGCTACGGCTACCGATGCCCTTGCCAGTTTGCAACAGGTGGAGGTGCCCAAATCCTTTTGGGTTCGCCTTGGTAAATTACTAAAAACGCCCGTTCAAGACCTCTGGCGATCGCCAAGGAAGGATGAGGGGGCTGCTACGATGCCGTCTGCTCCGCCGCCTTCTGTTTCCCCACTGCAAGCCACTGAAGCCAAACCGCTCTTCTCTACACCGGCTGCCACCGCAGTCCCTGCCAACCAAGGTCGCCATGTGTTCATCAGTCACTCCAGTAACGGTACCGATTTGCAGTTGGCAAGTGCCCTCCAAGCGGTGTTGCAAAAAGCAGGGCACCAACCCTTTATGGCCAGCCAAAGTATCCGCCTTGGGGAGGCATGGGCGCAGCGGATTGATCAGGAGCTAAAGCGGTGTGATTTCTTTGTTCTGTTACTTTCGCAAACAGCAGCTCAAAGTGAAATGGTGCTTGAAGAAGTCCGCACCGTCAAACAGTTGCAAGCCCAAAGGAGCGATCGCCGTCCCTTTATCTTGCCTGTACGGGTGAATTTTCCCCTCGATATGCCCTTGAACTATGAGCTGCGGGGGTATTTGCATCGACTGCAACAGCGCTTCTGGCGATCGCCAGCGGATACCGACCCATTGCTGCAAGAGATTCTCGACTTAGTGAATGCCACGACAGCCCCTGTGGCCATCAGTAGCGAGTCCGCCCAAGAAACTATTGCTGAACCCGCTCCAGCCGACCCATTGGTGAGGGATGGTGCTCCCGTTCCCGTGGCGGAGCCAGAACTCCCCGAAGGTCAAGTGGAAGTGGCCTCGGCTTTTTATATTGAGCGACCTCCGATTGAGCAGCGCTGTCGCGAAACCCTCTTGCAACCTGGCTCCCTCATTCGCATCAAAGCCCCCCGCCAAATGGGCAAAACCTCACTGATGGCAAGGCTCCTCTACCGCGCCACCCAAGAGGGCTATGGCACTGTCCCCCTCAGTTTCCAACTGGCAGATGCTCAAGTGTTCAGCGATTTGGAAAAACTACTGCGTTGGCTCTGTGCCAGTGTCGGGCGGCGACTAGGGCTAGAAAACCGCCTCAATGAGTATTGGGATGACATCTTCGGCAGCAAATACAACTGCACAGCTTATTTTGAGGAGTATCTTTTACCCAACTGTCAAAAAGCGGGGACACGATTTGAGAGTCGCCCCCTGGTTCTGGGACTAGATGAAGTGGATCGGGTGTTTGAATATCCCAACGTGGCCAGTGACTTTTTTGGCCTGTTGCGGGCATGGCATGAAGAGGGCAAAAATCGCGATATTTGGCGTAACCTTCGCCTGATTGTGGTTCATGGCACCGAAGTTTATATTCCCTTGGACATTAACCAGTCCCCCTTTAACGTTGGCTTAGCGGTTGACCTCCCTGAGTTCAATCAAGAACAAATTGCCGAATTGTGTCGCCTCCACGGTCTCAACCTTTCAGAGGCACAACTTCAAGAACTTCAGCACTTGGTGGGGGGACATCCCTATCTCATTCGTCTTAGCCTGTACCACCTTGCTCGCCAAGAGCTTTCGTGGCAAGAGTTAATCGCTAACGCTGCCTCAGAAACGGGGTTATATCGCGATCACCTGCGGCGACAGTGGTGGCATCTCCAGCAGCAGGAAGACCTCGTGCCCGCCTTTAGGGAGATTCTCCAAGCGGACAAGGGCAGTCTTGTTGATAGCACCATTGGCTTTAAGCTCCACAGTTTGGGACTGATTACCCTAGAGGGAAATTTAGCTCAGGTGCGCTGTGATCTTTACCGCCGCTATTTTGGCGATCGCCTGCACTAGTTGACTGAAGTATGGGTAGTCCAAGTAGCGGTTGTGCGAGCAACAACTCCCTTGCTAAGCTAGAGGTGGAGGGGTTCGGTTATCCGCCAATGACTCTGACTAGTCTCGGATCTGTATCCCGCTGCCCAGTTATTCTTCGCGGGTTATGCCGTCTATGACGTTAATGTACGTTGCACCTCAATGGCAAACCCTAGCATTTCCCTCAACACTTTTTCTTCAACCTGTTTTAGAAATTCTGTTGAGTGATCTTCCCCCCCCAGTACAAAGATGAAATTAGGCTAGGCCTCCAAGAAGCCCTGGTCAATGCGGCTCGGCACGGCAATCAACTCAACCCCGAAAAGCTGGTTTCTGTCCGTTATACCTTTTCCCCTGATCAATGCTGGTGGGTAATTACGGATCAGGGGGACGGCTTCTCACCGCCCAGTAATGTTTCTGAGACTGCGGATGAATTGTTGCCAGCCGCCGACTGTGAATGTGGTCGGGGCTTATTTTTAATCTATGCCATTTTTGATGAGGTCTATTGGAACCCTAAAGGAACGGAATTGAGCCTCTGCAAGTACCTCACATGAGTGGATAACAGCCAGTTGGGCTAAAGCGCAATGACATCAATCCAGTGGCGATACTGTGGCTCTCGACCTTCAACGATTGCCTGTAATTGTTTTTGCAGTTGGAGTGTCAAGGGGCGATCGCTAGGCAGTGTATAGGTCTCAATGCGACTGACGGGCACAATTCGCGCAGCCGTGCCGGTTAAAAAAACTTCATCGGCAATGAGGAGTTCCGTGCGATCCACGGGGCGCTCAATGACCTTGACGCCGGCTGCTGCTGCCAGTTCAATCACACTGCGGCGGGTAATCCCCTCAAGAATATCCTGATCCACACTGGGGGTAATCAGTTGGCCTTCCCGCACTAGAAAGAGATTCATGCCTGTGGCTTCGCAGACTTTCCCCTGATCATTGAGGAGGATTGCTTCGTCAAAACCGCTGGCAACCGCTTCTGTTTTTGCAAGAGCAGAGACAATGTAAGAGCTGGTCAGCTTACCCCGCAAAGGAAACGAGCGATCGCACTGCCTTTGCCAAGAGCTAATGCGACAGGTGACGCCCGCGGCTGAAAGGTAGTCGCCAAGGGGCATGCCGTAAATCAGGA